>CANDMH010000212.1 GCA_947385785.1 uncultured Lachnospiraceae bacterium
TCTCATCCTACTTTATCCTACTTTATGCGATAATTCAATATAAAATCGCACAAAATGATATAGTAATTGTAAAAAGGGAGTCATACCATGAAACCACTAAAGAGAAAAGTAAGCATTACGCTTGACGGAGACTTGATTGATGAAATCAGAAGGCGTGCGGAAGAGGATGACAGGTCATTTTCACAATACATAAATATCGTCCTGAGAGAATATTTGAAAGAGAAAAAGCCGAAAAGCAGCCAGCTGGTTTCATAAGAGAATGTGGCCGATACCGGCTGTTTCCGGTCTTTTCCAGGAACTTTCAGATGGCTGTATTTGCTCTGTGTAAAATCGCCGGAGCAAATACATTTGTTTTTGTGGGCATAAGTTCCGGGCTTATGCCCGAAACAGGTTGCAGCAGTGATTACCTGACAGTTTCTAAGGAACTGTCTTCAGCTCTCTACCCCCAGCTGCCTCAGTTCTTCATCCGCCTGTTCTCTGCTTTTGAAGCAGATTCCGTGAATACCGAGCGCTTTTGCCGCATCCACATTTTTCTCAGTGTCGTCAATAAACACACTTTCTTCCGCGTTCAGCGAATATCTGGACAGTAGAAGACGGTAGATTTCAGCATCGGGCTTGATCACTTTCTCACGATAGGATAATATGCCGCCGTCCATGTAAGGGATAAAATCCAGAGCGTCTATACAGTCCTCATATGCCTTGACGGAGAAATTGGACAGGTAGTATACTTTATACCCATGTGCCTTTAAATGCTGTATCCAGGGGATTGCATAGTCACGTTTTGTCACCATTCCTTTTACATTACCAAAGGCCAGACGAAGCTCTGAAGCGATCTCCGGGTCTTTTCGGATAAATTCCTGCATCAGCTTTTCGATGTCCCAGACACCTCTGTCCACTTCATCCCAGAGCGGTGTCAGCACAGATGCCCTGGCAATCCGATCCGTCATTTCTTCACTGAAACCCTTGTCCGATAGAAACTCCTTCCAGCGGAAGTCCGTCAGTACATTACCGATATCAAATATTATATTTCTGATCATTTATACTTCCTTTCCGGGACACATCTTTAAGGGCTGCTCAAGCTGTATTCAGCCCGTATGTCCGTCTTCAGGGCAGCGTGCCTCATTCCTCTTTGCTGCCCTCGTTTTTCAGGGCAGCGTGTCTTATTCCTTTTCGCTGCCCTCGCCTTTCAGGGGAGCGTGTCTCGTTCCTCTTCGTCGTTCTTGTCTTTCAGGGGAGCGTGTTTATTCCTCATCGCCGCCCTCATCGGGATTGCTGTATATGCCGGCAGCAATCTTTTCCTGTTGGATCTCCCAGGCCTGTGCGTCAAGGATGGTCTGGTAATCCGGATTGGCGAAGAAAGCGTCGTCATGCTGGCAGTGCAGGGCACCGGCAGGTTCGGCAGGTGTTACGGAACCGTCAGGATTTTCGGTGTAGCCCGCGGATGAGCCTGACAGCAAAGCGGGATCCTCCTGCAGGGGCAGGGGACAGGTGCCTATTACTTTGAAAGGACAGTTCGGACTCGCGGGAATATGGTCGTAATCACAGAGCTCTCCGCTGTAATGCACCGTGCAGTTTTCCGTGGGGACAGTGCCCTCCGCAAATATTTCCGTGCGTGTCTCACAGACACCGGGGATGGGCATCTTGCCTGACTGGGTACAGACGGTGGCGCTTACAATCCCCTGAGGCCTGGTGAACTGCTCGTTGGGGAGGTTCTCATGGATTCTGGACATGACGGCACGCCACAGATCCCTTGCCACATGGTCTTCCCGGTTGCCGGTGGAGCGGCTCATCTCTACGTTATTGTCATATCCTGCCCAGGAAGCGCAGGTATAATAGGGAGTAAAGCCGGCAAACCATACGTCCCAGTAGTCGGTGGTGGTACCGGTCTTTCCGGCGATGGCCATATCGCGGTTGAAATTGCAGGCGGTGCCGGTACCGGTTGTTACCACGTCCACCATGGCATCCGTCAGCAGATAGGCAGTGGTTTCCTTGATGACCTGTCTGGAGGCAGGGTTGGTATTGTCTAACAGCACATCGCCGTCCGTGTTGGTGACCCTGCTGTAGAGCTTGGGCGTCACATAAGTGCCGCTGTTGGCGATAGCGGCGTAAGCGGCAGTCAGCTCATAGGGGGTGACGCCGTTGGTCAGGCCCCCCAACGCGAGTGTCTGGTTTATGTCCGTGAAGAATTTTTCCTCCCCATTGGAATTTTTGAGCCATACGCCGTCTGTCAGTGTGGTGAAGCCGAAGTTGATCAGATAATCGTAACCCAGCTGAGGGGTGATGACCGTCTCTGTCTTTACGGCCACGATATTGAGAGATTCCCGAATACCCTCTCTGATGGGCTGGATGCCCCGGTAGCCCTTGTACCAGTTCCTTACGGGTGTGCCGTCGGCGTAATTAAAGGGGGCATCATTGTATACGGTAGCCAGAGTTTGTCCGGCGCTGTCCAGGGCGGGAGCGAAAGCCGCCAGTACCTTAAAGGTGGAGCCGGGGGAGCGTTTTGCGTTGGTTGCCCGGTTCAGAGTACGTCTCCCTTCCTTGACGCCGCGTCCGCCCACGAGAGCCACTACATAGCCCGTGGACTGATCCTCCACGACCATGGCGGCCTGCGGCTGGGGAGTCATGGAGATGGTCTCGACATAGTTATCTTCATCGTCTGCGACACCCAGATCGGCAAGCATGGCCGTGCGGTAGGTGGCAATCGCCGCATGGGCATCATCCTGGGAGCCGAAGATCAGGTTGAAACGCTTGTCCTGGTTTGCCTTGAACCAGCTCATCATGTTTTCCTTGCTGAAATTATGGTTTTCTCCGTCAGCCGTGAAAATCGTCAATGCGTAATTCAGATACCATTTTACATTCTCCGGGTAATTTTCCGGGTTGGTGAACTCTTCGTCCATAATGGCCTGGATTGCAGGGTCCATGGTGGATTCGATGCGCAGGCCGCCGGCGTAGAGCAGAGTCTCGGCCATTGTCTCGGAATAACCCGCGATATCGATCAGATCCTGCCGCACCTGCTCAAACAGGGCATCGGAAAAATAGGATCCCGAGGTGGTGTTGGTATTGACACGGTAATCGGCATCATGGATTTTGATACGCTCATATACGGCATCCGTGTCCGCCATGGCCGTGTCATATTCCTCCTGCGTGACGAACTCCAGTTCGAGCATCTTATTCAGACAGGTCTCGCGTCGTTTTTTATTGGATTCCGGGTAGCGCAAAGGGTTGTAGCCGGAGGGATTCTGGGTGATGGCGGCGATAACGGCACACTCTGACAGGGTCAGTTCGCTGCAGGACTTGCCGAAATACCGCTGGGAAGCGGATTCTACGCCAAGGGTATTCTGCCCCAAGTTGATGGCGTTCATATAGCGAAGCAGGACGTCTTCCTTGGAATAGTATTTGGAGATTGCCAGGGCCAGGTTCTGTTCCTGAATTTTGCGTTTGACCATCTTGATCATATTATTGTTTTCTTCTGTCCAGCTTGTGAAGATGGTATTCTTCAGCAGCTGCTGTGTGATGGTGCTGGCGCCCTGTTTTTCCTTGCCCATGGTGATTACGAACTGATAGGCGGAGCGGGCGATTCCCTGGATGTCGATGCCGTTGTGCTGGTAGAAACGTTCATCCTCCAGGGCTACGAAAGCCTCACCCAGATGTTTGGGGATCAGGTCCCAGTTGTTGATCTGAATGCGGTTGGAATTGATGCTGACATACTGGTCTATTTCATTCCCTTCACAATCGTAGACGATGGTTGCTTCTCCGGTAGCTACCACGTCGCTGAGCCTGATTTCGGGAGTGGAGGACAGGATGCCCCTGAACGCGCCGATACCTGCCGAAACGCCGCAGATTACGATGCCGATCATGGCGGCCAGACCCAGCTTGATCAGGGAGACACCCAGCTTGCGCCCCCATTTTTTTGACTTAGAATTAAGTGCCCTCTGTTTTGCACGGACACCTCTTTTTCCATAATTCATATGCCCACCTTTCTGCAAAAATAATTTGCGGATGCGAAAGCCTGTTCCTAAGAAAAACAGGTATTGCTCCGGAACATAAGCAGCAAAATATTTTGCATATTTAAGACATTATACCAAAAAAAGATATGTAAATAAAGTTTTTTTTGCCTTCTTAATAATTGTTTCACATTTTGGACAAATTATGATACAATAAATTCAGCCGTTATGTTCCCCGGGATTGGGTTATTTCAGGAAGCGTATGGGCTGTTTGGCGGCAGCTCCCGGGGGGGAATATGGGCGAAAAATATAAAAAAGCATCTGCAGGCATCTATACTCAGGAATTGTCGAAAACATTTGGCGGTTAAAACTGTATAACGCGTGAACTCTTTTGCGATGTCGAACAGAGAACGCCATATATTATAGAAGGGGTGCTATTGTCAGGAAGCAATGTATTCACGAGTAGCGTATGCAATTGCCGGGAGCAGTTTCCGCAGTTGTCCGGAAGGAACAGGATTCCGGCGGCGCGGTGCCGGAAGAGATGCGGAATGGAAGCAGTTTACATGGAAGACAGAAAATCGGACTCCTATCGTGTGCTCCTGGAGGGCGGCGAGGGGGAATATGTGGAGAAAAAATCCCGTTTTATCGCCACCCTGCGGAAATGCACCAGCGAGGAAGAGGCGGCGGGCTTTGTGGAGGAAATGAAGAAGAAATACTGGGACGCCAGGCATAACTGCCATGCCTTTGTCATTGGCAGCAGGGGGGAGTTGACGCGCTGCAGCGATGACGGGGAGCCTTCCGGAACGGCGGGGCGGCCCATGCTGGAGGTGCTGACGGGAGCGGAACTTCGGGATGCGGCAGTGGTGGTGACCCGATATTTCGGCGGCGTTCTGCTGGGAACCGGGGGATTGGTGCGGGCATACACCCAGGCGGTGAAGGAGGGGCTGAAGAACTGCCGGGTCGGCAGGATGTGCTGCGGGCATCTGGTGCAGATCACAACGGACTACGTCTGGATAGGCAAGATTCTTTACCTGCTGGGAAATTTGAAGCTGGAGCCGGTCTCTTCGGACTATGGGGAGCGGATTGTGCTGAAGCTGGAGGTTCCCGCGCAGAAACTGGAGCATCTGCGGCGGGAGGTGGCGGAATCCACCAACGGGCAGGCGGAATTTGTGCAGGAAAAGGATATTTATTTTATTGACAAAGAGGAAATCGAAGACTAAAATGATAGATGTTGGCAGATAAGTCCCTGAGCGATTGTAAGAGACTGGCAATCAATCAGGCCAATGAAAAACAGCATTTTGAAAGGTGGTGGTTTTGCATGAAGAGTCAGAAAAAGAATAATGACAACCCTCTTCCCGGTCGAAGTTGCAGCCCGGAGACAAAACCACATAAGGAGAAATGCTATGGAAACAAGAATCGAACTGGAGGAACTGATCAGGCTTCTTGACGCCAAACAGTATACGAATCTCCGTCAATTTCTGGCCGATTTAAACGAGGCGGACATTGCCCTCCTCATGGAAGAGCTGGAACTGGAGGCCATGCTGAAGGTGTTTCGTATTTTGCCGAAGAATCTGGCGGCAGATGTATTTTCCTATCTGGAGACGGATTCCCAGGAATTTATTATCACTTCCCTTTCCGACAAAGAAGCAGGCAGTATCATCGACAATTTGATGGCGGACGACGCGGCGGATTTCCTGGAAGAGATGCCTGCCAATGTGGTGGAGCGCCTGCTTGCCA
>CANDMH010000213.1 GCA_947385785.1 uncultured Lachnospiraceae bacterium
GCAGGGTGGTGCTGCCAGGCCTGTCATGTAGGCCTTTTGCATGGAGGTTTACTGTGAAAGGTATGCATGGCGGAACAGCCCGGACTCAGTCGGAATCCGGGCTGTTATTCATATCTTTTCTTATCGCTGCGGCCATCGCCGGTTTTCCCACCGCCAGTCAGATCCCTGTATAAGTATCGTAAAGCGTTACAATGTTCTCCTGCGCATCATACATGGTAATCGCTCCGCAGTCCACCGGAAGCACTACGGCAAAGGGCTCCTCCGGATCCACACTGATAACCTTCTCATCCGTGTCGTTATCCACCACAATCCTGCACACGCCGTCCTCATTCAGGGAAAGAAGCGCAATGCCTTTGTCTTCAAATACAATCCCCTTCACACTTTCTACCATATAAGGATCAAAACCGCCCTGCCTGAAAAAATAGCCAAAAGAGAAACCTTCTCTGCTCAGATAAATCGAATAGGCACAGTCATCCTTCTCTTCGTCATAAAACAGCATGGCACACATATCGTCATTGACCGCCTGTGCCATTTCCCAGCTGTTTCCGATCTCCTGTTTCTCTCTGGCATCCTGCTCCAGCCTGCCCGCCGATACCCCCAGCACATCTGCCTGCCATACGATCAGAAAAGCCAGCAGGATAATTAATATGATTCCCAGCAATAAGGGTATTTTCTCAGCCTTCACATCCGCTACCTCCTATTCCAGTCCCGCATCTGTCCCGTTTCGTACCACTTCCCGCATAGAATTTCCGGCCGCCAGATGATGCGTCCGTAAATTCTATGGGTACTCCACGGAACAGATGCTGTTTTCCAGTCCCGCATCTGTCCCGTTTCGTACCACTTCCCGCATAGAATTTCCGGCCGCCAGATGATGCGTCCGTAAATTCTATGGGTACTCCACGGAACAGATGCTGTTTTCCAGTCCCGCATCTGTCCCGTTCCCTGGGCAGATGCTGTTTTCCAGTTCCGCATCTATCCTGGTATCATACCGTTTTCCGGCATAGTATACCATATTTTGCCTTATCCGTCCACAAGGAAGTGATTCAAAATAACTGATGCACACAGTATTCCCTATCCGGCCTTTCTGTACGTAATAAACTGATTGCCATTTTCTGCAAACCACGCTGCTGAATCATTCATCCCCATTTTGTCAATTGTTCCTGTCAGGGGATTCAGTATGCCTGTATTGTATTCGTTAAATCCCACCAGCAGCACCGCAGAGCCGTCCTCCAGAAGCGCAAGCACCGGAATGTCCATATTTACATAGTAGAGCACCGTGTCCAGGCCGCAGCCCTTCAGGTCCAGTACGGTAGCATCCATCAGGTTCTCCTCCAGAATCTGTATCACATCCTCCCCTCTGCTTAACAGAAACTGAGTGTCCCTGCTGATGCCTTCATATTCCAGCATCGTGTCCAGACACACAGCCAGTGCCCCCTTCTCTTCCGTCACCGAGGCCTCCTGAATTGCCATTATCTGGTTCCTTGCCGCCCTGATTCCTCTCGCCCAGACACGCTCCCCGTTTCTGTCCACCACTGTCCCCGCCACGGCATTGGCCAGGTTCACCGCTCTTGCGGGAGATATGAAAATCCCCTCCACGCCATATGGCCCGAATACGTAATAGGCGGCATTTTCCTCCTCGTCCGGAAGCTGTATCCTCCTGCCGCCTTCAAATACCACTTCCATAGGCGTAAGAATCTGAACCGTCCTGCTGTCTATGGTCTTGCGGAGCTGGATTTCCACATAGCGTTCATATCGCTCTGTATCCACAGCCACAATAACATTTTCTCCGGTTTCGTACTCCGTATTATTGGTGATATGTTCCTGCTCCGTCTCCTGATATTCCCCTGATTCCAGACGTCTCACCCGCTCCAGCGTAATCTGGTTGCCATCCACGATACATTCCGTCACGTAGATATCCGCCTGCCTGTATTCTTTCAGCAGTTCACCGGCGGCATTGCAGATACAGATTTTATACATGGGAAAAAAGACACTTCCGGAATTTTCCTTTACCACATCCGCGGCATATGCCACGCCATATATGATATCCTCCTCCATAAAGCCCAGCGGCCTGATTGCCTCTCCTTCTTCCGCGGAGATGGTCTTGCGGGTGTCATTGCCCAGATTTCGGATTTCCAGCGCCGTACTGTGATATACATCTTCACCCTCCGACCATACCGCAATCCTCCGGTCTTTCGAAATCTGAAGCCCCTCATCCTGAATGATTTCAAGCATCCTGGAATAAGTCCTGCCTGCCAGGTCTATCCCATATACACCGTTGTTCATCACGAAATACAGCTTCTGTTCCCTGTTCAGGTATAAAAGCCGGCTCATCTCGGCCTCAAGCACTGAATAGGTCCTTTCGTAAGGAATGTAGAGAAGCTCCTCTATGGTATTCTGAGAACTGTTGTAGGTATAGAGCTGGATTCCCACCTCCCCTTCATGCCTTCCTCTGTTCATATATCCGTAAACGGCAAATTGTACATTTCCTCCCTCGTCCACATCCAGAATCCGGATTCCATGCTGGCTGTACATGGTGCGGTCGTCCGCGTTGTTCTCATCATAAAAGCTGAAAATGACAGTCAGCTTATTGGTCGTCACATTGTAACTGAACAGTCTTCTCTCCGTCTCAAATACTACTATATTTCCGTCTTCGCTTTCTGTCATTTCCACATCCGTCCCCGTGATTCCCAGCAGTATCTTATCATTTGCACAGAGCTGCTCCATGACGGGTATCTGGGACATGGTGCGCTCATAATCCAGCAGGTACATTCTGTCAGTGGTATAGCGAACCCGATAATATTCTTCCACATTATAATAAACTGTATTTTTCCCTTCCGAAGTGGAAACAATGTAATCCAAAAGCAGGGAAGCCGTCTGAGCCGAAATTTCGGTCAGCCTGACTGTGGGAGCTTTCACTTCCCGCACCTCCAGGTCTCCCCAGGTAATCTGGCGGAAACTGCTGTGGATATTTACCTTATGGAAAGAACTGTTATCCTCCAGCCTGGAATTGGTTTCCAGGTACTTCGTCAATTCCCTGGCAGCCTCCCTGTCATAGAGCTTCTCATGGAAGTCCCGGCAGAAATCCAGCTTTTCCTTTGTATACAAATCACTGCTCCAACGCACCCGGGTATAGTAGGAAACCTCTCTGCCGTCAGACAGACTCAGTATGATTTTCAGGGCATAATCCGTGTCCCGCTCAATCAGATCTTTCAGGGTAATGGTGCCGCTGATCCTGCCTGTCCCAATCTGCAGCTCTTTGATATCCGTATTTTCAATCAGCCTGGAACCGTCCGCACTGCGCACCTCAATGGAAACCCTGTCCACGGATTCCCCGTAAGTATCCACCACAAAGCCTGTATCCCGCCCTTCTCCCAGAACGGTTACGGATTCCCTTTGAAAGGCAATGTCCGTATCCGCCAGATACCCGTGAAGCTGATTATATTCCTTTCCCTCCAGCACCATGGTCACCAGCGGAAGACTGGCCGGAGCCATCTCCATGGTCAGGTTGTCATGTCCCCTGTTCATGAACCTGCCCACAATCACCAGCGCAAGCAGAAAAACAATGAAAAAAACAAATAATTTGAAAATGCTTTTTTTCATAGCAGCTCCTTCAAAACGGGATTTACCTGCAAAAATTCCATCAGCCTTTCAGTCGCCAGATGCTTTTGTCCGCCATATGCATCTGCCCTGGGACGCATCCCTGCCTTCTTAACCCCGCGGATCATCAGATTCTTGGGCGTGTGCTCCATGTCGATAAACTCCAGTATCTGCGTATCATAACCATTTTCCTCCAGCAGGTTGGCACGCAGGGCATCCGTAATCAATGCCGCCATACGCTCTCTGATCACTCCGTATTTCAGCACGGGCTGCAGCATGTCGCACCGAATCTGCCCATTCAGCTCATGCTGGCAGCAGGGAACCGCCAGGATAACGGATGCCCCCCACTTTACCGCCTTTTCCAGCGCATAATCCGTAGCCTTGTCACAGGCATGGAGAGAAACCACCATATCCACGCTGTCTGCTCCGCTGTAGCTGCTGATATCCCCCTCCTGGAACTCCAGTCGGTCATAGTGCAGCTTCTCTGCCAGCTCACTGCAGTGCCGAATCACATCCGCTTTCAAATCCAGCCCCGTCACCTGAATATCTCTGCCTTCCAGCTGCCGCAGATAATAATACATGGCAAACGTCAAATAAGACTTTCCGCAGCCGAAATCCACAATGCGGATTGTCCGGCCGGAGGGAAGCCTGTCCAAAATATCCCTGATAAATTCCAGATATCGGTTAATCTGGCGGAACTTGTCATATTTTGCTCTGACAATCCGCCCGTCCCGGGTCTGGACCCCCAGTTCTACCAGAAAATCCACCGGTTGTCCCTCCCGCAGGATGTACTGCTTTGTGCGGTTGTGGGACAAGTCGGCGGTCTCTTTCTTCTGTTCTTCCGTATTCCTGCGGTTTCTGTATTTTATGGTAATCTTTCCTTTTTTACTCACCAGCGCCGTGGCTTCTTTTGTACCATTGCCAATCTGTGCCTGGCGGAAGCAGTTTGCCATGTAATCTGCCAGACGCTCCTGCATCTCCTCTTTCGCATGGTTGGAATGAAATACCTTATTCTCCCGATAAAGTGTCTCCTGAAAATAAAGTTCCCCTCTGATCAGCACGGGGCGCACCTTTACCTTCTCTGCCCTCGCGGCATCTCTTGTATTGCTCAGTACAATCTGTATTAAATCCCGATCCAGCATCTGCCGGAAGAGTTCTCTCAGTTCATCCATATATTCTGTCTCTGTCTTCAAACCTTTACCATTTATACTGCACACCGACTAAATTTGCAGTACGACCCGACTGCAGACCGCCAGCCAGGTACTTTCCCTGAGGCATCCATGTAAATCCCGGCGGTCTGCAGTATAAGTCCGCCGCATTGTCTGCCTGAGAAAAACCGCAAAACAGTATTCCCTGCCCGCCTCCCGGCAGCACTACAGCCGCCCCCAGTCCTCTGTGCATAAGGTTTACTCATGTCACGCCAAATAAGATACGACTACATGTAACCGATACAGCGTCAGAAAAGTATCTCCCAAACTTCACTGCAATAAAAAGAATTTTCCCCTCCGTCCTCCATGGCGGCGTTTATATACTTCGTTAAACAGCAGCACCTGTATCATAGCCTCTGCCGGGGCCTGTTCTTCTTCCTTTTCCAGAATCCCGCAGATCGATTTTGCCATGGCAAGCAGACTGTATCTGTCCGGATATTCGTCATAAATCATGCTGCCCTCATAGTCTGCCTTATCCAAAATATCCGCTATCCTTTTCTGGTAGCGTTTCACATCATTAGGATACATCTGCTGGAGATACTCCAGGTCCTGTATCAGTTCTCTTTCTCTGTCCGGACCCAGGTAGCCCGGATATGTCATATAAAAAGGAAGGGGCCCTTTCCAGCCCCTTGCCTCATTTTCCGGCAACGGCTGCAACAGCTTAGAATGAAAATCCATACGTTTTTCTCTCTGTTTTTTAACAGCATATGCGCGTTTTCATCTAATTGTTACCGGAAATACTCAAAATTCAGGGAAGTATCTTTAGATAATTCCTTAGGAAGTACCTTTAGATAATTCCTTAGGAGGTATCTTTAGATAATTCCTTAGGAGGTATCTTTAGATAA
>CANDMH010000214.1 GCA_947385785.1 uncultured Lachnospiraceae bacterium
GAACAACTCATGCTGTTCTGAATCGCAGCAACTCCTTAAGTAAATGACATTGGATTTGCCCTGAAACCACATTTCAATACGATTCATATTTACATTTCCAGAAAATAGCCTATAATATAGGTAGAAAAAATTTAAAGGAGCATACCCCATGTATCAGATTGACTTTTCCTCACCCTCATCCATATATTTCGCAGGCATCGGCGGTGTCAGCATGAGCGCCCTGGCAGAGCTGCTGGCAGACGCGGGCTTCCGGGTATCCGGCTCGGACCGTGCCCCCAGCGCCCTTACCGATGTGCTGGAATCGAAAGGCATCCGGATTTTCTACGGACAGCGCGCCGAGAACCTGGCCGGTCCCATCGACTGTGTCGTCTTCACCAGCGCCATCCGCCCGGACAATCCTGAGTACATCGCCGCCCATGAACGTAATCTCCCCTGCCTGACCAGAGGTCAGCTTATGGGACAGATCATGCGCAATTACGCCTGCCCCATCGGCATCAGCGGTACTCACGGCAAGACTACCACCACCTCCATGGTCAGCGAGATCCTGATGCATGCAAACCTGGATCCCACTCTGTTCGTCGGCGGCATACTGAAAGATATCGGCGGCAACATGCGCATCGGAAAATCCGGCTATTTTGTGACGGAAGCCTGCGAATACACCAACAGCTTTCTGGGCTTTGCCCCCAAAATAGGCGTCATCCTGAACATCAGCGCGGATCATCTGGACTTTTTCAAGGATCTGGCGGACATCCGGCATTCGTTCCGGAAATACGCCGAACTGCTGCCTGAAGACGGCTGTCTGATTATCAACGGGGAGATTGAAAATTTAAACGAAATTATGGATGGTTTATGCTGTCAAGTAGTAACTTTTGGCCGCAGTGCGGCTTCGGATTATTATCCTTCCGATATTTGCTATGACGGCTTCGGCAATCCCTCCTTTGTTCTGCATGGCCCGGATGGCAAAGAACGCAATTTCACTCTGCAGGTGCCCGGCGAACACAATATATTCAATGCCATGGCTGCAATCGCGCTGGCTGACAGGCTTTCCATTGACGATACGATTACCGTGGACGCCCTGAAAGCTTACAGAGGAACCGACCGGCGCTTCGAGTACAAGGGAACGATCGGCGGCGTCACCGTGATTGACGACTATGCCCATCATCCCGAAGCAATCACGGCTACTCTGAAGGCCGCCCAAAATTACCCTCACAGAAAGCTCTGGTGCGTCTTCCAGCCCCATACCTATACCAGAACTAAGGCTTTCCTGAAGGAATTCGCCCAGGCGCTGACTCTGGCTGACAGTGTGGTGCTGGCCGATATCTACCCCGCCAGAGAGACCGACGACTTAGGGGTCAGTTCCGAACTGCTGCAGGCTGAAATTCAGGCGCTGGGAAAGGAATGCCACTACTTCCCCACCTTTGATGAAATTGAAAATTTCCTGTTGGAAAATTGCATAAACGGTGATATGTTGATAACCATGGGTGCGGGGGACGTAGTAAAAATCGGAGAAACACTGCTCGGAAAATAGTTATCCACAATATCCACAGGCCGGAAGCCAAAAATCTTCCTTCCGATCTGTGGATATTATAATCCGCCTGTACCGCGGGACCTCCCGTTTTTGTAAATTTATCCACATTTTCCACATTTTCCACATTTTATTCCCGAATCCGGCGGTTCCCAAAGATTCGGGAATTTGACTATTTCATTTTCTTTTGCCTTGTGCTATACTTTTTCTACTGATAACAGCAATTCCCAATCACTCCAAAAAGATACTGTGAGGTGTATCAAAATGGCGCATTTGACAATTTACAGAGAAACAACTCCTGACTCCACCGTTGTATCCAACCTATTTATTGACGAATATATGAGAGACGCCAATGATGCACAGCTGAAGGTCTATTTTTATCTGCTCCGCATGATGGGCGCCAGACAGGCCACCAGTGTATCCGATATCGCGGACAAGTTCAACCACACCGAGAAAGATGTGCTGCGTGCTCTGAAATACTGGCAGGGCCTGAAGCTCCTGGATCTGGATTACGACAACGCGAAAAATCTCGTCGGAATCCATATCCGCGACCTGTCCGCAGGCAGGGAGATAAGCTCTTCTTCCTTTGTCCCTGCTCCGGCTGTGACACCGTCCGCTTCCTCCCGGCCTTCCGGGGCTGTGCCTTCCGACGCTGCGGCAGCCGATGCCGCTCACCTGCAGTTCGAAGCTGCGGCAGCCGAAAGCGCGCTCCGGCAGTCTGACGCTGTTGCGGCCGGAATCACGGCAACTGATGTCGCTCTCCGGCGTCCTGACGCTGTTGCAGCCGGAACCGCGGCAGCGGATACTTCTTCCCAGTCCCTTTCCGCTCCGGCAGAGGCTTCCGCACCTGCGGAGACCGTTCCTTCTTATAAGAAGCCATCCTACTCCGCCGACCGGCTGAAAGCGTTTCGGGACAGGGCGGAAACCGCACAGCTTCTGTTCATAGCGGAATCCTACATCGGCAGGCCATTGACCCCGCCTGAGATGAAGACGATTTTGTATTTTATAGACGTACTGCACTTTTCGGATGACCTGATTGATTATCTGATACAGTACTGTGTGGACAAAGGCAAGAAAGATTTCAAATACATAGAAAAGGTAGCCGTAAACTGGGCGGAGGAAGGAATCACCACCCCCGCGCAGGCCCAGAAGCAGGCCCGCCGCTACGATAAAAATGTCTATACAGTCATGAACGGTCTGGGCAAGAGCGGCTCCCCTACCAAAAAGGAAGTGGAGTACATCAGCCGCTGGATAAAGGAATACGGCTTTTCCACGGATGTCATTCTGGAAGCCTGCGAACGCACCGTTCTTGCCACGGACAAGCACCGGTTTGAGTACGCCGAAGGAATCTTAAGCAGCTGGAAACGCCAGAATGTACACCACAAATCGGATATATCCAGGGTGGACGATGCCTACCGGCAGCGCCAGAAACCCGCGGCAGCGCCTAAATCCGCCAACCGCTTCAACCAGTTCACCCAGAACAGTTACGATTTCGAAGCCCTGGAAGCAGAGCTTATAAGCAATTAAATATTGCAGCGACTGGAATAACAGCATCCGCCCGGCATGGCACCCATGCCCATGCCGGGATATCAGGTGGGGCGGATGCGGAACTGGATTGGTAAAGTCGCGAAGGCGCAGGAGAGAAAGCAACCGGAACAGGAGGAGCAGGATGGCACTCAGCAATTCGCAGTACAAATCCATTATCAGAGACTATGAACACACCCGGGATGTAAACCGCGCTCTTTCTGCCGCCAGGCAGGAAAAGGTCTATGCGGCCATCCCCGGTTTCCGCGAACTGGCTGAATCCGTCAGCGGCCTGTCTGTGGCCGCTGCCCGGCGTATGCTGGACGGAGATGAACATGCCCTGAAACAGCTGCATCAGGAACTGGCCTCCATCTCGGAGCGCCAGAGACAGCTGCTTAAGGAACACGGCTTTCCGCCTGATTACCTGGAGCCGCGCTACACCTGTTCCGATTGCCAGGATACAGGATATATCACCGCTTTCGACGGTTTGAAAGAAAAATGCCATTGCTTCCGGCAGAAGGAAATCCGCATTCTCTACGCCCAGTCCAACATACAGAACATGATTGGGCAGGAAAATTTTTCCACTCTGTCCTACGATTATTACGAGGGCGGCGATTTGAAGCGTTTCGAGGCTGCCGTTCATTTAAGCCGGGATTTTATACGGACTTTTGGGGAAAAATATAGTAACCTCTTTTTTTATGGTACCGTTGGAACGGGGAAAAGTTTCCTCTCCGGATGCATTGCCCGGGAATTGCTTCAGTCAGGCCGCTCCGTGATCTATTTCAGCGCCTCCGGACTGTTCGACACTCTGGCCCGCTATTCCTTTGACTTCAAAGCCAGGGAGGCGCTGGAGGATTTTTGCGAAGATTTCTACAGCTGTGATCTGCTGATCATCGATGACCTGGGCACGGAAATCACCAACAGCTTTGTGACCTCCCGGTTATTTTCCTGCCTGAATGAGCGGCATCTGCGCAGCAAAGCCACTCTGATCTCCACCAATTTAAGCCTGGAAGAACTCCGAGACAGATATTCGGACAGGATTTTCTCCAGAATTACCAGCAGCTTTACCCTGTGCAAGCTCACAGGCCCCGATATCCGCATCTTAAAAAAACGAATGGCAAATGTATACGCTCACGAGTATACCTGATGAAAGGAAAGGACAATCCAATGGGTAACCGAGAAGAAAAAAGAAATCTGGAAACCATCCCCGCCGGCGCTCTGGGCATCATAGCGCTGGAAAGCTGCAGGCCTTTATGTGAGAAAATTGACAGTTATCTTGTAAAATGGAGAACGGAAAGGGAAAGCGAGCACAAGGACTCTCTCGCTTTCTCCGGCTATCAGCGCGATTCCTATCTCCTGCAGACACAAATCCCCCGCTTCGGTTCCGGAGAAGGAAAGGGGATAATTCTCGAGTCTGTCCGGGGACATGATCTGTACATCCTGGTCGATGTATGCAATTATTCGCTGACCTATTCCCTGTGCGGCCGTGAGAATCATATGTCCCCCGACGACCATTATCAGGATTTAAAGCGAATCATTTCCGCGGTGGGCGGAAAAGCCCGTCGTATTACCGTCATCATGCCTTTCCTGTACGAAAGCCGCCAGCATAAACGAACTGCCAGGGAATCTCTGGACTGTGCCCTGGCGCTGCAGGAGCTGGTACAGATGGGTGTGGATAATATTATTACCTTCGACGCCCATGACCCCAGAGTACAGAATGCCATCCCGCTGCATGGATTCGAAACCGTACAGCCTGCCTATCAATTCATCAAGGGACTGCTGCGCAATGTAGCGGATCTGGAACTGGATTCCGACCACATGATGGTCATCAGCCCTGACGAAGGCGGCATGAGCCGGGCCATCTATATTGCCAATGTACTGGGCCTGGACATGGGTATGTTCTATAAAAGGCGCGACTACACCAAAATAGTAAACGGCCGCAACCCCATCATCGCCCATGAATTTCTGGGAACCAGCGTGGAAGGCAAGGATATGATCATCATTGACGATATGATTTCTTCCGGAGACAGCATCCTGGAGGTAGCCGCCGCCCTGAAAAGACGCAGGGCACGCAAGATTTTTATCTTTTCCACCTTTGGCCTGTTCACAGGCGGACTGGCAAAATTTGACGAAGCCTATGAGAAGAAACTGTTCGACCGGGTGCTCACAACCAATCTGATCTATCAGACACCGGAACTGCTGCATCGGGAATGGTATATCAACTGCGACATGAGCAAATACATCGCTTATATCATTGATACGCTGAACCATGACTCTTCCATCAGCGACCTGCTGAATCCCAGTGAGAGGATTCAGAATGTGGTGGCAAAATACCGGAACCGTCTCCTGTAAAAAATGTGGGACTGTTCCTGCACCGCACAGAAGCCGATGAAAACCGGACAAGGGAGGTGGACAGATGAAAAATTGGAACAGACGCCGGAAAAATATCCTGTTCCTGGGGCTTGTACTTCTGGTATTTTTATCTATGCCCTTATATATGAACTATCTGCCTGCCTCAGAGCGGCTGGGAATCTTCTTTTTAGAGACAGAGATCGGAAGAGCGTCGTGTAGGGAAAGAGTGTTCTCTACT
>CANDMH010000215.1 GCA_947385785.1 uncultured Lachnospiraceae bacterium
CTGTTCTGAATCGCAGCAACTCCTTAAGTAAATGACATTGCCTGTGAACAGTAACGTCACCATCTCCCCTCATTGTCCAAATGCGTATTAACCGCCTTCATGCATTCTTCCACTCCCGGTATAATTGCGCTATCACCTGCTCCACAGGCGCTTTCCTGATCTCCACATCTCTGATTCCCTCTGCCTGTGACAGCCTTTCCAGTAATCCTTTAATCGGCAGGCATGACAAATCCACTTCAAACTCGAACACGCCGCTTTTCCCGCCAAGGAATCTGCAGCCCTCAAGCGCAGGCTTCCTGCCGTCCGTTGTGACGGTAAAATGTGTCAAATTCCCCGTAATCTCGCGCAGCCCGTCAAAGCTGCCGTCATAGACAAGCTTTCCCCCGGAAATCATCAGAATCCTCTGCGCCATTTCCTCCAGATCATCCATATCATGACTGGTCACCAGAATGGTCACGCCCTCCTCCCGGTTGATTCTCTTCAGGAACTCTATCATCTGGCGTTTTGCCACCACATCCAGCCCCAGGGTGGGCTCGTCCAGCAATATCAGCTCCGGCGAATGCAGAAGCATCATTGCCAGATCCGCCCGCATCCGCTGCCCCAGCGATAATTCTCTGGCAAAAGTATTCCGTATCCCGCCGATATCCAGCAATTCCGTCACCATGTCCAGATTCCGCCTGTATACCGCGTCCGGAATGTCCCACACCACCTTTTTCCACTCGAAGCTCTGTATCACGGGATGATCCCACCAGAGCTCTGTCCGGTTTCCGAACAGCACGCCAAGCTTTTTCATAAGGGCTATCCTGTCCTTCTCCGGCGACATGCCCAGTACGGATATGGCGCCTGCGGTGGGCTGAAGCATGCCTGACAACAGCTTCATGGTAGTACTCTTACCGGCTCCGTTGGGACCTGCGTATGCCACGAACTCGCCCTGCCTGACCTGGAATGAAACATTGTCAAGCGCGGTTACTGTCTTCTTCTCCTGCCTGAATATGCTGTTAATTTCTATCTTTCCTATAACGCCCTTCTTCCGCAAAACTTTCTTCTCTGAACTGCTTTCTTCCCCGAAAGGGGTCTTCTCACCCGAACGATTCGCATTTACGGAAACATCCTCCTTTCTCTGCCACCGTGTAAACGATTTGCTCACAGAGTCCACTTTTATGGCAAATTGCCCTTCTCCCTGAAACGGGTTTCCATCCCTGAGTCTGCTTCCTTCCGCAAAATTTCTTTCTTCCTGAAATGAGCTTTCTCCCCGGAAAAATCTTTCCTCCTGGAGAGAATTTCCCCCCATTATATCCTCACGAGCGATGCCCGCCTGAAACATATCTGTTGATTCCTTTTTTAACATAATATCTGAATCCTTTCCTGAAAAAATAAGCCGAAACAAACGATATCAGCAGCGCAAATACTGCCGGATAAAAATTTTCCCATGTAGTTGTTTTCCCCAATAAAATCATGGTGGGGAACCATGCCATAAGCCCCGCCGGAAAGATGGTCAGCAGCGGATACCGGATATACAGCGGCATACCTGACAGGGGAAAATTCCTGGTATGGTCCATGCTGTAAATCACCGTACTGCATATCTCCTCGCACTGCACCGGCGCGTAAAAAGCAAGGCTGGAAAACAGATACGAAACTGCCGCCACAATCACCATACTGATGAACAGCTGAAAAAGCAGCATTCCCAGCCACCACCATGGCAGAACCGTTTCCATGTGATGCACCGCTGCCCACAGCATCCCGATTCCGACCAACAGACTGCTGGAACCGGTAAAAGGAAAGATTCCCACCGTCAGCTGCACCGCATAGGGAAGCGGCATGATAAACATATGCTCCCACTGTCCCCTCCCGATGATCCTGCTCGGGAACAGCGCATTGCAGCCGCCCATCATATTGAGGAAGCCCATTACAATATTGCCATACGCAAGCATGAACAGCACCTCAAACCGGTCCATGCCGCCGATTCCCCCGAATTTCCATGCCAGCAGGAAAATTCCTGAAATCGATGATATGTTGGAGACAATATCCGCTGTGATAACGATTGCCATAAATGCTCTGTCACGCATCAGGGACGCCAGGTCCATTTTGGCATATATTCCGAGCAGCTCAAAATATCTCTTCACATTATTAAATACTTTTCTTTTACGCAACGCTTTTCCTCCCTGTGCCTTCTTTTTTCCATGGAATATCTTTCGTTCACGGAACTCCTGCCTTTCATGAGATTTCTTTTATTCACGGAACTCCTGCCTTTCATGAAATTCCTTTCGTTCACAGAATTCCCGCTTTTCTTGAGATTCCTTTTGTTCACGGAATTCCCTCTTTTCATGAAATTCCTTTTTTCACAGAACTCCTGCCTTTCATGGGCTTCCTTTTGTTCACGCAATCTCCTCTTTTTACACGTTTTTTTCTCCCACAAAATGCCATTCCTCCATTATTAACCACCAAAACTCACCATCCTCTCCCTGGATCTCCGGAACCACACTGCCGCGGCAATCCATATTATAACATTCCAGAACAGCTGCGCCGGAATCACTTCCAGGGCCTCCGCGCTCCCCACATACAGTGACAGAAACGCCCCGCCCATGCTGCCGAAGGGCTGATAATTCATCCACCTGTCCATACCAAAGGGCAGTATCTTAAACGGTATCACGGTACCCGAAAAAAAGGACACCACCGCGCTTCTGATCACATAGGTAAGCCAGGAAATATTCCGCAGCCTGACAGTAACGCAGTAAAACAAAAACTCGAATGCAAACCCAAGAGACACGCTCAGAGCCAGCGAAGGAATCGCCCATAATGTCTCCGGCAGAATCCGGATCCCCAGAAACGGCGCCGCCAGAAACATGGGCAGCGAAAACAGGAACAGCTCTGGCACCCATTCTCCCACAGTCCTGGAAATCACCTGTCCGAACACCGGCATGGGACGGGTAAACATCTCCATACTCCTTATGTCGTAATTCCATGCGGATAAATATGTATTTACAATCATCATGTCTGTCAGCAGTGCATTGACGTACGTATAACTCAAAAGCTGCTCAACCGACATCTCCACCTCATATCCGCTTTCCGCAAGCGTCCTCCAGATGAACATCACCGGAACCAGGTATACCACCTTCATCACAATATCCGGCAGCATATAAAGCATACCGCCTCCCGTTTTACCCTGAACTGCCATCCTGGCAGTTATCATATATTTACGAACCATTTTTCCTCTCTTTCTGCTGTAAATGCGGCTTTGGACTTCTGTCACCGTGACATTCAGCCATCAAACGTATTTCCGGCATTTGCAGATATTTCCACACTCACGTCCGAAGTCATTTTCCAGAACAAATGGAACAAGTGAGCGCTGTCCCGGGATTTCGTGCAATAGGGCACAAGGTTCAATCCTTTCACAGCAACATCATACACATCTCTCTTTGTACGCAAAAAATACCCTGCACAGACTGTTTTCGTCCGCACAGGGCACCCCTTTCAACTATAAATCTGTCCCACGGCAAAATGGTGATATGCCTTTCCGGCCTGTCACAAATCTGTCCTCCTCCCGATTATCCCGTCAAATGGTGAGCAGCGTACAAAACAATCCGTTTCCCAAAAAAGGGCATAGCTATCCCCTGAGGCCGCTGCTTTGTATGCGAAACCACGCACAACATCACTGCCGGGAAATAATTCCTGATCCAACAGGACTTCGTATTGCTTCATGCTTCTCACCACCTTTCCATTGTATTTAAAATTCATTATACGCTTCTCTTCAAACATTTGCAATCTTTTTTTCGAAAAAACACTTGACATGGACTTCACTCGTTACTGTTCACGGCTTCGCCGTTCACAGCAACATGATGCACACAAAATGAGCAAAGTGCGCTCATTTTGGCGCCTGCAGTCTCGGGATTTTCGTGCAAAGTGCGCACGAAAACACCTCGCGGTGGCACCGAGTGAACAGTAACCTTCACTCCCAGCCTGTATCATAAATCAGTTGACATTCAGCGGTGAAAATTATGACGATATATCAAGCATGTGAAAAATACCGGATCTCCCTGGATACCCTGAGATACTACAAGCGGATAGGCGCCATACCACCGGTAAACCGGACCAAAAGCGGCATCCGGGATTACACAGAACAGGATATTATAAATGAAAAAGGCCTCGATTACTTTTCAGTAACCAAAGCCTTTCGCGGAGGTTGATTTTCATCTGACAATAGAATTTTGATAATAGAATCATCTCTTTGATTCTATTATAGGAATGGAAAAATAGAATTCCACCCCGTCCGGACGGTTTGCCGCGCCATACGCTAAATGCTGCATGGAAAGAACCTGCGCCACAATCGCAAGCCCCAGTCCGGAACCGCTGTATTTTACCCTCATCCGTTTCATCCTGCAGCCCTTCGGCATAGGCCCGGATTACGCCCAGGGGCGTTTTCATTTCGTGGGAAAGGTTGTCCACCAGTTCCTTCCGTTCAGCCAGAAGGCGTTTTTTCTGCTCCACATCCTGTTCCAGCTTTCTGTTGACCGGCCCGAAAGAGAGACAACTCCGCACCGCCCTGCCTGCACGACATTTGTGTCAGCTGCCTCACCAGCTCCTTCGACGGTCACTACTGTAGCTTTATGGTATCCACAATGGACAGTTTCCCGATTCTTTTGATTGGCTGCCTGATCGCCAGCGCAGCAGAGCCAAAACATAACATAACGATCAGCAGCAGGGAGGCAACCGGAAGCTGCCAGATTGTTCCCCATTTATCTGCAATCAGGAACTGGAACATCATCTTATTCAACGGTAAGCCAAGAACACAACCGGTGACACATCCCAGTACGGCATAGGTAACCGCCTCCGCGGCAATCATCTTATAGAGCTGCCCGGATCCCATTCCAATGGAACGCATCACGCCATACTGTCTGGTTCTCGCCGCCACGCTGGCATTCATGCTGTTAAAGATATTGAATACGGTAATCAGCGCAATAATGAGCAGAAACCCGTAAATAAACACTGCTCCTGTATAATAGGAACTCTGGGATTCCGAATTCGACAGCCGTTTATCCGCAATGGTACTGTCCGACGGAAGGAGTCTGCGTATTGCCGATACTGTCTCATCCGTGCTGCTGCCTGCAAGCTGTATATCCACAGCCGTATAGCCCATCCTGCCAACACACTCTGTAAACAGCTGTTCTGAACATATGACGTATCCAAGGCTTCCACCCCCGCTTGACGCATTTGTAGAAGAAAGGATCCCAGCAATCCTCACCTGTTTATTCCCCAAAGGAGTTTGGAGCGTCACGTTATCCCCAACCTTCCACTGCATACTATCCCGGTAGGACACCAGGATATCCCCGGCTCCTTCTGACACGGCATCGATATTTCCCTCGTTTAGTTCCTCTTTTGCCCATTTGAACTGATTTTCCTCATAGGAAACCAAGGTAACCGTGCCGCTCTCAATAATGGACGAAACGACTAACCCGCCGTATTCCATTCTCCCAAAAGCACGCTCCACACCTTCAACTGCTTCTATTTCTTCTATCACAGAATGCTCCAGTCCTGACGCTTCCTTCCCTTCTATCATAGAAGGCTCCAGTCCTGACGCTTCCTTCCCTTCTATCGCAGAGGGCTCCAGCCCTGACGCTTCCTTCC
>CANDMH010000216.1 GCA_947385785.1 uncultured Lachnospiraceae bacterium
CCAAGGCATGCTGCACATACCAAGGCATGCTGCACATACCAAGGCATGCTGCACACACCAAAGCATGCCATGCATACCAAGGTATGCATAGCATACATTTCAATAGTTGCCCTTTGATGACAGGCTGCCGGGCCTGGCATTGAAGATTTACATTCAAACTTCCCCCTGCGCCTTTTCATTCATTTCGTAAAAGTCCTTCACTGCGCCGAAGAATGCGTGGATATTTTCCCATCCGGACATGGGCGGGATGTCGCAGCCGGAGGAAATGACGAAATTATCGTATCTGCAGCATCTATCCATCAGCGCAAGAGTCTCCTTCCGGACGGACTCCGGTGTGCCGTTTCTGAACTGCCCCGCGGGATCGACATTTCCCATCACAAGCTTATCCTTGGGCATCTTTTGGAGCATTTCCTCCATATCCACCGCGTTGCCGAAATGGAAGGCGGCAGCTCCTGTGGCGGCGATGGAATCCGTCATCATCGCCGTGCCGTTGCCGCAGTTGTGGTATATGACCGCAAAGGAATCGTCCTGCACGGATTCCACGATCTCACGGGTATAAGGCTCGGAAAATTCCTCTTCCAGGGCGGGGGAGAGCACGCCTGACAGAGGCTCCGCGATGACAATGCCGTTGGCCCCGCACTCCTTGTAAGCCCTGCAGTAGTCAATTAAAAACCGGGTGGCTTTTCTCAGCACCGTGTGAACCATGTCCGGCTCTTCGTAGCACAGAATCATGATTTCCGTTACATCCATCAGGCGTCCCGCCAGGGAATAGGGGCCGATGACGCCGGCAAACACCGGACGGTCCGTAATCTCCTCCACGGCCTGCCGGATGGCGTCGAGATAGATGCCGGTGCGCCCGCTTCCCACCGGCGGAACGGTAAGGGCCTGGGCTTCTTCCTCTGTAGACACCACGCTTTGGACTACGGTAGGTACTTCATCCTCGGAAAACCGGATCTTCGCGCCGAAGCATTCCGCCTCCACAGACAGGTCCATCAGGCTGACGGAGGCCGCGCTGTTCGTCTGCTGCGCCACAAGCTTCATGCCCCTGGCCTGGAGACCCGCATCGTCGATCAGGTCTTTTACACTGATTCCCATTAACTGGACTGCGGGAAAGGACAGAATGGGGAACGCCTTTTTCACAGGCGCGGCCTGCCAGTCCTTCAGCCATTTTTTCATGTCTCGTTTCATCTTTACCTCATTTCCGCACAGCTTTTTGTGTATGGCAGAGCCTGTGGATGCCGTGCAGACACAAACTCTGCTCCCTGCGCGCTTCTTTAAAACAGCGCCGCCCCGAAATAGGTCACCGTATTTTCCCCGTTGATATAATGCATACCGCACTGTGCGGCAAGTTTGGACACATTGATGCCGTAGGCTTCCAGTGATGACATTGCCCTGTAGGGGAAACGGCAGGGTTCCCCTGTTTTTTTCCCGCATACCGGGCAGAGACGGCAGCCGCCGGCACCCAGATGGAGCGCCTTCCGGCCCTTTTCGCAAAACAACGCCCGGACATTCTGCGCCAGTTCATTGTGGAGCTGTCCCGCCTCCATCATGCCCTCGAAATCATAGCTGTCCGCCAGAAGCCCGACGGTCTGGTACACGATGGCCCGGGAATAAGTCTTGGCCTCGCGGATCAGGTCATCAATTTCGCCCACGTCCGGCGGGCACATATAGCTTTTTCCGTAATTGCCGCAGGCGTTGGAAGCGCACATGCCGCGGAAGGCTGTGTCAAAGGATATGCTCTCCACGCTGATGACCGCGGCGGCTCTTGCCCCCAGGCGCAGGATTTCTTCCTTTAACATCTCCGGTTCGCCTGCCTGTGAAATATCGTTTAAACTGCACATGTTTTCCTCCCGGCGTTTCCGCCTTGTCCGTAACACAATGGTATTGTCTTTCCCTCTGGAAACAATTATAATACATTTGAACGCATTCTGCATTCAAATAAATATTGGATACGGATTTATACGTTATATCCGTTTTGGGTATGGAAGGAGAGGTTATGATTCCAGTCATCGACGAGCCCTGCTGGACTCCCCGCCGCAAGGTTTTATCCTGTGCGCAGACGCAGCTTCCGTGGCTGCAGTCCTTCGGCATCCAGAGCTTCGACAGGGCGGAAAAACCCCTGGTTTCGCATATTCATCCTGGCTGCATGGAGATTGTGTTTCTGCTCAAAGGTTTTCAGGCGTATGAGGCGGAGGGGCAGCTTTTCCGGCTCACCGGCCATGATATTTTTGTGACCTGCCCGGGCGAGCCTCACAGTTCTGGCGCTTTTCCAGAACGTATCAGCGAATTGATCTGGTTTCAGCTGCGGCTTTCCGCGTTTCCCCGGACGTTCAGCGGCCGCAAGGCTTCCCGGCTCACCGGCGCCCTGCAGGGGCTGCCCCGGGTATTTCGAGGAAACGCGGCCCTGGAAAGTCAGATGCGGGAAGCGTTTTTCTGCCTTGCGTCCCCGGATTTCATCACACAGGCACTGGGGCAGGAGCTTTTTACCGGCTGTCTCTACCGCATCATCCTGCTTGCCCGGGAGCTGAAGCCCTTTCAGGCGGACCGGATTGGCGAAGCCATTGTCTATATCCATGAGCATATAGACGAACCCATTTCCCTGGAAAACGCCGCGGCGAGCTGCGGCCTCTCCGTTTCCTGCTTTAAGGCGAAATTCCGGGAGGAGACCGGGATTACGCCCCGGGCCTTCATCAATTATGTGAAAATTACTTATGCCAGGCAGTTTCTGGAACAGGGGCTTTCCGTCACGGAGGTTTCGGACAGGCTCTCTTTTGACACGCCCAATTACTTTGCCACGCTTTTTAAAAAGTACACCGGAAAGACCCCCAGTCAGTATCAGAACAGCCCTTCTCAGGACAGGGACTCCGTATAATCCCTGCAGGCCTTGATGTAAGCCCGGATGTTTTCCCAGGGCACTTCCGGCTCCAGGAGGTGGGTGGGAGAGACCAGGAGCCCGCCTTTTCTGCCTGCGATATCCAGGTTTTTAAATACTTCTGCCCGGACTTCCTCCGGAGTTCCGAAGGGCATGGTGGTCTGGGTTCCTATGGTTCCGTGGAAGGAAATCCTGTCGCCGTACTTGGCGTGGATTTCTGCGAAGTCCATGCATTCCGGCTGCACGGGGTTCAGCACGTCGATGCCAACCTCGATCAGGTCCTCGATAAAAGGCTCCACGAAGCCGCAGGAGTGGTAGAAAATAATCACATCCGGGTTCACCGCCCTGGCCGCGTCCACCACTTTTTTCAGGCGGGGCTTGAGCCATGTCCGGTAGAGTTCCTTGCTCATCATGATGGTGTGCTGCATTCCGATGTCGTCACCGAAATAAAGTACTTCCGCCCCCGTTTTTACGAAATATTCCGCCCGCTGAACGGCCAGTTCCGTCACTTTGTCCAGTACGAATTCCGCCATCTCATCTTCGGACATCATGTCCATCATCAGCGCTTCCATGCCGCGCATGTACCAGGCGGTTTCCCAGATGGTGCACTGCATGCTGCCGCAGATTACCCTGTCCCGGGCTTTCAGGGCATTGTTGCGGGCAAGCTGTCTGGCGATATCCTCCTCATCCCAGACAAATTCCGGAAAGGGATAGGCTTCCAGTTCCGCAAGGGTTTCCATTTTTTCCAGAGGATGGAGCATGTGGGTCATGTGCATGGCCGCCGCGCTGCCGGGTTCGTTTGCCACGCCGTAGATGTCGATGGTGGTTCCCTCTTTCAAGGGGCCGTAATATTTGCGGAATTTCTCCGTGTCGCTGTCTTTCACCGGAATTCCGCCTGCATAGGCCATGGGGCAGGGCGTAAATCCGATTTCCCGGTACAGATCCTCTACCTTCCGGCCGCATGTCTCCTGCAGATACGGACAAAAGTCGTACAGTACGGGAACACGCTCATATCCCGTTCTTTTGATCAGTGAAAAAAAGTTTTCGCGTTCTGTCATGTTTCCTCTCCTTCCGCTGCGTTGCGCCGTTTTCTCCGCCGCGGCTGCCTTTGTCTGCAGCAGTTTTTATTCCGGTGGTTTTCGTTCCGGTTAGCAGCTTTTATTCGGTTGTTGTTCACGGCTTCGCTGTTCACAGCAGCTTTTATTCTGTTTTATGTCTGTTTTGGCTTTGGAGCAGGGTTGTATTTCTGTGTGCCTTTATGATATACTCAAAATGTCAGAAGCGGAATGGCTGTTATGGGAATTCTTGTATGTCAAATTTGGGATTGAAAAAATGAGATGTAGAATCATGGGATGCGGAAAATGAAATGTGGAAAATGGGACAGGGAAT
Organism: uncultured Lachnospiraceae bacterium; assembly: GCA_947385785.1. Classification (GTDB taxonomy): domain Bacteria; phylum Bacillota; class Clostridia; order Lachnospirales; family Lachnospiraceae; genus Acetatifactor. The sequence goes on from CANDMH010000216.1 coordinate 4,262, forward strand.
AGTGGGATGCGGAAAATGAGATGCGGAAAATGGGATAGGGAATAGAGAAATGTAGAATAAGGAGACAGGGAATATGAGACGGGAGGAAGACATGGCACAATATAAGACAAGAGTAGCGTACAGAACCGTTGGGCCCAACAAGACTGCCGGAAACCTTTCCTGCGGTTTTCTCTATAAACCGGACGACAGGGGAAGCAACCGGGATATTACATTTGAATATTACGGAGGACTGCTCCTTTTGGACGGGGAGGGGGAGTATTTTGACCGAAGCCATGCCTGCGTGAAGCTTTCCCGGGGGTCCTTTGTCCAGAGGCTTCCGGGCGTAAAGCATTCCACGGTTGTGAAGCCGGACGGGAAATGGCTGGAATTTTTTGTCTGCATCAGCGCGGAGAGCTACCACAATCTGCTGTCCATGGGGTTATTGTCCGACCGGCCGGTGCTGAACTGTGAGGAAGCCGCGGTGGAGGAAATCCTGCCTGCCGCCCGGAGCCTTCTGTCTGCCATGCAGTGTGCCGACGAACACGGCCTGATCCGCCTGTATTTCGAGGCGCAGCAGCTTTTGTGCACCATCACTTCCCGCTGTTTCCATTCCCGGGAGGAGGACGACTGTATCCGTTTTGCCTGCCGTCTGATGGAACGCTATTCCGGGCGGATCACCGGACAGGAGATTGCCGCGCAGATGAATATGGGCTATGAGGCGCTCCGAAAGCGGTTCAGGGCATATACCGGAGTCTCCATTGGCCAGTATGCCATCCGCGTCCGGGTTAACCGGGCCAAGGCGCTGCTTCTGCGTTCGGACCTTCCGTTGGAGAAGCTTGCCGTCCAGCTGGGATATCCGGACTGTTTCTCCTTCTGCAAGCAGTTTAAGCAGCATACGGGGGTCTCGCCCTCCGAGTTCAGGAAGATGAATTAAAGTGCGGCTGACGGGGCCGATGGTTCAGGAGTCCCCGTTTCCGGGAACCCCTGTGGAGTGTGGGTATTATTTTTTCAGCTGCAGCCCGTCTTTAAAGGCTTCCCCAACCCGTTCGCTGACCTTATAATAGCCGTGTGTGTAAGGGTCAAAAGCGATTGCGTTTACCAGGGACATATCAATCTTGTCACCGGCCATGACACTTTCGTCTGCTGTGACATTTACGACCCTGCCGATGACGCCGCATTATAATATGGGGTGAAAACAACAGGGAATAGTCAATTTGGAGTTCTATTCCGGATGCCGGGAGGTGTCCCACTGGTCAGCCTGGGACTGCATGACACTGGACAAAAGGTTACTGTTCACGGCTTCGCCGCTCACAGCAACATGATGCACACAAAATGAGC
>CANDMH010000217.1 GCA_947385785.1 uncultured Lachnospiraceae bacterium
ATCAGCACAATACTCAATGTCCAAAAAAAACTATTCACCAAAATACTCCTTCCCAAAGGAAATATCGGCGTCCATCTGCCTGTGCAGCTCTTCTGTGCTGCCAAACGACTTTTCCGGACGCAGGAATTTTAAAAACTGTACTTCAATATGTTCTCCCGGCAGCTCCCTGCCAAAACCGAACAGATACGTTTCTACGCTTCTGAACTGTCTTTCTCCCTCAATACCCATGCCAATATTTGTAACCCCCGGAAACTCTTCCTTTCTGATAATCGTACGGGTGAGATAAATCCCGTTCGGCGGAAGCAGCTTCCTGGCCGAAACGCGCAGATTTGCGGCAGGAAGCCCATACCTGTAGTTTCCTGGCCCTCCATGAAGAACCTCTCCTGACACAAAAAAAGTATAGCCAAGCAGCGTATTGACTGTTTCCAGATGTCCGGCCGCCAGTTCTTCCTTTATATAAGTACTGCTGATATCCCGTTTCTGATACTGCTCCTTCTGTATAACTTCCAAAACAAATCCATACTTTTTCTGCAATTCACGCAGCAGACTGCTGTCACCCCTGCGCTGGCAGCCAAACCGGAAATCTGTTCCCACGGCCAGATATTTTGCGTGAAGCTTGTCTATCAGAATCTTTTCCACAAATGCTTCCGGTTCCATCCCGCTGATTTCCGGCACCAGAGGACAGTCCAGAAGATAATCCACTCCCAGCTTTTCTGTCATAGATTTCCGCTCTTCCTCTGTCAAAAGCTGTTCGTTCTCCATACGGTTAAGGGTAAATACCACGCTTTTGCATCCTCTATCCCCAACCCCTCGAATCCGGCTAACCAGTTTCTGATGCCCCCGGTGAAGACCGTCAAACTTTCCCAGTGTAACTGCCGTATCCTCTTCTACATAAAAGTCTCCCGGTCCCCGCATGTATTCCATAGATTCCTCCTGCCGTTTCCGATATGTAGATACCTTTGACCCCTAAAACATTTTCATCGGCCGGAAACGGTTTTCTTTCTTTAAATATTCATAAACTGCCTGAAAATTCCCGTCTGAACCATACATCCTTACCGGTCCGTCCTGCCCGGGAAATCCCTGTTTCCCTACCTGTCTGCCATACAGTTCGTTACCGTTGTCAAGCAGTTTCTGATACTCCTGCTTTACGGTAACCGCCGGATATAAGGAAAACAGGCTGTCAATCGCCGCCATGTGTTCCTGAAGCTGCCCCAAATCATGCAGCACTTCAATCTCGTCCAGGCGGAGACTTTCCTCAACACGAAACATTCCCACCTGTGTGCGCAAAAGCTGTTCCATACAGCCGCCGCAGCCCACTTTCTGCCCAATGTCATGGCATAATGTCCTAATATATGTCCCTTTTGAACAGTTTACCGTCATGGAAATCCTGGGAAGAACGATTTCATGAATTTTAATTTCATGAATCTGTACGTTCCTTGCCTTCCGTTCTACCGTCTTTCCCTCTCTTGCCAGCTCATACAGCTTTTTTCCGTTAACTTTCAAGGCAGAGTACATGGGCGGAACCTGCGCATACTCTCCCTTAAAGGACTGAATCGCCTCATATACTTCTTTAATAGACGCTGTAACCTCTCTGGTTTCCAGGATTTCTCCCGATACATCCTGGGTATCCGTAACCTGTCCCAAAAGCAGGATAGCCCGATAAGTCTTGTCCCAATCCGCAAGAAGCTCACATACTTTGGTTGCTTTTCCCAGGCACACTGGAAGCACGCCTTCCGCATCAGGGTCCAGCGTACCTGTATGCCCAATTCGCTTCTGCCCCAGGATTCCCCGGAGCCTGGCAACCACGTCGTGCGAAGTATATCCTTTCTCTTTATATACATTAATAATTCCGTGAATCACCGCTGTTTTCTCCCTTATGCGTCAAGCTGCCTTTCTATATGCAGCGTCAGGTTGTTTATAACATCATGGAAAGATCCCTGCATCGTACAGCCCGCCGCACGGACATGGCCGCCGCCGCCGAAATAAGAAGCTACCGCACTTACATCCACTCTTTCATTTGACCGCATGCTCACTTTGTACTCCTGGATATTGGATTCGTACAGGAATATGGCCACTTCCACGCCCTCTGTATTCTTCATCTGGCTCACGATTCCTTCCAGATCCATAGGCGATGCGCCGTAAAAATCCATATCCTTCTTCCGCAGACCGCTGATAATACACCGCTTATCCAAAATAAGAATGCTTTCCAGCAGAGCCCGCGCCAAAATCTGGTTCTGCACATAGGTTTTCTGGTAAAAGGTCTTTTCCACAAGCTTTGAACTGTCAATCCCTTTCGCCATCAGTTCCCCTGCAATCCGCATGGTCTCCGGTGATGCGCAAGAATACCTGAACACTCCTGTATCGTGGGCAATCCCCATATAGAGCGCCTCTGCTGCTGCTTTCGTAATTTTCTGCGGCTCCAGCAGCCCGTATACCAGCTCTGATGTAGAACTCGCCTCCGGCACAATCATGTTTTCATCTGCATATCCCCGGTTGCTGATATGATGGTCGATACATACACTCCGTTTTGCCGTTTTTAAATATTTTTCTGCTCCGCCCAGACGCTGTGCATCCCCCGCATCCAGACAAAACAACACATCATACACTCTATCCTCACCGCAGGAATGTCTCACACTGTCTGTTCCCTCAATTATACGAAAGCTCTCTGAAAACTCTTCCAGGTAAACATCCAGCACTTCCACACCCGGAAAGTTCTCCTTTATGTAAAGGTACAGCCCCATACAAGAACCAACACAGTCACCGTCCGGCCGGATATGGCCGGCGATGGCTGCGCTTTTGACATCTTTCAGTTCCGATGCTAAATTAATCATCTCTATCATCCTCACTCAAACTGCTTGTCACATCATCAATCAATTTTGACATATTTACTCCATATTCAATTGATTGATCCAGCACAAAACGTATTTCCGGGGTATTCCGCAAATTAATCGTCCGTGCCAGCTCACGGCGAATATATCCCACCGCACTCTTTAAGCCTGCCAGCGTATCCTGCTGTGCCTGCTCATCCCCCAGCACGCTGATATACGCTTTACAGCTTTTCAGATCCGGCGCCACTTCTACAGCTACCACGCTGGTCATCGGAGCGATACGCGGATCTTTAATCTCCCGGCTAATGATGCGGCTCAGCTCACGCTGTACCTCACCATTAACACGGGTATTTTTAATACTGTTTTTCCTCATCTATATAAACCTGCTTTCTATCTGGGAACCTCAACCATAATATATGCCTCTACCTGGTCCAGTTCCTTCAGATCACTGAATTTCTCAAATACAAGGCCGCATTCATAACCTGACCTTACTTCTTTCACATCATCTTTAAACCGTTTCAGGGAAGCAAGGCTGCCTTCATAAATCTGTTTTCCTTCCCGGCTGATGCGCACGGAGCATCCTCTCTGGAATACGCCGTCCAGCACATAAGAACCTGCAATCATTCCCACGCCTGAAGATTTGAACAACTGACGCACTTCTGCATGCCCAATAATCTTCTCCTCAAACACTGGATCCAGCATACCTTTCATTGCACGCTCCACATCTGCTATAGCGTCATAAATCACACGGTAGAGACGCACATCTACCCCTTCACGCTCTGCCGTAGCTTTTGCTGTGGCATCCGGACGCACATTAAACCCAATAATAATTGCATTGGATGCACTCGCCAGGCTCACATCAGATTCATTGATAGCGCCTACGCCGCCGTGGATAATCTTAACAACTACTTCTTCATTGGACAGTTTCAAAAGGCTCTGTTTTACTGCTTCTACAGACCCCTGTACGTCTGCCTTCACAATAAGCCCCAGCTCTTTTAAGCTTCCTTCTTTAATCTGATTAAAAATATCATTCAGCGACAGAGATTTCGACTTCGTTTCTTCCAAAAGCTTCTCCCTGCCCTGGCTGATGAATGTCTCTGCAAAGCTTCTTGCCTCTTTCTCATTCGGCATAGCCACAAAGATTTCTCCTGCGTTCGGAACATCTGAAAGCCCCAGGATTTCTACCGGAGTCGAAGGTCCTGCCTCTTTCACTCTCCGTCCTTTATCATCCATCATAGCGCGTACTTTGCCATAACAGGAACCTGCCGCTACCGGATCGCCGATGCGCAGTGTGCCTTTCTGTACAAGAACAGTAGCCACCGGGCCTTTCCCCTTATCCAGCTCTGCCTCGATAATCAGGCCTCTTGCCGCCCGCTTCGGATTCGCTTTCAGCTCACTCACTTCTGCCGTCAGAAGAATCATCTCCAACAGAGAGTCGATTCCCTCCTGCGTATGTGCCGATACAGGAACGAAAATCGTGCTTCCGCCCCAATCTTCCGGGACAAGCTCATGCTCAGCCAGTTCCTGTTTTACTCTCTCAATGTTTGCGCTCGGTTTATCAATTTTGTTAATTGCTACGATAATTTCCGTCCCTGCTGCCTTCGCATGGTTGATGGCCTCCACAGTCTGCGGCATCACGCCGTCGTCCGCCGCTACTACCAGGATCGCAATATCCGTCGCGTTTGCTCCGCGCATACGCATAGCGGTAAATGCTTCGTGCCCCGGTGTATCCAGAAACGTAATCTTCTGCCCGTTAACGCTTACCACATAAGCTCCAATATGCTGGGTGATGCCTCCGGCTTCTTTTGCAATGACATGCGTATTACGGATCGCATCCAGAAGCGAAGTTTTCCCGTGGTCTACATGACCCATAACGCATACGACAGGCGGTCTGGAAACCATCTTTGCCTCATCTTCCTCATCTTCCCTAAGGAGCTCTTCGATTACATCTACCTTTTCCTCCATTTCAGCGATGCAATTATATTCCAGTGCAATCTCTTCTGCCTTATCATAATCAATCTCATGGTTTACCGTAACCATGATACCTTCCAAAAACAGCTTTTTAATAATCGTAGACGCCGGAATTTTCATCTTTTCCGCCAGTTCCCCTATCGTCAGGCTCTCCGGCAGAATAATGGTCTTAATCTCATCCGCCTTTTTCTCCTGAGGAGCTGCCTTTACCGGCGGCTTGACATTATTCTTACCGTTCCGCCCGTTATTATTCCTCTGGTTCGGCCTGTTACCGCCCTGGGAACGGCCTCCTTTTTCAAAACGGTCAAACTTATCCACACGCTCTTTCGCTTTGTCGTTCCTTGTCCTGGACTCTTTCGTCAGCGGCTTCATCTCAAGCGGTGCCTGTGCGCTTCCCTGAGAACGGCTTCCCTGGCCGCGTCCTCCCTGGGAACGGCTTCCCTGCGGCCTGTCGCCCTGGAAACGGTTTCCCTGAGATCTGTCGCCCTGCGGACGCCCTCCCTGTGGCCTGTCGCCCTGGAAACGGCCTCCCTGCAGCCTGTCGCCCTGCGGACGCCCTCCCTGTGGCCTATCTCCCTGAGAACGCCCTCCCTGCGGCCTGTCGCCCTGGAAACGGTTTCCCTGAGATCTGTCGCCCTGGAAACGCCCTCCCTGCAGCCTGTCGCCCTGGGAACGGCTTCCCTGCGGTCTTGCCTGTGATCTGCCCTGAAATTCCTGTTTCCTTGTCCCTTGC
>CANDMH010000218.1 GCA_947385785.1 uncultured Lachnospiraceae bacterium
TGGTAGACAGGGAGAGCTTTTGTTTCCGGCTGGCTGACCCGCTGTTTCCCTATGCAGGAAACTCAGCACATAATCAGCAGCGTATGTGAAAATAGCTTCGTCTCATAGTATTGTAGTGTTTTTAGCGCATCCACCTCAGCACTGGATGCTATTACAGGAAGAAAGAACCGGCTGGGGAGTTTGGTCCTTTCTTTTTTTGTTCCATACACCGATATATACCAATAAATACGGGGATTCAATACCGAAAACTATAACTCAGTATTTTCAAACGGTTTGCTTTGCATGCTGACCCTGCCGTTTTCTTTTATCACAAAAATCGCCTTTCCGCGGAATGGTATTTTCAGGCGGAAGTTTACTACTTCATCCGGGATATGGGGCGCAAACTTGTAACCCTCCGGGAACCCCGGACACAGGCGGATCCCGGCGATCTCTTCGATGAGGATGCTGATGGGCGCGCTGGCCCAGGGGTGGCAGAGACTGGTGTTCCACTTTTGTTCCTTCCCCCACGCCTCGAAGCAGGCCGTTGCCCCTTCGTTCAGCATATGCACCCAGCCGTGCTCTCCCGGGTTGACCAGCAGACGGTACACTGCCTCATACCGCCCGGCCTTTGCTAGGGCTTTCAGCAGATAATAGCCAGTCATGACGCCGCAGCAGAAGCTTTTTCCCGTGAGAAAATCCGCCGTGCTGTTTTGTGCCTCCTCCGGCGCCAGCCCGAAATAGAGCGGGTACAGGTTGGAATGGAGGGCACAGTGATCGCTCGTTTCGCTGTCCGCGAAAAGCCGCGGCTCAGGTCTGTAGAATGCCCGGATATACGAGGATTTTCTGCGTTCCACGTCCCAGGTTCGATGCAATCCCATGATATCTTCCATCTCGCAGAGTGTCTTTATGGCGCCGATATAAAGCGCGTTGATCACATTGTGGCAGCCCGGGGCTACCTTAGGTCTTGAGAGTTCGAAATCATAATCGTCCCGCAGGTTCTCCGGCCAGTCTACCAGGTTCCATTTGTCCGCGACCTGTTCCAGCAGGCCGTCCCCACGCTCGTACTGCGCGAAATGGTGCAGGATGTTTTTTGCGGTGGGATAATATGTTTTCAAAAAATCCCGGTCCCCGGTGAATTGATAATCTGTCATCAGAAGCTGGGACCAGAGCAGGGAAAAATCCGCGATCTCCTGCATCAGGGAGCCGGGGGCGACTGCCATCAGCCCAGGGCAGATCTTCTCTGTCAGCGCAAATTCCCGGATACACTTTCGGAGCATTTCCGTGGTTCCGGTCAGCCAGACCTGGGAGCGGGAAGTAATGACTGCGTCCCCCAGGTACTGTCCTTTTTCCCGGGTGGGGCAATCCAGATAGCCTCCCTGGGTGCCCAGCCTGACCGCCTGTCTGCAGATCCGGAAGATCTGTTCCACATAAGGTGCATCAGTGCGCAGGGTACACCGGCTTTCGTCCAGCGGATAATGTCGGATTTGGATGCGGATGCGCTGTATCTCAACGGAAGTCCCTGTGATCAGCTCCGCATAGCGGAAGCCTTTGTAATCGTAGGGAACGTATTCACTGATTCCTTCGCCCAGGATCCACTCTTCCCGGTAAGCGCAGCCGCAGCGCAGATTCCAGCGGACACGCTTGCGGGGCGGCAGATACGCATTCTGATATGTATCCGTATCTTCTTTATTTTCATCCGTGCTTCCTGCCGGAGTGCCGCCTCCATCGCCGTCCTTCTGCTGCCGTTTTTCCTGCTGTAGCTCTTCTCGCGGCAGTTCTTCCTGCAGCAATTCTTCCTGCAGCAGTTCTTCCCCGCATAGGATTGTCACCTTGCTCCCCGGGGCTCCTTTTGCTGTGATGAGCAGACCTCCTGTCACTTCCTGCCCTGCGTCGATCAGCCAGTGCCCCAGGCCTGTGTTCGTCACCGTTTGCGGGGAAATCTCATAGACCGACAGCATTTTCACAGGCTGGGGAAGAAGCCGGTAATCGGCCCAGGCCGCCGGGATCATCCAATTCCAGGAATGGTCGTCATAATCCGCTTCCGTCCAGTCCATTTCCCAAAGTCTACTGTCAAAATTTTCCAGAAACTGGGTATCATAGCCCGTGGCTTCTCCGGAATATGCCCGGCAGATCTTATACTTCCATTTTAGCGGACACCGAGACTTTTGAAGCTCCGCAGCAAAAGCAAATCTGCCATCGCCGCTGTTCCAGACCCGGTTCACCAACCCCTGATAGTACAGATGGACGGCCAGCACATTTTTTCCGGCTTTCAGAAATGGAGTAATGTCGATCGTATTGTAGTAATACTGTTCCGGATAAGCGGGGGCGGGGCCCTCCCCGACATAAGCCCCGTTGGCGTAGAGCTTATAATAGTCGTCTGCGGTCAGATCAAGAAGCCAGGGCCGCTCCGGCTTCGTTTCCAGAATCATTTCCGCCCGGGCCAGGACATGGAGGTTCTGTGGAACATCTGCTTTCATTTCCAGCAGCTCCTGCTCCTTGTGATAAGGATCCTGCGGAGTGATGTCCGCAAATTCCGGGATTGTATACCATGTGGGGTTGAATGTTTTCATAGAAGGATTGGATATTCTCATAATTTTTACCTGTTTTTTCTACATTTCTTTCCTTGTGGCGTATCTGCCCAGTATCTTCGCCGATACGCCGTAATCTCATGAAAATTGCCTGACGGCAATGGGGATTGCTCCCGCAGTTTATATGCCGTTCTGAATATTATGGTTCAAAATACCGAACCTCCGTGCTGATCACCTGTGTTCCCTTCCGGATGCGGTACGCGATCATCGGAATGGTGGTCTTAGAATGCAGCAGGTTGGTGTTCGGGTCCGGGATCAACAGTTTTCCGGTTCCGTCTCCTCTCAGGACCGTTACCCGGCAGAAGCCATCCGGGTTCCTGACCTCTGCTCCTTCCGCTGCATTCTCGTCCGGATTCCTTACTTCTGCTCCTTCCGCTGCATTCTCGTCCGGATTCCTGACTTCTGCTCCTTCCGCTGCGTTCTCGTCCGGGTTCCTGACCTCTGCTCCTTCCGTTCCGTTCCCATCCGGATTCCTGGCCTCTGCTCTTTCCGCTGTTTTCTCTTCCGGGTTCCCGGCCTCCGCCCCGGCAGTCCCGTTCCCGTCCGCAGACCGCAAGAGCCTCCGCTCAAATGCCGTTCTGTCATCCGTGGACAGCGCGAATCCGCAGTCGTATGCCTCGCATTCCACGCTGCTGGTGATTTCATGGACGCGTATCTGCCCTGCCTCGGTGGCTTTGATCGTGGTCTGAACCTCAATCCCCGGAAACGGGGTCCAGGAGTAGATCAGCTTCTGGTCGTCAATGGTATAACCCTCATGGATTGTATTTTTTACAAAAATATATCCGTACACCTGGAATGCCAGCATGCTGTCGGGCGCGTTTTCTTCCAGTGTCACGGAAGACCGGGCGATGCTGAATCCATATTTACTGGAATACGCAAATTTAGAATACTTCTCTATGGTATGGCTGTGCCCGTCTGCCTTTGTACGGCCCGGCACCAGGGCAACCACATTTTCATTGCCGCGCTGGATCAGCATATTTGCATGGCGCAGGTATTTCCTGGAATCCAGCTTCGGAAGAGGCGCTGCCTCTGCATTCCAGAACGGGTGGTCCTCCGGGAGCGCCAGGAACAGAAATGCCTTCATCGCCCAGTAGGGAGAACCTGGTGCATTGTAGCTTTCTGACATCTGCAGGTTTGGATAGGCATATCCGATCGTCAGGATGCCTGAGTTGTCAAAGATTGGAAGATTCAGCCAATGGACCAGATGCCGCAAGATGATTCCCTTTAATACGGGAAGGGGAAAGACCTCAATCCCTCCCAGGGCACACACGGAAAAATAAGCGGCCTGTGCAAACCGATAGGTCATGGAGCGGCCATAGGCAAAGGAGGAACCGTCCTCGGAAAACCAGTATAAGTAATCTTTTCCAAAGGCCAGGGCGCGCTCCCGAAACCGTCCGGCACGCTCCGGATCCTCCTGTTCCATGAACATGGCATAGACAATGCCGTAGGTCACCATAACGAAGGGATTATAGTAATCTTTGTCGCCGCCGTTTCCGTCATGATACCAGCCTCCGGCGTCATAATAGGCATCGATCAGCTCCAGGCCTTCCCGGAGGCGCTTCTGGTCATAAGGGCGCCCCACCTTGTACATGGCCACATTGGTGATGATGCTGAAAAACTGCCAGTTGCAGGCGCAGCACTCGTGGCGGTTGATCTCCCAGAGCCACTCGATCAGGTTGTCCTTTGCCTTGTCCGACAGGGGCTCCCAGACCTTGTCCGGACAGAACAGCATCCCGAAGGCGATGGCAGCCATCTCGCAGTACTTCTGGTCATAGTCCCGGCAGGCGTGCCAGTAGTCGGGGTGGGACGGGTCTGGTCCCGCACTCAGCCCTTTTCGGTAAATTTCCTCGAATTCCGGGTCGCTTCCTCCCCCCGCCCAAAAAGGCACCAGCCCCCACAGCGGGCGGGCAAATGCCTCCATGGGAATGGTGTCATTTTCATAATGCGCGCTGGTCACCCCCACATGGACTCGTGCCCCTGACTCGCTGTAAAACGGCTTGATCGGGTTCAGGACCTGCAAAAGCACCCGTTCTGCATCCTTTCTGGTCTGAAAATCCCGGGTCGTCAGCTTCTTTCCTCCAAACATCGCTTTTTCCTCCTGCTTTCTGATCCTATCCATAGATACTCACGGCAAATAGTCCGCTGCTTTGGACAGTTTTGATTTTATGATACAAAAAACCAGAAGATAAATCCATGGATTATCTTCTGGTTTTTTGTAAAATACTTATTTTCGGGATAAACCTGATAGGGGCACGGAACCTGTGAAAGAAGTTCAGGGTAGCAACAGGGAAAAACGGCTGTGCAGGCTTTTACGCCAAAGGCAGGTTTCACTTCCCATAGGACGCAGAAAAGCTGCCAAGTATACCAATGGCAGCTTTTCTGTATATTATACTGTGCGGCAGATTTATCTGGCACTTAGAATCATATTGGGCAAAACAATCATCAGTCAAATGCAATATTATGTTTCTTCAACAATTCCATTGCCCTGCCAAGGTCGGCTTCTTTTTGAGCAAGTTCTGCGATTGCGGCATCTCTTTCCGCAGCCACTGCAGCCTTTTCTGCAACAACAGCCTCCTTTTCCGCCCGCAGCGTATCATTCTCCCCCTGCATGAGTTCTATCCCTTTTTGAATCCCCCTGTTTTCAACCTGATCTAATATCTCACACATATTCGTTCCGCCTCCTGTAGTTTTTCCCTTACTGGCTTCTAAAAATCTCTCATCCCCGGTCATAACCGACATAAATTTCAATACGGCATCCACATGCTTTATCATCCTTCTGCTGGGGACGTATTTTCTATTCTTACGTTTCTGTACAAAATAATCCGCCACAATCCGAAAATCGCTCCTGAATCGCTTTACCTGATCCTCTGTCAAATGTGCGATCTCAAATACGTGTATTTTGTAATCATTCACATATT
>CANDMH010000219.1 GCA_947385785.1 uncultured Lachnospiraceae bacterium
AGCTGGCCGGGACGGAAAAGGCAGGGATAGAAAAAGGGATAGAAAAAGGGATAGAAAAATCTGGATCGAATGCATATTGAAATTGACAGTTTTGCTTTTAACGTTTATTATAGAATATGATGCAAAAACGATAGCTATTATCGTGATTTCGGAAATGAAAAACGAGATGCCTTTCTTGGCAAAGGCGCCGGATACAGCCGGCATGGGATTTGGAAATGATACAGAAAGAAAAATTATCACAGTTTTATTTCAGTCAATACAGAGACTGCGCAAAAAATGTAAAAAAGAAGAGCAACAGCGGTAAGAAAGGCTATGTAGAGCGGATTAACCGTCTGATTGAGGAGATGGCGAGGACAAGGGACGGCAAGGTAAGCCAGGCTCATCTGGAGGAATATCACAGGCAGATCCGGAATCTGGTCTACTATGCAATCCGGGAGAACAACCAGGTCGCCATCATGAAAATCCGGGATATTATGATGGATGAGCTGGTGCGCCTGGATGTGACCGGGCTGAGGGAGGACGAACAGGAATTAGTCACCGCGAAGTTCCTGGACTATCTCCGGAATGACAAGGGATTTCCTGTCTGCCAGAAGACGCTGCGTTCCCTTTTGCAGCGGTATACGGATGTGGAACTTAAGAATCAGATCATCGACCTGGTTCCCACCAGGCCGGAGACAGAGTTCCCCAGGGCGCTGGAGATGCAGCGGAAATTTATCCTGCACATAGGCCCTACGAACTGCGGAAAGACCTATCAGGCGCTGGAACGGCTGAAGCAGGCACAGAACGGCGTTTATGTGGGACCCTTAAGGCTGCTGGCCCTGGAAGTCTATGAGAAAATGAGGGATGCCGGGATTTCCTGCACCATGCTGACAGGCGAGGAGTGCATCTATGAGGAGAACAGCCGGATTATCTCTTCCACGGTGGAGATGCTGGACACGGAGCAGAAGTATGACGTGGCTGTAATCGATGAGGCGCAGATGATAGCGGATTCCGACAGAGGACATTCCTGGACCAGGGCTGTCCTGGGAGTACAGGCGGAGGAAGTCCATGTCTGCATGAGCCCTGCGGCGGAAAAAGTGATCACACACCTGATCTCCCTGTGCGGGGACACGTATGAAATACACAGATATGAGCGGAAAACGCAGCTGCTCTGTGAGGATGAGCCCTTTTCCTTCCCGGAGGATGTGAGGGAGGGGGACGCGCTGATCGTATTTACGAAAAAAATGGTACTGGATATCGCCGGACGTCTGGAGCGGCGGGGCATCCGGGTCAGCGTGATTTACGGAAGCCTTCCCCCGGAAATCCGGCGCAGGCAGATACGCATCTTTGCGGAAGGGCAGACCAGGATTGTGGTGTCCACGGATGCCATCGGCATGGGGCTGAACCTTCCCGTGCGCCGGATTGTGTTCGTGCAGACAGATAAATTTGACGGAAAGCATACCCGCCGCCTGAAGACGGAAGAAATTCATCAGATTGCCGGGCGGGCGGGGCGCTTCGGTCTCTATGACCCGGGCTATGTAACTGCCGTGGGACAGGAGAACCTGGACTATATCAGGGAACATTTCCGGGAGACAGAGCCGGATGTGGAGCATGTGAGCCTGGGCTTTCCCCAGGTGCTCCTGGATATGGATGACCCTCTTGACGTGGTGATGACCATCTGGAAATCGGTGAAAATCGAGCCGCCTTTCGAGAAGATCAGCATCGAGGAGGTACTGTTCTTATATGAAAGAGCTTACAGGGACAGGAAGGAGATCGACGGGTTTGAGGACAAGCGTATGCTCTACCGGATGCTGACCTGCTCCATCGATACCAGAAACCGGGATGTGGTGGCGCTCTGGCTGTATTACTGCAAAACCTACACCGCGGATGTGTCCCTGCATTTCCCCGCATTGATGATGTGCTCGGATTCCGGGCTGATGCGGTATGAGACCTTTTACAAGCTTCTGGACCTCTATTACCAGTTCTCGGTGCGCATGGGCAAGGAAATCGATACCGTGCGCCTGGAGCGGGAACGGGGAAAAACAGAAGATACCATCATGCGGTATCTGGCCAAGGATAAGAAAGAGTATATCCGCAAGTGCCAGTACTGCGGGAAACCGCTGCCTGTGGGAGCCTCCTTCGGGGTGTGCGACAGCTGCTTTGTGCAGATGCGCAATGACAAGAAGCACCGATATGTGCGTCATGAACGCCATAAGGCTGTCTAAAGGACAATTCCCAGGTAAATCACAGGTTATTTCTGCTCAATTCCGGAACGATTGGGCGTCCATGCAATGTGGGGCAAAAAGCGGCAGATGACTGTGCTCACGAGTATATATGTCACACGGAAATGCGGGAACATTGCGGTACTGGTAATTTGAAAAAGCCCTCCCCTCATATATTGATAACGAAAAAGAGAATCCCGGCTAAAACCAGTCTTCAACGGCATGGCCGGGAACGGGAGAGGGAAATGAAGACAATTTATGTGAAAGACATCTTTCGCAAAGTTCCGCACATTGGCGGCATCAAATGGAAACAGGTGGTGCCGACTTTTCTGTTTCTGGGGGCAATGTTTCTCCTGGGCAGGTCTGCAGGGGAGATCATGGGCGAGCTGCAGCAGACAGCCGCGGCGGTACAGGAAAGTGAAAACTGGGGACTTGGCTTCGGCCAGGAGGGGCAGAAACCAACAGGAAATGCGTCGGCGGCGGAACTGAAGAAGTACGATGCGTATTTTTGCGCCGAAGGGGACGAAAAGGTGATTTATCTGACCTTTGACTGCGGATATGAGAACGGCAATACGGAACCGATTCTGGATGCCCTGAAAAAGCACAATGCGCCGGCTACCTTTTTTGTGGTAGGGCATTTTCTGGAGTCCGCGCCGGATATCGTGAAGCGCATGGTGGAGGACGGCCATACTGTGGGCAATCATACATATCATCATCCGGATATGTCCAAAATCTCGGATAAAGCGTCTTTCCAGAAAGAAATGGACGATGTAGCGTCAGCCTTTAAAGAGGTTACGGGGACGGAGCTTGCCATGTACTACCGGCCGCCTCAGGGAAAATACAGCACGGCAAACCTGCAGATGGCGAAGGAGCTGGGGTATTCCACCTTCTTCTGGAGCCTTGCTTATGTGGACTGGAACCAGGATTCCCAGCCCAGCCACGAGGAGGCTTTCGAGAAGCTTACCGGTCGCATTCACCCCGGGGCGATTGTCCTGCTGCACAGCACCTCGAAGACCAACGGGGAGATCATGGATGAGCTGCTGACGAAATGGGAGGAGATGGGGTATACGTTCAGGTCGCTTTCGGATTTGGCGGACGGGAAAAAGGATGAAAGCAGCAGGTAGTGCGTGCGGTTACTGACAGCCTGTGCGGGGCGTAGGGTGGGAGATTATCTGTAGCGCAGAATGCGGCATATGTAGAATTCCTGCTGATAAAAGCACAAAAAAGGTACCGGCTGTCGCGTGTTCTATGGGATATTCTCTATGGTTGCACCTGGACACCGACAATACCGCACGAGACGGCACTCCTCCCGGAACCGATACCACAATTATTATAACCTGTTGGCGGAGAAAACACAAGATGTGGGCCTAAAATATATGCAGGAATACGGAAAATGCTTTGACATACGTATCTTCCTATTCTATAATAATTCTGGTTACAGAATTTATAATAATTCTGGTTGGTTACAGAATTTATACTCACAGCCGAAAACATTTGCCAACGTAAAAGTATAACGAGTGAGCGCACCCGTGCCGCAGGGCAAACACCTGGCAAATATATGCGCCTGCGAGTATAGGAAGCGTTTCAATACAGAAGCAGCGCGGTGAGGCAGAGCAGGAGGAGATATGAAGAAAGAACTTGTTATTGTCATCGATTTCGGCGGACAGTACAATCAGCTGGTGGCCAGGCGGGTCAGGGAATGCAATGTTTATTGTGAAATATATTCCTACAGGACAGACCTGGCCAGGATCAGGGAGATGAATCCGAAAGGAATCATTTTAACGGGAGGCCCGAGCAGCTGTTACGAAGAAGGCGCAGCCACATGCCCGCCGGAATTGTTTGAAATGGGTATTCCTGTGCTGGGGCTGTGCTATGGCGCCCAGCTGATGATGCATGTGCGGGGCGGAAAAGTGGCCCGGGCGGCAGTGAAGGAATACGGCAGGACAGAAGTACATGTGGATACGACATCGCGTCTTTTTGCGGATGTAAAACCAAATACAGTTTGCTGGATGAGCCATTTTGACTACATAGCGCGGATGGCGGAAGGCTTCCGCGCGATTGCGACTACGGCAAACTGCCCGGTGGCGGCGGCTGAGTGTGAGGAGAAGAAGCTGTATGCCATTCAGTTTCATCCGGAGGTGCTGCACACGGAAGAAGGCTCCAGGATGCTTCATAACTTCGTGAGGAATATCTGCGGCTGCAGAGGCGACTGGAGGATGGATTCCTTTGTGGAGGAAAATATCAAAGCCATTCGCGAGAAGGTGGGCAGGGGCAGAGTACTCTGTGCTTTGTCCGGCGGAGTGGATTCCTCTGTGGCGGCAGTGCTCCTGTCCAGGGCAGTGGGAGAGCAGCTGACCTGTGTATTTGTAGATCATGGACTGCTGCGGAAAAACGAGGGGGATGAAGTGGAAGCGGTCTTCGGCCCGGGTGGAAATTATAAGCTGAACTTTGTCAGAGTGAATGCCCAGGAACAGTTTTATACGAAGCTGGCAGGTGTGTCTGAACCTGAAAAGAAGAGAAAAATCATTGGGGAAGAATTTATCCGTGTCTTCGAGGCGGAAGCGAAAAAGATCGGCGCGGTGGATTTCCTGGTACAGGGGACGATTTACCCGGATGTGGTAGAAAGCGGTCTGGGCGGAGAATCCGCAGTGATCAAGTCTCATCACAATGTAGGCGGATTGCCGGACTGCGTGGATTTCAGGGAGATTATTGAGCCACTCAGGAATCTGTTCAAGGATGAGGTCCGGAAGGTGGGGCTGGAGCTTGGGATTCCGGAGAACCTGGTGTTCCGGCAGCCTTTCCCGGGGCCGGGTCTGGGCGTGCGCATCATGGGCGAAGTAACTGCTGAGAAAGTGAAAATTGTGCAGGATGCAGATGCAATTTACCGGGAAGAAATTGCGAATGCCGGTTTGGACAGGGAGTTGAACCAGTACTTTGCGGCGTTGACGAATATGCGTTCCGTGGGGGTCATGGGAGATGAGAGAACCTATGATTATGCCGTCGCGCTGCGGGCAGTGAATACGGTTGATTTCATGACTGCGGAGGCGGCGGAGATTCCGTGGGATGTGTTGAAAAGGGTGATGAGCAGGATTATTAATGAGGTGCGGGGGGTTAACAGGGTGCTTTATGATGTGAGCTCGAAACCGCCTGGGACTATCGAGTTCGAGTAACGGATAGAAATCTCGGAAGCCTTGATTTTACTGGGTTTCTGAGGTTTTTTTATCTCCAAAAGTTCCACCTGCGTTCCATTTTAAGCCCAAAAGAGGTAGAAATAG
>CANDMH010000220.1 GCA_947385785.1 uncultured Lachnospiraceae bacterium
AAAAATAAATTTCAGCATTTTTCACAATGGCTTAAAGGGGGGAGTGAACAGTAACCATTTTCCCATAAATCTCCTGTACCCTCTCCGCACTGCTCCCGTGCAGGTACTGGTGCCAGCAGGTGAAAGAAGTAATCACATTGGCCGCCCGGATATGTCCGTCCATTTCCTCCCACGTAACTCTTTTTCCGGAGAGACGCTCCGTCTCCCGCCCATAGGCTTCCACAACCTCCCGCTCATTCATCTGCAGGCCGTCCCCCCGCAGTCTCCCAAAGAAAAAGCTCAGGTCGCCCGATGCCCCTCCGGTTCCCACGCCCTGCCAGTCACAGATTACAATTCTTCCCTGCTCGTCCATAAGCAGATTATCCCAGTGAAAGTCGCCGTGAATCAGCACTGTCTCCTCCGAATCATGCCACAGGATGATCCGGTTTATCTCTTTTGCAATGTGCTCCAGCGACGCAGACTCAAACGCGCCGGGATGCTCCGCCAGCACCCCGCGCCAGCCCTCCATGGAACCGCGGATCTGCTCCTCCGAAAGAGGCTGCGCCGTATGCTGTCTCCTTTTTAGAAACAGCGGGATTTCCGCAGTATGTATGCACGCGAGACTCCTCATGATCCTGCCCGGTAAATCTGTATTGATTTCCTGTCTGGGAAGTGCGCGATAGTGTTTCATCAATATCGAAATTTCATTCCCCGTGCTCCGCAGGTCATACACTTCCGGCAGACATTTCAGATTTGCTCCCCCTGCGGCATACCATTGCGCTTCCCTCCGGTATGCCTCATACAATTCGTCATTTCCAAGCTCCGCCCTGTATATCTGTTTTAGCACATATTCCCCGCCGATATCATACACCCGCGCCCCGCTTTTTCCTCCCCCAAGCAGCTTTTTCCCGTTCTTTTTCAGATAAGCTTCCGCACCCTTTATATCCATGTTCCTGTCTCCGTCCTTTCATCCTCCCATCCGGTACAAAATCTCCGGCTTCCTACAACAGCCCAAACAATTCCCGCATCCATTCCACCGACAGGCGGATATAGTTGTAATCTCTTCCCCCTGCGGGTTTTGCCCAGATCGTATCGTCACACCATGGCGCGCCGTGTCCTCCCCTGGGATAGATATGGCACTCGAAGGGTACGCCGTGCGCGCAAAGCTTTTCCGCATAGTAAATCACATTTTCCGGATTGGTCAGCGTATCCTCAAAGGTTCCGTACAAAAAAGTGGGCGGCGTATATCCGCTTACCTGCTCGTCACAGGCCGCCAGCTTCAGCTTCTCCTCATCCCCATTCACATGGCCTTTCAGGAAATCCCGGCAGTGGTTCAGCCGGGTAGTCAGTATGGCATAACACAGAATCGCCGCATTTGGCTTGTACAGCGCCGCGTCCTCTTTCGCCAGATACCACAGGGTACTTACGCTGGCGCATAAATGTCCCCCTGCGGAGAATCCGACGATTGCGATCTGCTCCTCATGGATTCCCCATCTGTCCCCGTTTTCCCTCAATATGCGGATGGCCCACATCAGATCTCTCTGGGGTTCCGGGAAAAAATGGGGCTCCACACTGTAGCTGAGCACCGCGGCGTGAAAGCCCGCGGCATTATACTGCATAGCGTTTTTCTCCCCATCGGCTTCGGTACACAGCTCTGTATAGCCTCCCCCCGGAACAATCAAAACCACGGGCCTTTTCTTTTCCGGCCCCTCCAGCAGATACATCTGCATCGTAGGCATAAAACCGTATTCTGTGGATTCCTTTCGTACATTGACCTGAAAATACCTCATAAAAATACCACCTTTCTGAATGTTATACTATTTCAGTCGGCAAATGTTTTCGTGGATGAGTATATATTGCTTCTCACCGCCCCTGAAACCAGCCTGTACAGACAGTATAACGTTTTCCTGAAAAGTGGTGTACAGATAGAAGGTTTAAACTTCCTTTATTTCATTATTTCATCTGCCATGGCACAAAGCTGCCTGGCCTTTTCCTGTGTCTTAAGCAATGTTTCCATATACCGGTCCGCCCGGTAAATCAGGTTTTCATTTTCTCCCGGCTCCGTGAGCTGCCCCATGGCCGCTTCCCTGCTTCCTCCGTCATATTCCCCCAAAAAGCTCCTCACCGCCATCATGCTGTAGCCATTGTCCAGCAGCAGCCTTATCACATACATACGGTTCAGCTCCTGCTGTGAATAGAGCCGCTTCTCATATTGCGCCCTTTGTCTGAACAGGCCGTTGCGCTCCCAGTTCCGGACGGCTTCGGATGTGGTTCCCACCAGGCAGGCCGCCTGCTTTTTCGTATAAACCGGACGCTCCTCCGCGGTTTCTTCCAGCCTGTTCCTTACAAGTCCGACAGCTATTTCCGTTCTCCGGATGTCTTCTTCCACTGCCTGCAGATACCTGTCTGCCGCCTTACGGTATGCTTCCGGATTCCAGTCCCGCGATGCCTGCAGCACATCCCTGCTTATCTTCCTGAGGCGTCTGTTTACAAAACCGCCGAACACAAGCCTGCAGACCCGGATCTGGTAAATATGCCTTCTGCAGAACACCCGGTAACCGTTGGGCAGACGTTTCGCGGGCTCCAGGAAACCGCATTTTTCATAAAAGCGGATGGTGCCTGCCTTTACTCCGGTAAGCTGTGATAATCTGCCAATCTTAAATTCTGCCTCCTGAGGAAGCATCTCCCCTTCTTTCTTCTGATTCAAAACAGGATTCCTCCTCGCCAAATATCGTAATTTCCAGCCATTCAGCTTTGAAATGCCGTTTCAGATTGTCCCGGTCTTCCCCGCCCCCGGGACGGCCCGGACTGTACAAAGAGGCGACGGGAAATCTCGTCCAGCATGTAGGAAGCATATTCTCTCGTATGGGCTTCGTTCCAGCTCTGGCCTTCCGCAGACCCATATTCCCCCAGCGCCTGCGATATCAGCCCATGATATTTCCCGGGCAGAGCCTTGAGTCCCCATTCTCCGCCCTCTTTCTTGGACAGAATCAGATCCTCTCTTTCATAGGCAAGTACCCTGCAAAGATTTAAGATGATATAGACGGGATTTGCCAGGATATCCTCCCTGGCATTTTCCACATCGGACAGGATGCTGTCAAGATAATGCTCCCCGCTTACTTTCTCAAAAACGTCCCTGATTTCTCTCCCGTAAAGACATTTCCCTCTGTGGAAAACAATGGTAAAATGCGCTGCCAGATCCCTGTCCGTGCCCTTCATTTTCGCCAGGTAATCCGCCGGATTTTCCTGATACCATTTCAGGTGCGCGACGGAAAAATGCAGTTCAAAGGGCGTGGGATAGACGAAGGGGCTGCACACATTTTTTCTTACAATGCTCATCTCAATTCCCTTGTCCGGAGCGTCCTCATTCAGCCTTACAACCATGTCCATATACCGCTTTTTTATCTCATCCGAGGGGCTTTCATTGACCACAACCAGCAGGTCGATATCGCTTTTTTCCCAGTGGAAGCACCCCATCGCGGCAGATCCATGGAGATACACCCCCACCAGATTTTCACCTAAAATTTCCCTGCTCTCCGCCACAAAAGCCTCTGTTACTGATTCTAATATGTCCATATTTTCCTTCCTGCTCCAGATAAAATATAGGTCCCACCGGGTAAAAATCTGGTCCTTTTTCATAAATAATTTGTGAAATCCCTGTTCAAATTGTATCAGACTAAGCTCATGGTGTCCGAGCATTGCACATTCAGATGGCTGGCTTCTGGGATGCATAATTTTTTGAAATCTCTCATGGGCGGCGTGCCCATAGCGTCCGCCTGGCTTCTCCCGTTTTCGAATCGTTTCGCTGTCATCATCCCGGGATTCATCCTGGGGAGCCCGTCATCTCGCCAGCACCCCAAGCAAAATCATGTAAAGCATGATGGATAAGAAAAGCAGGAGCATCACCAGAGAGAATATTTTTTGAAGCAATTGACCGTGCCTGACCACCAGTACACCAATCCCGAACCAGATGAGAGCGCAGATTATGTCACCCAGAATAGAGCGATAGATAGTCCAGTCCTTATATCTTTCATAATTTGGATCCGCTATATCATCATAAGAAAGCAGAATGATTGTATGACGGAATATCGTAAAGAAACAAAATCCTATCACACAGCTAAATATCCAGGTGTATTTTCGCGCTCTTTTCCATACGACGGACACGGCATAGAAGATGAGACTTATAAGCAGTCCCACAATACTGAGCATACTCATATTAGTGCTGTAGGCTTCCATACTAATTCTCCAATCCTGAATTCTGAGGTTTCCCTTTGTCTAATCTATGATAATCTCATAATAATTTTCCACAATACGGAGCAATGTCAGTTTTTTCCCATAAACTCTTCCGCAATCGTATCCTCCAAAAGCTTTTCGGAGTGGCCAAGGAGCTCCATCCGTTTCCGGTTTACGTTCGCGCCCTTGAGAATCTTCCGGAACTCAATCCGCACCTCTTCGTTGGGGATGCGCGCTGTCCCCTCCTCCTCATGCCAGGTCAGGTACCCCAGATGAATCAGCAGCGTCAGCACGTCGTCACGGCTCTTGAAAGACTCAAAATCATTCTCGAAAAGGTCTGTGTCAACCTCCACCTCTTCCCCGGAAATGAGCCGTGAAATGGTCTCCTGCAGCCCCTCGAAGTCCATGTTGATATAGGTCATCAGCGATTCCGCCGCCGATGTCTTCCTCCAGTAGGAGCGGCACTTCTTTTCCTGCATGGCGCACATCACGGAATAAGGATTGTAAATGGCTTCATATCCGGGAAAATCATATCCGTCATACCACTGCCGTACCTCCTCAAAATCCATCCCATATTTCCCGCACAATGACCGGACATCTCTTTCCGTAAAGCCTGTGTATTCCACGAACCTTCCTGGATTCAGGATGGCGTATTCCTTAAAGTCCGAGATGGCCGACTGGGAACCGTCCTTCTTGATGGGCAGGATGCCCGTCATATAAGCCGCCGCCACCACCTTTGGCGTAAAATTATTGTTCTTGAACCACCATCGGAGCAGATTCAAATATGCTGACTGGGTTTCGGCATTCCCCTTCGCCTCGCGGATTAAAGCATCCCACTCATCGATGATATATACGAATTTCCTGCCTGTCTCTTCCACGCAGCGAATCATATCCTCCATGAGGCTTTCTCCAGAAGCCAGCTCCGGATACAGATTCTTCAGTTCCTTATGGACGGTATCCGCAATTTTCTCCGGCACATCCGCCACAGGTCTCCGCCGCTTCTTTGCCTCGGAGAGAAAGCCTGTGATGTCAAGATAGACTACATGGTACTGGTTCAGATGCGTCAGATATCCCTGCGTCCCCGCTATCTCCTTGTCATCAAAAAGCCCGCGGGAATCGCAGGAGCAGTCATAGTAGGCACACAGCATCATTGCCGCGTAGGACTT
>CANDMH010000221.1 GCA_947385785.1 uncultured Lachnospiraceae bacterium
GGCAATTCAGACCACCAGCAGAGCTGGTGGTTGAGCCGACGGCCGTGATTTGCCGACACCATCCACTGCAATGCGGAAGCGGTGGCGGCGCAGATTGAGAAGATTCATGCGGAAGAGACAGCACCTTTGTTTTACAATAATGAACAGGCTCTCCGCAGTGTGGTGAAGCTGGCCTATTTCAGTTATAGAGATTATTACTTAAAAATGGAAGAACTGCCTTCCGGCGACGGCTATGTTGATATCGTCTATCTTCCGAAACGTATGTCACCCATGCCTGCGTTGGTGGTTGAGCTGAAGTGGAAGCATTCGGTTCAGGGGGCGATCGCACAGATAAAGGACAGGAGATATCCGACAGTATTGTCAGGATACGGCGGGGAGATTCTGCTGGTGGGAATCGCATATGAGAAAGGCGCGGGAATGCGGAAACATACCTGTGTGATTGAAAAAATATAAATCTGGCGGCTCTGGGAATGCCCTTTTTCCAGTCGTCTGATGCCAGATCCAGAACCGGTACCAGTCTCCCTGTTGTGTCCGCGCCGACAACCTGATTTTGGAGGCAGAGCATTACAGGAAGGAGGGGGAGCGCCTGGAGCGGTACAGAGAAGTGCTGACGTACATAGAATCTGGAAAAACAGACCGGCGCGGTAAGGCTAAGATATAACCCAAGGCGGTTTTCTTTTTGTGTAGACATCTATTGGATAGAAGGATTGCAGAAGATAAAGAAAAGAAGGGATACTGAGTATGACAGAGCTTATAAAGTATATAAAAGGAAAAAGAAACCTCATCCTTGCCGCATGTCTGTTCATGATGTGCGTATTGTCGGGCTGCAGCAGGGAGAACCAGAAGCCGGAACCGATACCCGCTTATATTTATGTGCCAAAACAGCTTACTGCCGTATCCACGGAAGGAAACGGCCTGCCCGACGGATTTGGCAAACCGGCCGTGGAAAGCGGGCAGATATATTATATGAGGCAGAAAAATGACAGCCAGACTGTTGAAAAGGCTGTACTGCCGGAGGATGGCAGCACAGTAGATTTCAACGGTGCCGAAATACTCTTTTCCCTTTCCACTTCCGCTTTTGAACAGGAAGAAGACGGGAGCGAAAGCGAAATCCTTACGGTTCTGGCCAGGGCAACAGAAGCGAAAAGCATGTCCGGCAGCCAGGGCGGCGACAAATCGGCAAATGCGGATCCGAAGAAGACCTACTTCCGTTTTTCACTGCGTCACTACGCGGTGGATCAGGAACAAAATGTATATTTTATTGTGGACTGCAGCATGGGAAATTATTATACTGCGGAAAGTGTGGGAAGCGCGCTGTGCAAAAGGACGGCGGAAGGGGAGTGGGCGTACCGGCGTTTTTTCCCGGGTTTGGAACCGATGAATGACAGCCTTGCGGTGGACGGAAACGGCGGTGTGTATATACTGACGGCAGATGGGATTCTTGCAGTGAACAGTGATGGAGATGAAGCTGGCATGACTGGCACGGAAGAATATAAGGGAGCTTCTTATTCTTCGGAGCGGCTGGTGGGAGATTCCCGGGGAAATGTATATTATATTGTCTTTGAAGCGTTCGATTCCTGTTGAAAAGCGTTTGAAGTGGACCGCCGGGAGCTGGCAGAGATCAATGGGCTTTCAGGGAATAACTGGCTGGACAACTGCACCGTATTCCAGGGTGATTTTTATTCTTCGGTTTCTGAAAGCCTTTACGTGTATAACGCAGAGACGGAAAGCAGCAGGGAAATGCTTCAGTGGGCAAACAGCGGCCTGGTTAATTCCCACATCAGGGCCTGTTTTCTCCTGGAGCAGGAAGAACTCCTGGTGTGGTATGACGAACCGGATATGGAAGGGCTTTATCTGCTGGTAAAAACGCCTGCCGGGGAACTGCCCGAGAAAGAGGCAGTGGTACTGGCAGCGTTTGATGTATCCTCGGAGCTGAACAATGCTGTCATCTATTTCAACAGGCTGAATGAAAAGTACCAGGTTGTCATTGAAAACTACGGCTATTCCGGCGAAACTGTCTCTGGCGCACAGGCACGTCAGGACGCTGCGCTGGCTTCTTCCAACCCGCCGGATCTCCTTTCGCTCTCGGGAAGGAACCTTGTAAAAGATGTGGAAAAGGGAATGCTGGAGGATTTACTGCCCCGCCTTGAGAACAGCAGTGTTCTGGACAGGAAAGACTTCCTGGAGAATGCATTGGATGGATATACGATTGGGGGCAGCCTTGTCGGCATACCGGCCAGATTCAGGGTTACTGCTGTCGGAGGCCGGACATCCCAGGTGGGGAAATTGAACAGTTGGACGATGGAAGATGTGTATGCCCTGACAGAGCAGTATCCGGAACATACAATCCTGCTGAGCGATGCCTGCTATGAGGTGAATTCCGAAATGAGCGCCAGGAACCTGGCTACAAGGGAACACCTGTTGGAAAAATTCTGCGCTGCCTGGTATCTGGAAGAATACGTGGACTGGGAAACAGGAAAGTGCGATTTTGACAGCGAAGGATTCCGCAGGTTTCTTGTATGGGCAGGAGAGCATGCGGAAAAACCTGCGCATGCGGGAAATTCTGCCGGACAGGCCGGATTCCGGGGAAGGACTTTTTACAAACAGGGCTATCTTTCGGAAAAGGCTTTGCTGATGGAGGATTTTATAGATTTCAGGACAGCCGCGGCATGGGAGATTCGGTGCGGAGAGGAGCTTACGCTTACAGGATATCCTACGGCAGACGGCAGCGGAACCGCTGGCATCCAGGTGGAACCGCCATTGGGCATCGTGGCGGATGCAGGGAATAAAGAGGGTGCATGGGAATTCCTGGAATTTTACATTTCAGCCGGAAAGGAGCAGGATTCCACCAGCAACCTGCCCACGAGCAGAAGCCGGCTTCAGGCACTGATGGCAGAAGCGCTTGAACAGCAGAATTACGAAGAAAGCAAAAACCCTGTAGCGAAATATTTTCTGACACTGGAGGATGAGAGTGTACCGGTATATGCAACGTCACGGAAAATGGCGGAGCAGCTGATGGCATTTCTGGAAGCGGCTGACTTCACACCGGACTCAGGCATGCGGCAGATGATTGTCGGCATTGTCCTGGAAGAGTCGGAGCCATATTACACAGGCGATAAGAGCCTGGAGGAAGCGGTTGGCATTATCCAGAACCGGGTGCAGCTGCTTCTGGATGAGAACTTCCATTTGGGCCTGGAATGATACCATTCAGGCATCCTGTCTTGCAATTTCCATGAAAGAATGTTATTGTGCAGATAGATGATTCGGACTGCATGTCGAATGGATTTGCTCACCCGTTATACTTTCCGGCCGGCAAATGTTTTCGACCGCGAATATATATTCCTGGTCCGGGCAGACTGGCATACTCAAGACCGCCGGAATTTCCTGACCTGTCCATGTCAGGATTATAGCAGCGGATTTGCTGTACATTGTGCCTGGCAAAAATTCTCGTTCGTAAGTATAAAATATGACGGTTTTAAGTATATCGGAAAGGTAAGGGAAAAGCTGTGCCCACGATCGGAGTAATATGTGACCGGGACGACGAAAAAGGGAAAATCATCCATACGATTGAAATGCTGGCGGCAAGGAATGGATTTGACTGTACCGTATGCAGTCCTGAGCCAAAAGCGGCAGCGGAAGAGAAGATGGATATTCCCGGTAAGAAGGGTATCTCAGGGCAAAGGGCCGCTTCAGGGCAGGCAGATATCCTGTGGAATGATATCACCTGCGTGATATTGGACCGGGAGGACAGGGACAATGCATTCCGCTGCGCAGAAATACTGTGGAACAGGGCGCCGAGCCTGCTGATCATCTATGTGGCGCATAACGTAGAAGACATTGTGGCGGCCCTGGGAATGCCTTTTTTCCACATTGTCAGGCGTTTTGGGCTGGAACAGGACCTGGAGGCAGCTTTTCGGAAGCTGGACAAGGTACGGCTGTCCGCCGCCGACAAAGTAAGCTTTACCCAAAACGGGCAGTCGATGCTGATTCCGTCCAGAGAAATCCTGTATCTGGAAAGCGAGCATCATGAGATACGCCTTCATCTGACAACGGAAGTGCTCGCGATAAGGGAAAATCTGTCGCAATGCGAGGAAAGGCTGAAGAACAGAGGCTTTGTCAGAATATACAGAAGCTTTCTGGTGAATATGTACCATATCCGTCTCCTGGAAAAAGAAAATGCTCTGCTGGACAACGGAGAGCGCCTGTATGTAAGCCGTCGGCGGTATCCGGAAGTAAAGCTTGTATTTGAAAATTATATACGTCATCTGGATTTTATATAGAATGGGGTTACTGTGAAAGTAATGAACCACCCCGCTGCAAGCAACGGGGTATCAGACCCGTGATGGAATAAATCTTGCCTGCGGAAACCGCGCAGTCCGAATAAGCTCCCCTGCTTATTCGGCAGGGCAGCTGCGCCAAACCCGCTTTCCCTGCGGTTTTGTGTGCATGCCGGTGTGTCAAGGAGCAGACACACGGTAAACCCCCAGACTTTCATGCAAGGTGGTGCAGCTCGTTGCATGGGATTTACTGTGCACATTACGGCATATAATCAGAAGGGAGAAAAACCGCATGATCACCGTGGAACATTTGAGAAAAGATTTTACGTATTACAGGAAAATGACAGGAATCAAAGGCTCCCTGCACAATATCTTCCACAGAGAGTCCCTGACAAAAGAAGCCGTCAGGGATATTTCCTTCACGGTGGACAGGGGAGAGATGATCGGTTTCCTGGGGCCCAACGGAGCGGGAAAGACCACCACCTTGAAAATGCTCTCCGGCATTTTATATCCCACAGCCGGAAAAGTAGAGGTGGACGGCTTCATCCCCTGGGAGCGGAAAAACGAGTTTAAGAGACGGATATCCATTGTCATGGGGCAGAAGAACCAGCTCTGGTGGGATTTGCCTGCCAGCGACAGCTTTTACCTGAACAAATGCATCTTCGGGATAGATGACGGCGCCTACCGTGATATCGTGACAGAGCTTTCCGAGCTGCTGGATGTGAAGGAGCTGCTGAATGTGCAGGTACGCAGGCTTTCTCTGGGGGAACGGATGAAGATGGAGATTCTGGCGGCGCTTATCCACCGTCCGGATATCCTGTTCCTGGACGAGCCTACCATCGGCCTGGATATCCTGTCCCAGAAGAAAATCAGGGAATTTCTGAAGCTCTACAATGAACAGTGGAAGACCACGGTGATTATTACAAGCCACTATATGGCGGATATTGAAGCCTTATGTGACAGAGCTGTCATAATTAATCAGGGACAGCTTGTATACGATGGAAAACTGGGGGATATCAACCGGCTTTTGGGGAAGAGAAAGCTCCTTTCCC
>CANDMH010000222.1 GCA_947385785.1 uncultured Lachnospiraceae bacterium
CGCTTTGGAAAACCGCTGAGTCCATGAAACTGGCGCAGAGATTCGAAACCGTCCTTTCGTCCGGTGAGAATTTTATGAGTGTAGGATTGATGCCCCACATCCCAGATGATCTTGTCTTCCGGCAGGTTCAATGCCAGATGCAGCGCCATGGTCAGCTCCACCGCACCCAGATTGGAGCCCAGATGTCCCCCTGTGACACTGATGGTCCGAATCAGGAATTCACGGATTTCCTGCGCAAGGGCACCCAGATCTTCCTTCCTTATATTCTTGATATCATTTGCCTTTTCTATGGTTTCCAGCAGCATACCCAGCCATACCCTTTCCGATGTGTATAAACTGCATCCTAATCTGCCACATCATTTGCGCCTGTAGATCAGATTTATAATCAGATTCTTCAGAAATTCATGCTCCCCCTCAAATTCGTCCAGGATGCCGGCGGCTTCCCGGGACAGGGATTCCACATCCGCTCCGGCCTGCTCCATCCCCTTCAATGTCACATAAGTCTGCTTATGGTTCATGGCATCGCTGCCGGTGGCTTTCCCCAGTTCTTCGCTGTCCCCCACCACATCCAGGATATCATCCTGTATCTGGAAGGCAATGCCGATATTATACGCGCATTTCTCTATTCTGCCGATCTGTTCCTCCGAAGCCCCCGCAAGAATGGCCCCCACCATCATAGCTGCCTGAATCAGCGCTGCCGTCTTATTCTCATGAATAAACATAATCTGCTGCGCGTCTCCCGGGACTTCCTCTGCTCCGGCATGCCCTTCCGCCATGATGTCCACTGCCTGTCCGCCTATCATGCCATGGATGCCCGCCTTCCCGGCCAGCACGGAAAGGGCGTGCCACACACGCTGCATTCTCCTGAGCTTTTCCGTATCCGAAACGGTTTCACTGGCATCGCCGCTGTCTTCCACACAGTATTTTACAGCCTTCAGAGCCGTCTCAAAAGCATAATTCAGCAGCCCGTCCCCCGCCAGTATCCCCATGGCATCGCCGTACACATACCAGGTCGTCTTTTTGCCTCTGCGGTATCTGTCATTGTCCATGGCAGGCAGGTCATCATGCACCAGAGAATAGGTATGGATCATTTCAATGGCAGCCATAAAACAGCCGATGATATCCTCTCCGGCGCCGCCGCACATCCGGAAGGTCTCCCGCATCAGCACCGGCCTCAGGCGCTTTCCTCCCGCCGTCAGGCTGTAATTCATGGCCTCGATGACTTTTCTCTGCCGGCCTGTCTCCTCCGGCAGATGACGGGCCAGTATCTGCTCCGCCGCCTCCGTCGCCTCTTCCAGTTTCCTGTCAAAATATGTCTTTTCCATCCTCAAATTCCTCCAGCTGCCCGTCCATGCCAAGCTTCAGCACCTGTTTCTCCACTCTGTCAATCTGCTCACTGCACTGTCCCAGCAGAAGCATTCCTTCCGTGTAAGCCTGAAATGCCTTCTCCAGCGGAATCTCTTCATCTTCCAGCTGTCTTATGATCTCCTCCAGCCTGGCAAAATTTTCTTCCAGAGTCAGTTCCTTTGTCTCCTCACTCATAGTCTGTCCCATTTGTCTCCGCTTCCTTCTCCTGTCTCTCATCCTTCCTGTCAGGGCATCCTGCTGAACATATACTGCTCCCGGCCCTGGTTTCAAAACTCCCATACAGCCTGCTGCACCACCAACTATAAAAGTCCGGGAGCTTTAAAGCTGCACACCGATACTGATTTCCCTGTCTCTCAGCTGTCCTCCGCCTCCGGCTCCAGCGCTTCGGTTGCCGTCACCCTGGCGTCAATCACTCCGTCTGACACCAGGATATGAATCTCCTGTCCCTCCTGCACCTGTCTCACGGAACGGATATTTTTCCCTTCCGCGTCCTCCACATAGGAATAGCCGCTGCACAGACGCTCCAAAGGCGAAAGCCCTTTCATCCGCTCAACGTAAATCTCCAGCAGATGACGCCGTTTCTCCAGCAGGCGCTGCATACCTTCCCGCAGCCGGATTTCCGCCGAGATCACATCCATCTTCTTCTGGCTTATCCTGTAACCGGGGCTCACAACCTTCATGTGCAGGTTCAGCTGCCGCAGTCGGGCCTGCTTTCCCTCCAGTATCCACTGCATCCGCCGCTGAATGCTGTCCCCGTACGCCGAAACCTTCCGCAGTATCTCACGTACATCCGCCACCGCCAGCTCTGCAGCCGCGGAAGGCGTAGGCGCCCGCAGATCCGCCACATAATCGATAATCGTAGTATCCGTCTCATGGCCCACTGCCGAGATCACGGGCACGGAACAGTCAAACACCGCCTGCGCCACTTCCCGCTCATTGAAAGCCCACAGATCCTCTATGGAGCCGCCGCCCCGTCCCACAATCATCACATCCACACCCATGGCTTCCAGGGTGCGGATGCCCTTCACGATGCTGGGCACCGCCGCTTCTCCCTGTACAATGGCCGGATACAGAATAATCTGAACATAAGGATTCCTTCGCCCCGCAATCTGAATGATATCCCTGACTGCCGCCCCCGTATCCGCGGTCACCACTCCCAATGTCCGGATATACTTCGGAATGGGCCGCTTATATTCCTGCGCAAACATGCCTGATTCCAGCAGCTCCCGCTTCAGCTGCTCGAACCGCTCATACAAAAGTCCGCTTCCCGCCCGAATAATCTCCTTTGCATAGAGCTGATACTTCCCGTCCCGCTCATACACATCCACGTTTCCGCCCACTATCACCTGCTGTCCTTCGGACATACGAAAAGAAAGGCCCCCACGGCTGCCCGCAAACATAACGCACCCAATGGTCCCTTTCGCATCCTTCAACGTAAAATAAATATGCCCGGAGGAATGGTATTTACAGTTGCTCACCTCTCCCTTGACGTAAAGGCCCCGCAGCAGATAATCCTGCGAAAACATATTTCTGATATAAGAATTCAGTTGTCCTACCGTATAAATATTCCGAATATCAATCACCCTGCTATTTCAATTTAGCAATTTTCCCCAGAATGGCGTTCACAAAGCCTCCCGAGTTCTCCTGTCCGTACTGCTTCGCGATTTCCACAGCCTCGTCAATGGCCACTCCCTCAGGAATATCCTCGTCATAGCGCATCTCATAGACAGCAAGGCGAAGCAATGCCAGCTCCACCTTCCCCATACGCGCCGTCTCCCAGCCTACAGTATTGTCGTCAATAAGCCTGTCTATCTCCGGTATCTTCTCCCTGATGCGCTGGCAGCGCGCCTCAATATAATCGGCATCCTTCTGAGAGCTTATCTCCTCATTGCCCTCCAGAAACAGCCTCATCTGCCTGGGCATTTCTTCCGGCATATGAAATTCCACCTGAAATAAAAGCCTGAAAACCTGTTCTCTCTGTTCATGTCGTCCCATTGTGTCTTTTTACCTGACCTTTACCCCGGCTATTCGGATGTTCACATCACTGCAGTTCAAACCTGTCATATTCTCGATGGCGGCTTTTACCTTCGCCTGTACCTGATGGCAGGTAGCCGGAATGCTGTAGCCATATTCCATCGTCATTGCCAGATCTACCTTCACCCTGCGGTCCGCCACTGCCACACGCACGGATCTGGCCAGTTTCTTCACGCCCACCCGGCTGATCAGTTCATTGGTAATGTTCCCGGCCATGCAGCTGACTCCCTCCACCTCTGTGGCTGCCAGGGCCGCAATCATCGCCACCACATCGTCGGCAATCTGCACTACGCCTACCCTGTCTTCTTCCTTCAGTACCGTAGCATTCGCCGTTTCCTTCTCCATAAGATAACCTCCTTATTCCGGCTCCGCATCCGTAAATCCACGAATCCCTGCGGAATCCTGCAAATTTATTTCATAATATATCCTTAGTATACCACATTTTCGTGCGCGCCTGCGCACACGGAATCAGAAGTTGACACAATCCTTTTATTAATGCCAACATTATACCGCATTCTCGTGCGCTCCTGCGCACATGGAATCAAAAGTTGGCACAATCCTTTTATTAATGCCAACATTATACCACATCATCTACTCATTTGTCACCCAAAAAGTCAGAGAGCGCTGTTTTTCATTCTGGGCATAGGCGATACTGCTCTCCTCATCGGAGAGATAGTCGAATATTTCCTGTTCTTCGATCAGTTCTGTCAGGACTTCCTCATAACAGGCAGCATCCGCACATTTTATGGTAATGTCCCTCTGGCCGCTTTCCGCAGCCTTCTGAAACAGCGTTTCCATCTGCGTCCTGTCATAGGCGGTGAACAATGCGCCCTCCCTGACATAATAATTGGCCGCCGTGGCGGTGCAGAGCGGCATGGGTACCTCCCCGCCAATGGAATGGGTGCGCAGAAGTTCCTCGGTGGTCACATTGAGATAATCATAATTGATCTCGGGCATGGAAATCTTCTGCCCCTCTTCCGTGGCCGCCTCGGGCCAGGAATCCTCCGTGCGGTAGGAGACATCTCCCCAGGTTGTGTCCAGATAGTAGTATTCCCCGTCCACCTTCACCAGATTCCAGGCATGTCCCTCCCCGGTCTCCACCGTCCCCAGCACCAGCGTGCACTCCACCCCCAGGCGGTTCAGCAGATACTGCGTAGCCTTGGCATAGCCCTGGCACACGGAAAAATGCTTTACAAACACCGAATAGATATTCTGGTTATCCGGAGCCGCCAGATCGTAGTCCGTGTTCCGGATCAGTGTCTCGTATACATATTTTACCTTATCATAGTCGGGTGCGTCCGCCGTAATGCCCGCCAGAAGCCCTTCCGCGGCGGCCTCTATCTCTTCCCTGCGCCGCAGCGCAGTGTCCAGCTCCACATTGTAAGTTCCCGAAAATTCGATGGCGTTAATCTTCTCGCCCCTGGCATATTTAATATAGGAATAGCCTTCCACATAAAAAAACTCCGGATGATCGCTTAAGACACATTGAAATATCTTATCAATATCCGCATCGCTCAGCCCTCCCGCAAGTCCGGACTGATCCAGCTTTCTCTCTGTGCCGAAGCTTCCCAGAATCTGCTCCATATCGCGGTACCAGATCTGTTCCGTCTCATTCAGGCTGTCATAAGCATAAGGAAATGCTTCTTCCATCAGAAAATTAACCGCGGGAACCGGCTCCGGGGACGGCGTGGGAGAAACCCTCTCTTCCTCCGTCTCCCCCGTCTCTCCCCACACTGCCGTCAGATCCCGGGGTATCTCATTCATCAGCCCGTCCGCACACCCCGTGAGGCGGATACACAGAAGCACCATCCACAGGAAGAACGCAAAATTATATATATTTTTTCTCATTTTCGTTCTCCTTCAGGAACTGCCGGCCAGTTATTTGTCCTGAGGCACGGGTGCGCTCACTCG
>CANDMH010000223.1 GCA_947385785.1 uncultured Lachnospiraceae bacterium
TAAGCGTGGGTTCATCATATTTGGTGTGGTATCTTTAACTATGGGAAACTCCTGTCTCCCATTTACTGATAGCCTGGCAGGAAATCCCCAACGCTTCCGCAATCTGTTCCTGTGTCAGGCCGCGTTATTTCCGCAGCTTTTTCATAACGGATGAAAAAATACTCATAAATTCTACGCTCCTTGTGGTTTTCATTTCTTGTCGTTTTCATTTCCATTGAATCGATTCCAATTCATTATACAAACGCTTTGTGCCCATGTCCACATGCGCCTGCTTGAATAGAAATCAACCACTGGTTGCGCAGGGGATAGGTACAGCGCGCCTTTCCGAACACCGCTGCTATCCCTCATATACTATTCTCTAACCCGTTCTCCCAAATCATCAGGCATGTCTACCGCGTATAGATATTTCCTGGCTCTTTAACCACTCCTCACCAGATGCAATACCTTCTGTACCTCATCCGGAATCCGAATTCCCCGGGGACACATTTCCAGACAGGACATGGACGTGCACTGTCTGCACCGGGCGGCGCTTTCCTCGATTCCCAGTTCCAGTTTCCGCAGGGACCAGTACTCTTTCCCTAAAAAGAAGTATAGATATTGACGAAATAAGGTATGTATCTCCGTTCCCCAAGGACAGACACATCGTTGGCAGCGGTCACAGGGAATAAAAGTCAATTCCCCGGGAATGGAGGTAAATTCCTTTTCCAGAACTGACAGGGCTTCCTGGAAGGAGGGAATGGCTATATACTCTGCTCCACCACTCAAACAAAGCCCCTCCGGTTCGCCCTCTGCCTCTATTCCGAAAGCCGCGTCGGCCTGTTCCAGTGTCCCGATTCCGATAAGCGCGCTTGAGACAGGATAGGCCAGAACGGCACGGATTAACAGTTCCGGAGGAAAAAAGCGGGGCAGAAGTCCCGCCGCATACACCTTGTTCACCAAAAATCCCTTCCCCGCAAAAAGCGGCTCCTCCTTCATCCGATCCAGCATCCCCCGTTCCACAAGGTTTCCGCTGCCCTGCAGCACATCCACCCTGTCGTCCCCGGCGCCCCGGAGCTGAATATCATAATAATGAGAAGCCACTCCCACAAACCGGATGCGTGCTTCCCGCTTTAATTCCGCCAGGGCATCCAGGGCGCCGCCTTTTCCGAACACCTCGTCTGCGTGCTCCGGATCCACCTGATGGACAAAATACAGATCCGCATAAGTACCCAGATTCTCATTGGAGGCGGCCACCGCCCCGTACATTTCGCTCCCACCATAAAACCGGGCTTTATCCGAGATGACAATACGCTCCCTGCCCACCCGGGCGGCAAACTTTCCCAGTTTGATCTCCGCATCCCCATACTCGGGAACAATTGCGGTATCAAACAGATTGCAGCCCAACCGGAAAGCATGGT
Source organism: uncultured Lachnospiraceae bacterium (assembly GCA_947385785.1). Classification (GTDB taxonomy): domain Bacteria; phylum Bacillota; class Clostridia; order Lachnospirales; family Lachnospiraceae; genus Acetatifactor. Next base: position 1,398 of record CANDMH010000223.1, read on the forward strand.
TCAGCACGGCCAGGGCCTCTTCCTCCTCCAGGTTAAAGTACGCCGGCAACACCGGAACGCTCCCCTTGAGGATCGGTATGGTGCCAAATCCCACCTGGGAAACTCTCAGCCCGGTGCGGCCCAACGCGCGGTATTTCATAATGTTCCTCCGTCTCTTTTCTTCTTTCACCTTAACTTCAATGACTCCACAAAGCCCCACATCTCACTACACTTCCATCGCAAAGGCCTGCGCCTGCTTTTCTCATTCTTCCTAACTCAATGCCCTCTACACAGGCTCGCCTTTCCACTATAGCCCCCTACGAAAGGCCATCCTTTCAACTCAAAATATCCCACAAATGATCACTCTTCCTACTCAGCACTGCCCATAAAAGCTCACTTTTCCAACTCAACACCCACAAAAGCCCGCTCCTCCACCACGACTCCCTCCGGCAGCCGAACCTCCCCCAGTTCCCGGCAGAAGGCGAATGCTTCCCTTCCAATCCGCTTTAAACTGGAGGGAAAATGTATCCGCGACAGACTGTGGCATCGGTAAAAGGCCCGGAAGGGAATCTCCTCCACACCCTCCGGAATCAGGATTTCCCGCAGGGAAGTGCAGTTTTCGAAAGCCCGGGTTCCAATACCGTGAAGTCTGTCCGACAGCTCCACAGTCTCCAGTGCGCCGCAGCCCCAAAATGCCATATCTTCAATTTCTTCCACCTCACCGGCATGCCGGACTGCCCGCAGCCATTTGCAGCCCCAGAAGGCGCGCCTGCCGATCCTCCTCACTGCGGAAGGCAGGATAATTTCCGTCAGCAGATTCCCCTCCTGAAACGCCCCCTCACCGATGGCTGTGATGCCCTCCGCCACCCGGAGTCTGGCAATGTTTCCCGTACATTCCTCAAGAACCCCGTTTTCATCCGTCTTAAAACAATTCATGCTGTCCATTACCGCCTGCTTTGCCAGTGGCGGAAGTTCCTTCTCCCTGTCCCGGATGCCCCGGATTTCCACCCGGCCGCCCTTTGGCAGAATGATTTCATGCAGATAAATGCAGTTGCGGAAAGCATATTCCCCCACCCGTGTTCTGTCGGAGAAAAAACGGATTCCTTCTATCTCCATACCGTTCGCAAAAGCCCAGCCGCATACCAACCGAATATCCGCAGGAATCTCCACCATGCCTTTGCACCCTGAGCCGTCCAAAAGCATATGGTTTACCGTTACCATAGGTGAAAGCGCCCTCTGCCTCTCCATCCAGGCCGTGCCGTGAAATGCCCGGGCCCCGATGTACTCCACACTGTCCGGTATCTCCGCCTCCTCCAGTGCCAGAACATCCCGGAATACCTCCGCCTCAATCCTGCAGATCCCCTTTGGAATGCGGACTCTCCGGGCTGCCCCACGATAGACAGTCAGATTTTCTTCTTTTTCCACCTCAAAGCAGCTCATGGCACTGTGAAAAATCATGCGTACCGTCTCCGGAATCCGCTCGTCCAAAATGTCGCCGTAAGAGCCAAATCTCCATACCTGCCCCTGCAGCCTCACCGACGTGAGATTTGTGCAGCCCGAAAAAGCGTACTCCCACAGCCGGATCTTCCCGTGCTGCCCCAGAAGTTCTATCCCCTCCAGGCCGCAGCAATCTTCAAAAGCATGGGCCTTAATACAGGCGCCCTCCGGAAAGACAGCCCTTTTCAAATTTCCGCAGCCGGAAAAGGCAGACTCCCGCACCACATAGACCCGGCTGAAATCAAAGTTTTCCAACTGCCCGCAGCCGTTGAAGCAATCCGCCTTCACTGCCTTCACGCCAGGGCAGACACATTCCGTCAATTCCCTGCAGCCCTCAAAAAGCCCTTCCGGAAGAATCGTTTTCCCATTTATAGTTGCGTGTTTTAATGATATACAATAAGCAAAGACAGCTGCTCCGAGTTGGTCAGCTCTAAGTTCCACCTCTTTTAAAGCAGTACATTTCTGAAACGCCCGGGCACCGATCCGACATGCATTTTCCGGGAAGCTCACCTCCGCAAGCCCGCCGCAGCCCCAGAAGGCACCCTCCCCAATCCGCCGAAGGCTCTGGGGAAGCACCAGCCCCGTTATCCTGTTATTCCCGGAAAAGGCATAGGGCGCAATTCCCGTGATTCCTTCCGGCAGACGCAGTTCCCCGCTGCAGCCTTTCCCCGAAACCACTATCGTCCCCACCACCGCAGGCGCTCCCTGCCGCTCCTGCGCCAGGCAAGTGCCCTCGAAGGCATTTTCCCCGAACCATGCCTGACTTCCCGGATCCCTGTGCATTCCGTGCCATGCCTGGCTCTCTGATGTCTCACCCATTCCTGCACCTGAATGATTCCCTGAAACCCCGCCCATTCCTGAACACGACTGCTTCCCCTGCTCCCTACATATACCATACTTGACCTGACCTTCTGGTATCTCACCCATTCCCAAACATGCCTGGCTCTCTGATATCCCACAAACTTCGGAATCAGTTCCGAATTCAGTAAATGATCCGAATTCCGAATAATACCCGAATGTAACCTTCATCTGTGTGCAGCCAGAAAAGGCTTCCTTCCCAACCCGTACCGTTTCCTCCAGACAGACTTCCTTCAGGTTCCCGCATCGGTAAAAAGCCCGTTCCCCTACGAACCTCCATGGTATTCCCCGCTCTTCCCGAAACACCTTCTCTGTCACATTCCACAGGCCGCCCCACACCCGCTCCAGCCGTGTGCACCCCGAGAAAATCTCCGCCTCCAGACATCGGCACTCCGCCTTCCAGGACACCTCCCGCAGCCCGCCGCAGCCTTTGAAAGCCGCAGGGCCAACCCACCGGACACTCTCCGGAATCTCCACCTCTGTCAGCTTCCCATTTCCGTAAAAAGCCCCGCCCGCCACAATCCGCACCGTGTCCCGGAGCCGCACCTCACCCGCCAGATTCCGGCCGTCCCAGAGGATTTCCGCCTCCGGCTCCCGCCCGTTCTGCAGCCAGTTTTCCAGAAAAGGCGTCCCCTCCCACACATTCCGCCCTACGGAAACAAGGGAATCCGGCACCCGTACCTCGCTCAAATCCTTACACCCATAGCCCATCCTGTCCGCGATATGGCTGACGCCTTCCTCCAGAACAAGGCTTTTCAGACCCACGCATTCCGAGAAAAGCCCTGTCCCGTATCCCTGTCCGCTGCCGGACACCCCTGCCCTCCTAACCCCGCTCTGGGCAAAGGCCAGGTTTCCCACATGCTCTATCCCCGGCAGAAGATAAACCGCCCGCAGGGCCCCGCAGCGATAGAATGCCATGTTCCCCAGAAAAACCAGGCTCTCGGGAAATGCCAGCTCCCTGACGGAAGCACAGCCGTAAAAAGCCTGCTCCCCAATCCGCCAGATTCCCTCTCCAAAGGATATTTCCTTCAATGCCCGGCATTTTTTAAACGTTTTTTCGTTTATTTCTGTAAGTTTCCCCGGAAATTTTACCCGAAGAAGCTTTACACAGTTCTCAAATGCTCCCTCACCGATCCGTTCCAGGCCCTCCGGGAAGCCGATGGACTGCAGCAGCACACAGCCCCGGAACGCCCCCGCCCCGATTTCCCGCAGACTCTCCGGCAGAAGCACCCTGTCAACAGCCTCGTTCCCCGCAAAGGCTTCCTCCGCAATCACGGTAATCCCTTCCGGCACCACTACCCTGGGCTCCTCCCCCAGATATTTCAGCAGGATGCTGCCGCTGATCCGGAAATTCCCCAATACCTGCCTCCATATCAGTCTCACCTGCTCCGGCGCCTCCGTCCCCCGCAGGCCGCCGATGCCCTCCAGTTTATACTGCAGATTCCCCGGCATCCGGACGGTCTTCAGGGAACTGCAGTTTTTGAAGGCATCCTCATGGATGGACACCTCCCTCCCTTCAAAGATTGAGTACTCTCGGAAACTCACAGCCCTTGAAAACACTGCATTTCCAGAGCGCCCCG
>CANDMH010000224.1 GCA_947385785.1 uncultured Lachnospiraceae bacterium
CGGGAAATACCTCGATGCGGGTCTTTACCATTGCGGCGATTTTCTTCAGATCCAGATCCTTTGTAATGGCTTTCTTCAGATAAGGCTCCGCCATCTCAAAGAATGCGTCAAAGTCCATCGCCTTGATATACTCGCCGTTCATCCAGCGCAGCTTCACCAGATCGAAAACGGTGGGAGATTTGCTGATCCTGTGGTAGTCAAATTCCTGAATCAGCTCGTCCAGTGTAAATATCTCACGGTTGCTCTCCGGACTCCAGCCCAGAAGCGCAATGAAATTCACGATAGCCTCAGTCAGAAAGCCCTGCTCCAGCAAATCCTCGAAGGAAGTACTCCCTCCCCGCTTTGCCAGCTTCTTGTGATTGACATCCGTGACAAGGGGCAGATGCACGTACTTGGGCGCCTCCCAGCCGAAAGCCTCATAAAGCCTGGTGTACTTCGGGGATGAGGAAAGATACTCGTTCCCTCTCACCACATGGGTGATATCCATGGTGTGGTCGTCCACTACATTTGCGAAATTGTAGGTGGGAAACCCGTCAGACTTGATCAGTATCATGTCATCCAGTTCCGCGTTTTCCACGGTGATATCCCCGTACAGCTCATCGTGGAAGGTGGTGGTTCCCTCCGAAGGATTGTTCTGGCGGATGACGAAGGGCTTTCCCGCAGCCAGATTGGCTTCCACTTCCTCCTTTGAAAGCGACAGGCAGTGCTTGTCATATATGGTGATCTCTTTCCCTTCCACCACTTCCGTCTTCAGAGAAGAGAGCCTTTCTTTATCGCAGAAGCAATAATATGCCTCTCCTTTTTCGATCAGTTCTCTGGCGTACTTCATGTAGATGCCTGTCTTGATCCTCTCGCTCTGCACATAAGGGCCATAGCCGCCATCCTTATCCGGTCCCTCGTCATGCTTCAGGCCAGTCTTCTCCAGCGTACGGTAAATAATCTCGGTAGCCCCCTCCACATACCTCTCCTGATCCGTATCTTCGATTCGAAGCATGAAAGTGCCTCCCTCATGCTTTGCGATCAGAAATTCATACAGCGCAGAACGCAGATTGCCTACATGCATTCTTCCGGTAGGGCTGGGTGCATATCTTGTCCTGATTTTCATTGTCGAATCCTCTTTCTTCCCGGAATGTTCTTTCATGGAATATTTTTCTTCCATTGTAGTACTTTTTCCGGGAAACTGCAACAATTTTTCTATTTTCCTCTGTCCTTCTCCGTATCTTTGTGAATTCCCGCGGTTCCGCCGCTGTATACCCATGTATTCTTAATCTGCCTGCCGATTTCATCGTAAGTCCATTTCTGCCGGCTTCGCGCAACACAGTTGGGGTCATTGACCAGGAAGCCTTCCGAATCGTATCCATAGATAACGATAAAATGTCCTCCGGCAGTAAATTCCCCGGGCTTCATGGAACAAATAATGACACTGCCCTTGTCCAGCTCGTTTTTCAGCGTCCATTCGGATGCCTTGGGCTGCCATACGGTCAAACCGTGCGTATCTGCCACATCCTCCAGCAGCTTCCAGGCAGTACCTGTCCCCGACATATAATAGCCGTTTTCCATACTGTAATCGGCAATGACATCCGGGGTAAGGCTCTCGTCTCCCAGTAGATAGTAAAGCACCATGGACAGGCAGGTAGGGCCGCAGCCGGACAGACCCACATTGCTGCCATCCCCGTATTCCGCATAGCCCCATCTGGGATCCCACTGCAGAAACAGCGGAAATTTCTGACTCTTTTCAGCCTTCGTCAACCCGGCACCGGAGGCTTTCGCATCCGAGGTCAGATAATTGCTTACAAAATCTGCCATCTCCGGATTGTTGGCAAGGGCACCCAGCATTTCCTCCGGATATCTGGTATAATTCCGCCTGATATTTTCTATTACGTCGCTGTCTTCCGCCAGCTCCTCCAGACGGCTCAACACCTGTTCCGGTTTCCTGTCCACAGGCTTATCCACCCGCGGCAGACCGCACAGCTCCACGTAGTCCACTTCCTCCGGCTCACCGGATACCACCGGCTCCGCAGGCTTTTTCGGTGCCGACTGATACTGGGGGCTGGTCACCTCTTCCTGGCTCGCCACGATCATGCCATCCTCCGCATCCTGCCGTGCCGTGACCAGCGCCGCCATCACCTGATTCAGCGATTTGTTCATCCCTTTCAGCTGTGACTGTACCTTCATCAGAAAGAACATATTCACTACCAGGAGAATGCACATGAACAGTAAATACATCTCAAACCTTTTCCTCGCTGCATATCTCTCCCCCGACCTCTGCTGCATATTACCCCTCCTGCTTTCTCCCTGAAGCGTTCTTCCTCCATTGTTTCCTCTGCCGTTGCTCATGTGTTCCTCCAATAGCTCAGCCCCCGTGCCCTGACCGCCTTTCACGGGAAGTCCTCCTCCCATGGAAATTTTTCCAGGAACGGTTTTCTTCCATGGAGCTCCTTTTTTCTAACAGTTTATCTCCCACTTGTCACCAACTTTTTACATAAATGTATCATAGTTGTAAATTAAGGGCAACCGCTAATTAAATTTTTTCCAGACAATTTCCCATAACAGGAAACAAACCTGCATAATGCACTTCATTTCATGGAAAATACAGCTTCCAGAACCTATATGAACTTACAGAAGTCCAGACAAAAATCTGAAGAGATGCACACAAACCCGCAGGGCGTGTCGCCTTTGAGAAGCGGGTTTGGCGCATGGCTGCTCCTGGCGCGTTATTCCACCAGACGCACTGTCTCTCTGGCAATGGCAAGCTCCTCGTTGGTAGGAATCACCATCACGGTAGTCCTGCTCTCAGGCGTGGTAATGGCAATGTCCTCTCCCCGCCTGTGGTTCGCCTCCTGGTCAAGCTCCACCCCCAGATAACCCAGATAGCCGCATACAAAGCTGCGGACCAGAGGCGCGTTCTCACCGATTCCGGCAGTAAAGCAGATGACGTCCACGCCGTTCATGGCCGCCACATAGGCGCCGATATATTTTGCCACACGGTAGCAGTAGGTCTTCAACGCACGGATCGCATTGGCCTCTCCCCTGTTGTAGCCGTCTTCCAGGTCGCGGAAGTCGGAGGAAAGATTCTCGGAAAGTCCCAGCACACCGGATTTCTTATTCAGCACCGACATAATCTCGTCAATACTGCTGCCTTCCTTGTGAGCCAGAAATTCAATAATCGCGGGATCGATGTCACCGGAGCGGGTCCCCATGATCAGTCCCTCCAGCGGCGTCAGACCCATGGACGTATCCACACATTTTCCGTTCTTTACGGCGGAGACGCTGGCTCCGTTGCCCAGATGGCAGACGATGATCTTCAGATCTTCATAATTTTTCCCAAGGACCTCTGCAGCTCTTGCGGATACATAGGAATGGCTGGTTCCGTGGAAACCGTACCTCCTGACCTTATATTTCTGATAATATTCATAAGGAAGGCCATACATATAGGCTTCCTCCGGCATGGTCTGATGAAAAGCGGTATCGAACACGCCCACCATGGGGGTATTCGGCATCAGCTCCCTGCAGGCATTGATACCGATCAAATTCGCAGGATTGTGCAGGGGAGCAAGATCATTGCACTCCTCCACGGCAGCCAGAACCGCCTCATCAATGACTACAGACTCCGCAAACTTTTCACCGCCGTGTACCACGCGATGTCCCACCGCACCTATTTCATCCAGGCTCTTCACCACACCCGTCTTCGGATTCGTCAGCGCCTCCAGCACCAGGCGAATGGCCTCCGTATGGTCAGGCATGGGGGTAACGGTTTTCTCCTTGTCACCACCCTCCGGCGCATAGGTAATCATACTTCCTTCGATGCCGATTCTCTCGCAGAGTCCCTTCGCAAGACATTTTTCGGACTCCGAATCAATCAATTGAAATTTCAGGGAAGAGCTCCCGCAGTTAATCACTAATACTTTCATCGCAGATTTTCCTTTCATTCCTTATCTTTAGGAACTGTCGGAAAATAACTGCTGCAATTTCATCAGGCAAAAGCTTGGAAATACAATAAAATCTGCAGTAAACTTGCAGCAGTTATTTGTAGACATTTCCTTAGGAACTGTCTGGAAATAAATTTGCACTTTCAGACACGAAACACCAGTATATATGCGCCTTCCCGTGCGGAATCCTGCAAATTTATTTCGTGACAGTTCCTTATACAGCCCGCAACGCAGCTGTGCACCCCCAACACTCCTTAGTCTGCCAGCTGTGCCTGTACGGCAGTGATGGCCACTACACCCACGATATCCTGCCAGGAGCATCCCCGGGACAGGTCATTGACAGGCTTGGCAATTCCCTGAAGCATGGGGCCGTAGGCTTCGGCGCCGCCCAGCCTCTGTACCAGCTTGTAGCCGATATTGCCGGCATCCAGATTGGGGAAAATCAGAATATTGGCACGGCCACCCACAGGGCTTCCGGGAGATTTGGACTTGGCCACACCGGGAACCAGCGCCGCGTCCAGCTGCAGCTCGCCGTCCAGTGTCAGATGGGGATACTGCTCTTTGGCAATTCTGGTAGCCTCTACCACCTTGTCCACCATGGCATGCTTTGCGCTTCCCTTGGTGGAATGGCTCAGCATGGCGATGACAGGCTTGGGGCCAATCAAAGACTTAAAGCTTCTGTAGGAGGTCTCGGCAATGGCCGCAAGCTCCTCTGCATTGGGATCCTGGTTCAGACCGCAGTCTGCGAAAAGGAAGGTACCGTTCTCCCCCTGATCCTTGAACTGGGTATCCATGACAAAGAAGGCGGAGACAAGCTTCACGCCGGGAGCGGTCTTCAAAATCTGCAGGGCGGGCCTGAGCGTGTCCGCCGTAGAATGGCATGCGCCCGCAACCATCCCGTCTGCGTCCCCCGCCTTCACCATCACAATACCGAAGGTCAGATAGTCATTCAGCAATATCTCCCTTGCCTTCTCCGGTGTCATCCCCTTGGCCTTCCTGGTTTCATACAGCAGATTCACGTACTCGTCCAGCTTCGGCGTGTCGGAAGGGTTCACAATCCTGACTCCGGTAAGGTCAACCTCCAGCCAGCCGGCACCATCGGTAATCTTCTCTTCGTTGCCGATCATGATGATATCGGCGATGCCCTCCTCCATAATCTTTGCTGCAGCCAGCAGGGTTCTCTTATCCTTTGATTCCGGCAATACAATCGTCTTTCTGTCGATCTTGGCTCTTTCCTTAATCTTGTCAATATATGACATATCCCTTCTCCTTTCCAGCGCTTCTCCGCTATCCCCAAA
>CANDMH010000225.1 GCA_947385785.1 uncultured Lachnospiraceae bacterium
AGATATGAGGCTGTGACTGGAGTTCAGACGTGTGCTCTTCCGATCTCTGGCTGAAGAAAACGGTGGAACTTCCCATCGACGAAGATTTGTTCCTGGAAAAGCTGAATGCGCTGCGTGCTTCCTCGGTGAAAAAGGAGACCGTTCAGGAAGCCACCTTCGACACTGCCGGCAGCTACGGCAGCCAGGCCCCGAAACTTTAAAACATCACCTGAGGAGGATGCAATATGAAATCCGCAATTGCAGGCTGTGGAAGCATTGCGCAGCTTCACAGCCGGGTTCTGACAGACTGGATTGACACTGCCCTTGTGGGAGCGGCAGACATAGATGCCCGAAAAGCGAAGGCTCATGCCGAAACCTGGCACACGAATGCCTACACTTCCCTGGAGGATATGCTCCGCCAGGAAAAGCCGGACGTGCTCCATATCTGTACGCCCCATTACCTGCATGTCCCCATGGCGGAATACGCTCTGGCGCAGGGAATCCATGTTTTTATGGAAAAACCACCTGTCATCTCCCGGGCACAGCTTCACAGCCTGGAGAATGCAGTCAGAAATTCCTCTGCCAGGCTTGGCCTGTGCTATCAGAACCGCTACAATCCCAGTATCCGGGAAGCCCGTAACATTCTCGCCTCAGGCAGGGCAGGGAAGATTCTGGGCGCCCGGGGCATCGTAACCTGGCACCGGGACTCCGCTTATTATACGGACAGCACCTGGCGGGGCAGGCTTGCCACCGAAGGCGGCGGTGCCCTGATCAATCAGGCGGTCCACACCCTGGATTTGCTCCAGTATCTGCTGGGGCAGCCGTCGGCTGTGGAGGCTTCCATCGCCAATCATCACCTGAAAAATATCATTGAGGTGGAAGATACCATGGAGGCCTATATTCAATTTGAAGGAAATATCAACGCATCCTTCTACGCCACTACCGCCTATTGCGACGATGTGCCGCCGCTGATTGAGATTGCCTGTGAACATATGAAAATACGGATTGAAGACCTGGAACTCACCCTCTTCTATCCGGACGGACGCCAGGAAAAGCCGGTTTTGGAGCACAGGGAAGCCCTTGGAAAAAGCTACTGGGGCACTGGACACCGGGACTGCATTTCCGATTTTTACCGCGCTCTGCAGACCGGTGAGGAATTTCCGCTGAATCTGTCCGCCATGACTCCCAGCATCCGGCTGATGCTTGGCGCTTACGAGTCCGCCAGAACCGGACAGGTAATCCAATGCCTGCCCGAAACCTGACAAAATAATGTACCGCCCTCCGCGACGGTAAGGAAGTGGAGATTACTATGAATGAAATAAGAAAAAGACTGACGAATTCTCCCATCAGCTGCTTTGCCGATGAAATTGCAGCTTCCCTGGACCGACAGATTGAAGTGTTACAGGAACTCGGCATCAGATACATCGAGCTGCGCAGTGCCGACGGAACGAATGTATCGGCATTTACACCGGAATATGCCCGCACCGTTAAGCAGAAGCTGGATGCGGCAGGTATCCGTGTATCCGCCATCGGCTCTCCCGTCGGCAAAATAAACCTGGAAGATGATTTCAAGTCTCACATGAAAATGTTGATTGCAGTAGAACGCCTTGCCGATATTTTTGAGACGCCTTACATCAGAATGTTCAGCTTCTACCTCCCCGAAAGCAGGACGCCCGAAAGCTGCCGTGACGAGGTTCTGTCCCGGCTGGAGCAGATGGTTGCGGAAGCGGCAAAAAACCGCATCATCCTTCTTCACGAAAACGAGAAGGCAATCTATGGCGATACCGCCCCGCGCTGCCTTGACCTGATGAAACAGTTGGCAGGAGAGACCTTCCGGTGCACCTTCGATTTCGCCAATTTTATCGAATGCGGCCAGGACACACTGGAAGCCTTTCATATGCTGCAGCCCTATATTACCTATGTACATGTAAAAGACTGCGTCCAGGCGACCAGGGAAATCGTTCCTGCCGGACAGGGAGACGGAAAGATTTCCGAGATTTTCACGCTTCTTGACCGGTCCGGCTATGAAGGCTTCCTGAGTCTGGAGCCGCATCTCGCCAACTTCAGCGGACTGAACAGTCTGGAGAAAGATGCCGCTGTAAGAGCCGAAAACGATACAGAGAGAGCCTTTCATATTGCATACCGCGCTTTGATGCAGCTGCTTTCCTGATACTGCCTGGAAGTATCAGTTATTTTCTTTGACACTTCCCTGCACGCAAAGCTGTCATTGCGTGATACTTCCAGATGCTTTATCGGATGAGCTTATGGGAACTGCCGGGAAACTGGATTTTATACTGCACACCGATTAAATTTGCAGTACGACCCGACTGCAGACCGCCAGCCAGGTACTTTCCCGGAGACATCAATGTAAATCCTGGCGGTCTGCAGTATATCTCCCGGCAGTTCCCATAAAATTTATTACGTGACACTTCCTTACCCCCGCCGCCACCATGTGAAGACACAGCCTGCCACCATGAAGAGGACCGCCATCACCTGTAAAAATCCTTTCAGAAACCCAATCCAGAACGCGGCCTGCCCGTCCGCACTGATCTCCGGAATCATCAGCACCACCCCGTTCAGAAACAGTCCCACGCCCAGATAACCTGATATCCTTCCCGTTCGTCCCGACTGTATTTCCTGCCTGTCACTTCCGATTCTGCCCTTCAGCTCCGTCAGAATACCATTGACGCGCATCAGCTCCTTCAGAATTGCCACCAGCACGGCTCCCAGAATAAAAACGAATGCCCACCCTATGGGGACTCCTCTTATAGCTCCGTAAATCTCCATAAACAGGCATATGATTTCCAGAACCGCTACCGCCTTCAGCATCCGCTTTATTCGGGCATAATGCTCAATGTTGGATTCCACATCCGTGTAGAGTTCAAACGCTCCTTCGCCCGCCTTTTTACGCAATATCACCCAGGGCCCCCACAAACACACAATCTCCACATCCATATCCCTCATGAATTCCCTGTAATCATGACTGACCCTGAACATCCCCTCGGTGATATCAATCTGATAAACATATTCCCCCGGCCGGCAGCTGTCAAAATGGTAGAAACCCGCACAAAATCCGGTCAGGGCATAGCCCTTCTGAGACATTTCATTTAGAAAGGCCGTCTCCTTATCCTTATCAACGTACAGATGAAATTTCGTCATTTTTCCTCCTGTTTTGTGTGCATGCAACTTCCTGTTTCCTGTAAACTCTCTTTCCTTCTGAAAACGTATCAGCTCTGCTCCTGAGATTTTCCTCCGGGTTCTCCCGGTTCCACGGCCTTCGGCCCCCACATAAGCTGTCCGTTATACAGAAGTTCTGCCAGGCGCTTTATTTCCTCTGCAAAAACCGCTCTTCCCAGGTCAGTGATAATGTATTCCTTCTTCTTCCGGGAATCTGTCTCCGCGCTGTATATCCTGATCCATCCCTTTGCCGTCATGGTCTGGATCGCGCCGTAGAGGGTTCCCGGCCCCAGTGTCACGCGTCCTTCCGTCAGCTTTTCCACTTCCTGGATGATTCCATAACCATGATTTGGCTTTCTCACTGACAGCAGAATGTAAAATAACGCCTCTGTCAGCGGAGTGTTTTTTTCCATTCAGCCTCCTTTCGTTTCTCCCGGCTCTTTCCCGCAGCGGTCTCATTTCCCGTCGTCCTGCCGCAGATATCGTCCTGCCGTTTTCTGTTCTACATCACCGAAGCACTCACTCATTATGCCAATTCAATCCGCAAATATTTTTGACTGTGAGTGTATATTTAGAGAAACCAGCCGCTGTTATTTCAAGTGAGCTCTGACTATATTGAACAGATTGCCAAGTGTGACACAGAATAATCCGAGAGCCAAATTGATTTTATTTTCCTTTTCCCCGAACAGCTGTAATCCCAGGAACAGGATTCCCGCTAACAGCAGTCCGCCAACTGCTATGCTTAACAATCTGTTTATCAGCTCTTTGCTCATAACCGCCCTCCCATGACTGTATTTTTATAAATTGCTACAGGGTTCGCGAAACAGTTCCTGTCGTTTGCAGACACTTCCTTACCTGTAAAAAGTACTGCAGGCTTCTGCCTGAAAATAGGCATATACAGATATATCGTAAGGCGATATATCATACTATTAATATATCACCTTACGATATATCTGTCAAGATTTTTCATATATCAATTTATACTCGCAGCCGAAAACATTTGCCAAATGAAATGTATAACGAAAGACCGCCAGCCATATTCATGTCTTATGCAAGTTGGTAAATTCTGGCGGTCTTGAGTATCGGATTGTCATAAATAGCTGATACGGCCTGTTCAGGCAAAAGGGTTCCGTCTTCTTTACCCGCAAAAAAGACGCCCTGAGGCGCCTTTTTTGCGGGTATTCCGTTTTATTCTTTATTTTGCCAGAACCATCATAATCTCGTTGCTTCTTGCGATAAACTTCGTCATGGCTTCCGGAGACAGCGGTGACTGCTGGATTTTAGCCAGGTCATAAAGCTGCTCGCAGATCATATCCACATTCTCGCCTTCCTGATTGTCCGTAACGTACTTCACAAGCGGATGATTTGCATTGAGAATCAGGGTCTCTCCCTCACCGCCGAAGCCGCCCATGTCCATTCCGGGCATGGAGTACATCTTCATCATATCCTGCATACGCCTGGACTCCTCGGACAGGGTCAGCACGGAAGAAATCTTCTCGTCCTTCAGCTTCTCCACTTTGACAGCCAGCTTATCGTTGCCCAGAACCTTCTTCATGATCTCGCCCAGGGCCCTGGCCTGCTCCTCCAGCTCCTTTTCGGTTTCCTCGGAAATCTCATCCTTCAGAGCGCCGGTCACGTCCGCATCGATTCTCTGGAACTTCACACCCTCGTTCTTGGACTCCAGCTGCTGGATGAATGGCTGGTCGATGTTATGAGTCAGGATGACGGCATCCATCTTATTGTCCTTAAACATCTTGATATACTGTCCCTGCTGCTGTTCGTCGGTGACATAGTAGACAATCTTTTCTGCGGAATGCCCTTCTTCCGTATTTTCATCAGCATCCCCGCCGTCCTTATCGTCCCCATCGGTTACCACTTCGGCTTCTACCTTCTCGCCGTTTTCGTCTACGGCGCTGCCTTCCTTATCCTTTGCCTCTTCTGCCTTCTCCCCGTTTTCATTCACATCCTCGCTGTCAAGAGGCTTCACCTAGATCGGAAGAGCGTCGTGTAGGGAAAGAGTGTTCTCTACTGTGTA
>CANDMH010000226.1 GCA_947385785.1 uncultured Lachnospiraceae bacterium
CCTCCGGGCTGCCCATTCAGGGCGCAAAGGCGGCGGTAAATGCCGGGCCTGCGGGAAACAGTCCGGCACAGCGCACAGATGCAGAGGCAAAAGCTTCGCTTGAAGCGATGGCGGGGAATGGAAATCCTGCGGCAAGCCCGGGAAAAAGCTCCGGAACTCTCCCGGTACAGCCCGGCACCACACAGAAGATGGAAGGACAGCATTTGTCTTCCACACAGGAACCGTCAGCCAGGCCCCAGGAGCCGGCTGAAAACAGCAGCCTGCCGGTGGGACCGACAGAGGTTCAGCGGGCGGCGCAGCCTGCCGGAGCCGGGGAACTGCCTGTAAATGCAGGGAAACCGGAATCCCTTCCCGTACAGAAAAACGCAGAAATGCCTGCAGCGGGAGGAACGGGGAACAGCCTCCCTGTTTCCGAAAGGAAGAATATGGAGGAGGATACCGGGAAAGCGGTACAGAGTATGATGGCGCTGTTAGACGGGCAGAACGTTTCCGCAGAGGCGGCTGCATCTTCCGGTGGAACTGCCGGAAGTGTTGAAAATACAAGGACCAGGGGAACGGAATCAGAAGTCCGGGAGCTGCCTGCCACCGGAGAGCCGGCACAGGAAAAAACAGATGCCAGATATACGCCGGATATGCCTGTGGAGGAGATCGTCAAGCTGATGACCTTTGAAGAGGCAGGAAAGGTGGTAGTGGATACCGGCGTCTGCAAGGGGCAGACCATTGCGGAAGTGGCAGAACGGCGCCCGCCCAGCCTGAAATTCTATCTGTATGGCGGTTACAGGGGGGATAACAATATCCTTCGTGCGGCGGCGCAGATCATGCTGGATTCCCTGGCTGTAAAGAAAGCCGGGTAAAACGGCGCATGGAAAACGGTAAAGGCAGCCGTGAAAAAGGCAATAAGGAAGGAGGGCGCAGGTGATGGGCTCATTTTCACAGGATTTCCCGTTTGGGATCATGGATGTGGTAGAACTGCTGCATTTACATATCCGGCGCAGGCAGGCGGACAGTGCTTATACAGACTGCCCGTTCTGCGGCGACCGGAGAGGAAAGATGAATGTCAATTTTGTCAAGAACGTGTGGCGGTGCAACTACTGCGGCGAACATGGAGGGATGCTGAACCTGTATGCCAGGGTCAACAATACCACCAATTCCGAAGCCTATCGGGAAATCTGTGACGCTCTCCAGGCCGGGGATACTTCCTGGGGATATGGAGAGGCGGAGAGCACGGATGCTTATGCGGGGGGTCCGTCCAGGGAACCCCATGCAGGCAGCCGGCCGGATACGGGAATCCCCCAGGCGGAACGTGCCGGTCCGCAGGAGATACACCAGACCTATTCTCTGCTGATGGAAATGCTGTCCCTGACTTCCACACACCGGGCGCATCTGCGCTCGGAGAAGCGGGGGCTTTCGGATGAACAGATCGACAGCCTGGGATTTAAGAGCACCCCGCCCTATTTTCTGTGCCGGTCCCTGACGGACAGGCTGATAAAGCAGGGATGCAGGGTAGAAGGAGTTCCGGGATTTTATCTCCATGAGGGCGGGTACTGGACCGCAAAGTTCAGCAGCCGCACGGCAGGTATCCTGATACCGGCTGTTGGCATTGACGGGCTGATCCATGGGATGCAGATCCTGCTGGATGTTCCCTTTAAGGATAAGGATGACCCTCCGGAGAAAGCCGGAACGAAATATATCTGGCTGTCCTCGTCCGCAAAAAATATGGGCGTCACATCCGGGAGTCCGGTACACTTTATAGGGAATCCCTTTGCCCGGACCATCTATGTCACGGAGGGGATACTGAAAGCGGATATTGCCCATGTACTGTTAAACCGTTCTTTTGTGGCGGTGGCGGGGGCAAACAATGTGGCACAGCTGGGGCCTCTGTTTGAACTGCTGGCGCAGAACGGCACGGAACTCATCATTGAGGCTCACGACATGGACAAGTACAGCAATGAGATGATCGCAAAAGGAAGTTCCAGGATTTACCTGCTGGCAAGACAGCAGGGCATGGAGTGCCGGCGGCTGACCTGGAATCCCAACTACAAGGGGATTGATGACTGGCAGCTTGCACTCCGGAGAGAAAAACAGCAGAAAGAAGGTGAAGGCCAGAATCCGCAGAAAGGCAAGGCGCTTTTCTGCCAGGAAGGAAAGGGATTGTCAGTGGGGCTTCTGGATTTTCCCCACCGCAGATACAGGTTCCGCATTTACCAGCTTTGTTTTGACGCAGGGCAGGAGACCATCCCGTTTGCGTTTAAGGGAATCCGGGATCTGCACAAGGCAGGGTATGAGCAGCCCCCGGCTTCGGAATACCGTCTGGTGTGCGATTCGGAGCTTGCCTGCCCGGAAGAATGGAAAGATACGGAAATACTGGAACAGATTTCGGCGCATTACGGAAACCAGGTGCCGGAAGGCTACAGAGGACGCCCCCTTGCATCTTCGGATGTGGTGGAGCTGGACGATGGAACAGGCCGCCGCTATTTCTATATAGACGGCAGGACATTTGAACCTGTGCGCTTCTCTCCCTTTCTTGTGAAAAAATGAAAGGACGGAGGCGGACGGCAGCAATGGCATGGAATGGGATTACCCGCTCCATGCCGTTTTTGACGAAAGGAGATCAGATATGAGTAGTGCATTTATGGATATGGATATGGAAATCAATATGGAAGAAACCCCTTTTGAGGACGGCGGGATGCCGGCAGGAAGTTCCAAAAAGGAAGAAAACGGGTTCCTGGATGGATTCACTGACAGTGCTGCATTTGAGGATAACCCTTTTGATTCTGACAGGGAGGAGCCGGATGCGTCTTCCTTTATGGCTCAGGAGGATGCTGTTTCAGACGGAGCATGGGAAGGCACAGAAGAAGGCGCCTGTTCGGAAACCGATGGAACGGAAGAACCCATAGAACCGGAGGCGGACGCGGAACCGGAAAAGAAAAGAGAGGAAAACTCTGATGCGGAAGAGGAATCAGAGGATAAAAAACGTGCGGAGCATGAGGCGGCAGAGGCAAGAAGGAAAGCGGAATGGGAGGCCAGGCAGCAGGCAAAAAAGGACGCTGAAAAAGCACAGATGGAACGGATCATGGCTATGAGCGAGACGGAGCTGATGTCAGAATCCATGAAAAGAGTGGGAACTGACACAGAGAAGCTGACACACCGCAACATGAAGGAATGTGTTTCTGAGTATATCCAGACTGCGTGCCTGGAAGATGCGGCGTTTGCGAGGCAGGTCATGCTTCCCCGGAAGAACATGCTCCGCTGTTTTCAGTATATCAACCGGAAGGCATATGAATATGTCCAGGATGAGATGAAGGCAGCCGAGATACAGCCGGGGCGGGATACACCCTGCTATTCCAGTGATATCCCGGACGACCTTTGTTACCACTGGGCGGAAGAATATTTCCGGACTATGGATGTAAAAGAAGATAAGGAGGATGAGGAGAAATTTGTCCCCAAACCTTATGCGGGAAGGACAACAGCCGGTTCAAAAGGAAAGAAAACCACTACAAAGAAATCCCCTGCCAAAAAGCCGGCAGAGAAGAAAGCTGAAAAGAAGGAGCCTGCCGACAACGGGCAGATATCCTTTATGGAGCAGCTTTCTCTGGAAAGCATGCTGGCGCCGGAAAAGAAAGCAGGATGAATCGTTTACGGAGGTGAAAAGAATGATTGCTTATAAAGGTTTTGCGCCCGGCCTTATCTGCCGGGATTACCATTTTGTAATGGGACTGAACAGGACAGAGAAGGCGAACTGCCGTCAGAACGGTTTTCACTGTGCGGAGAATCCCCTGGACTGTCTTACCTACTATTCCGACATGGACCAGGCAGAATACTACATTGTAAATGCCGGGGGCGACATCGACGAGGATGGGGATGATACGAAGATCTCCTGCACAGAGCTGACAATACTGAAAAAGCTGACAAAGGAGAACTTCTTTCTCCATGCCCTTGCTTTCATGGCCGACCACCCTTTGCGGGAATGGAGCAGCCATGTGAAAAAGGATAAGGCAAGGGCTGCCTTTGGTTATACCGTGGTGCGGGGAATCGACCCGGTAGCCAGCGGCAGAAAGGGCGATATCCTTGCCTTTGTAAAGGAAGATCCAATGACTGGGCGTATTATTCAGATTGCCCTGGCGCGGGTAGACGGAATAAAGATTCTTCCCGATACCTGGTATGGCGCAGATCTGATAGAAAGGAAGGTGGCCCTGCTATGATAAAAAAGGAACTGTTGAAATTAAGGACTATGAATGCTACTTCTAAAATGATGCAGATGGCAGATGCAGACGTGCCAAAGCGTACCGTATATAAGACCTGGAATGGTGAGCATGTTTCCTTATCCTATAAATGCAGCCTGTATTTACGCTGCCAGGTTACGCACGGTTTTTTAAAAGTGGCTTTTTTCCTCCCGGAGTATATGCGGACGGGAGGAAAAAAAGCTGCTTATGAATTATATATTGACAAGGAAAAAGGGGAATTTATCACCTATGACCGTATCAGGCAGAAATGGCTGACAGCAAAGGTGGATATGCTTCCATGGCCGGGGTATTTTTATAACACAAAAAATAAGTGGATCAGTCCGCAGGGACATGACCGGATAAAAAAATATCTCGGCGGAGAGCATGGAGGCTACAAGGGGCTTCTGGAATACCAGCTGAAGATCCGTGCGGAGGAATTAAAACGGCGCCATAAGAGGGAGACCGACCCCTGGGACCTGGATATGGCGCAGACACCAAAGTTACCCAAAGACTGGGAGCGCTGGGTAAATAAAGTCGGCATTACAGAAAATTATATCTTTTACCAGTACAGCAGGAAGGGAGCAGAGACAGGATATTGCACGTTCTGTGAAAAGGAGGTGGCTGTCAGTAAGCCCCGCCATAACAAGACGGGGCGCTGTATGCGCTGCCGCCATGAGGTCACCTATAAGTCCATTGGGAAAGCCGGCATAGTTATGACGAAGGATTCCAAAATGTATCTGATGCAGCGGTGCGAGGACGGCTTTATCCTCCGGGAATTCAACGGATACCGCAAATACCGGAAAGGGGATTATAAAAATCCGGAAGTCAGCAGCTGGGAGGTCAGAAGGGCGATTTACGACCATAATGCCAGCCCCATGAATGCTTATTACTGGGGGTTATATCCCAAAATCCGAATTATAGTCACTCAATAATCAGCCCTGAGCACACCCA
>CANDMH010000227.1 GCA_947385785.1 uncultured Lachnospiraceae bacterium
CAGAAATGCGGCATGCAGAGCAAGGCCCAGGGTGTGGTGATGTCGCTGCCGGTGGACGGGATTGTGGGGCTGGACTGAGGTGTCCGGCGCCCCTCTTTACCGCATTGCTTTCTTCCGCCTTGTCCTGGCGCAGATATCAGGCATGCATATGCGGGAATTCATGTATTGATGTGCCAGTGTGGAAAGCAAATGCGTGTTATGCGCATTGCGCAAGGAATCAGGCATGGCATTATTGGACTGAAGTCTCATCATCCGGCATAGCGCAGTGGTTTGGGAGCCTGTGTGGGAGTATCGTGGAGGACTCAATATTCCTTCGCCTCATACAGATAAAAATTGCCCTTTTTGCCGACTCTGTCCACAGCCTCCACATAATAGAGGATATTCAGCACCGTCTGGGCGAGAGTAAGGGGAATGCGGGCCGCCTCTGCGAATTCTCTGGAGGTGAAGGCTCCCTCCAGCTCGAAGGGCACAAACTGCAGGAAGTCCCGGGGGCAGTCCAGCGCTATCTCCTGGACAAGCTCTGTGGGAATTCTGTCATAGCGGCTGGCGCCTTTTTTCTTATCTCTGCTCCAGCCGTTCAGCAGCTTGTACTCTTCCATATTCAGCAGCACCAGCCGCAGGCGGAGATTGGGGTCTTTTAAGTACATCTTGATCTTGTATAATTCCGGAAACGCCATGTAAGGGCTGCCTTTCCGGGGAGATTTACGCTTTTTGCTTAAAGTCCCGCTCTCCTCATCAACCCAGATGAGCCATTTCTCATAGGGGATGGGGTAGACGATGGTCACGGGGTACAGGGGCAGGAAGGCGGCGAGCTTGCCCCGCATCCTGTCAAACTGCCGGGTCTGGATTTCCATGATTTCGCCGTTGACAAAAATGTCTGCTACATAGTTTTCAATGGGAATCTCCTGATGGTCTTCGTCAGGCTCATAATAATTTTTCAGGATGGCATGGAGGCTCTTCTCCGCCAGGGTGCCGATGCCCAGGCGCTGCCGGTCGATGCCGATTACTTTTCTTTTTGCTGCTTCGAAAGCCTTTTTGTCAGGCATTTTCTCTCTCTTTTCTTCCATGGGAATTGTCTGGAAATAAATTTGCACTTTTAGGAGTGAAACGCCCGTATATATGCTCCTTCCCGTGCGGAATCCTGCAAATATATTTCGTGACACTCTCTCCATTCCCTGACAGCATACCATATATTTCAACTGTTTTCCACCCCAATTGTCCCGGCGGCCTTTCACATTTTCGGAAATTAGCAGAATTCCCATTTTCGTCACGCTCTCCTTTGCGCGCTCCTTTTGCTGGTACCTGCCACAGTCCGGTTCGGCAGTTACGATTCAGTAATTTTCGACAATTTTTCAGGAATCATTTTCTTAGGAATTGTCTGGAAATGAATTTGCACTTTCAGGAGCGAAACACCAGTATATATGCGCCTTCCCTTGCGGAATTCTGCAAATTTATTTTGTAACAAATCCTTAGGAGCGCAAAGACACCAGGAAACAGAGATAGGGACCAGGGGAAACGGATTCCGCAGGCAGCCCGAACAGCAGTGATTCTAATGTAAAAGATAAATATATATAATTTCCTTATATACCTTGACAGGCGAGGTATATTGTATTATAGTATAACCAGAAAAGGAGGAACCGACATGTCAATTACCTCCGATATTTTACGGGGACACACGGAAGCCATCATTCTGGCACACCTGCTGGAGCAGGACAGCTATGGCTACCAGATTAACAAGGATATCATGAAGAAGACCGACAACCGCTGCGAGCTGAAGGAGGCTACCTTATACTCTGCGTTCCGGAGGCTGGAGCAGGCCGGGTACATACGCACCTACTGGGGAGACGAGAAGGTTGGGGCCAGGCGGCGGTACTATTCCATCACGGAGGAGGGGCGCAGGGCGTATCAGGTTTATAAGCGTGAGTGGGAAGAGGCCAAAGCAGCGATTGACCAGCTGCTGATTTGAATGTAAGGAAGCAGCGTTGCAGAGAAAGGAGAAGGAATCACACCATGGACGAGAGAATCAGAAAATATATTGAGGAGCTTTTTGCGGACGCACCAAAGACCAGAAAGGCGATGGAGTGGAAAGAGGAAGTGGTTACCAATACCATAGAAAAGTATCATGATCTCATCAGCGAAGGCTATCAGGAGGAAGACGCCTGGCAGATGGTCATCCATTCCATCGGGGATGTGACAGAACTGTTTGAGGAGCTGCGGGAGGAGAATCCGCTGAGCCTGTCGGAAGAGCAGCGGCAGAAAAGGGCTGTTTTGAATGCGGCTGCGGCCGGGCTTTACATTTTTGCCGCAGTCGTATATCTGGCCTGGATGCTGACAGCGCAATGGCTTTTTCCCTATATGTACTTTGAAGTCAGTATGGAAGTGGGGCTGATACTGGCGGCGCTGATTTGTATTCCCCCTACCTGCATGCTGATTTACGCGGCGAATATGTACCCGAAATTCAGCAAAAAGGAGGATAATCTGGTGGAAAGCTACAAGGAAGCCAGGTACATCAGAAACAGGGAGCGGGCAATCAAAATTTCCGTCAGTGCCATTATCTGGTTTGTGACACTGATCATCTATTTTATTGTCAGCTTTGTAACCTTTTACTGGGCAGTGACCTGGATTACATTTCTAATCGGCGGCTGCGCCCAGGCGATTGCATTTCTGGTATTCAGCCTGAAGCGTGAGAAGCAGGGCTGATTCCCTTGCTTCCTAATAGTATGTCCTTATCGGAAGCATGCACTTTGCTTCTGATAAAAGGCGCAATGGAAGAAGAACAGCAAAAAGGTAAGGTGTCATTATGAAGAAACTGAAAATAGCAACAATTGTTTTTCTGGGAGCTGCAGGCATCTGCATGTGCGCGCTTCTGATTCTGGCGCTGTCCGGAACCGGGTTCGGCAGGGGCAGCAATGGGAAGGAAGGGGAGTATGGTGCGGATGCCGGCGTTTCAGGGCTGCGGAAGGAAGATTACGCGCTGGTGCTTGAAAAAGAGTTTGCGCCGGAGGATATCCGCAGCCTGAAAATCGATTACGGGATGACTTTCAACGATGTGTACTTCTATCGGGGAGAGACGGAATCCGTGCTCATCCGTGAATATATGAATTTTACACCCGGTGAAAAGCAGATTTCCGGCGCGGAGGTAAATGAGGGGTGTCTGCTGGTAAAAGGTGCGAGAAGGCGCAATTTCGGTTTCTTTTTCACGGGTACAAAGGATGCATATACGGAAATATATCTTCCGGCGGATATGGCAGGGCAGATGGAGGAGGTGTATGTCAAAACGGTCAGCGGAGAGATTGTTTCTGACAGTCCCCTCGCGGTGCAGAATACATTTCAGATATCCAGCACCAGCGGCGACATTTGCTTTCCGGAGGTGAGGGCGGCGGAAATCCGGATGAGTTCCACCAGCGGCAATATCCGTGTGGAAATGCTCCAGGCAGTGAAGACATCTGTCTCTACCACCAGCGGTGATATAGGCGTGGGCAGAGCGGAGAGTGAGATGGGAATCTCTTCCGTCAGCGGCGGTGTGGTGCTGGACTGGGTGCGGGGAGACACCGTTGTGTCCACCACCAGCGGTGACATTGGCCTGGGAGAGACAGAGGGCGCCCTGAATCTCTCTTCTACCAGCGGCAATTTTACGCTGGAGCGGGCGGACGGCGGCATTGATGTATCGACCACCAGCGGGGATATCAGCCTGGGGGAGGTGGAGGGAGATATGGATATCTCTTCTACCAGCGGTATTGTCCGGCTCAGGAAGGGAAGTGGCAGGTTCGAGGGGGAGACATCCTCCGGCGACATCCGTCTGGAGGAGCTGGAGGGGGCATTCAGCCTGAGTACATCCAGCGGCGACGTCCTTCTGGCATCCGGGAAGGGATGGGGCACGACGGAAACCATATCCGGCGATGTGGAAATCGTTCTGCAGGGCCTGGAGGGAGATGTTACCATATCCACTACCAGCGGAAATGTGGATATGGTGCTGACGGAGGCGGCATCGTTCACCCTGGACTTTGATTCT
This sequence comes from uncultured Lachnospiraceae bacterium, assembly GCA_947385785.1. Taxonomy (GTDB): domain Bacteria; phylum Bacillota; class Clostridia; order Lachnospirales; family Lachnospiraceae; genus Acetatifactor. The sequence continues at coordinate 4,013 of CANDMH010000227.1, forward strand.
GCCAGCGGCGGGTGCAGTACTTTTTTTGACGAGATGCTCAGTTTTAATAAAAAGGGGAATCATGCGGAGGGGCAGTATGGCAGCGGGGAGAATGCCGTCAGGGTTTCTACCACAAGCGGAGATTTGAGGATGATGAAATAGCGCAAAATTTCGGCCAAATTGCGATTGACGAACAGGCGGCAGAATGTTATAATGACATTACCCTTGGCAGGAGATGGTCGAATGGCCATCAAGGCATGAGCAATGCTGTGCTTATGTCTGTAGTACAAGTGTATGGAAAACAGAGAGACGGAGTCTTCCATGTAAATATTTTGGCAACCGTGTTGCCTTATTGATTGAGTTAAAAGCTCAAATTTTATAAGTTGGTGACTATAAACCGGTGCTTATGCACATCTAACTTGTGAAACGGTCAATAAGAGTAGTAAAAGTAAAATATTTGCTATATAGACTCTAAAAACCATATATCTGTTGTCTGCATACCTGAAAACCGCAAGCAGGCGGGTAGAGTACGAAAAGGACAAAAGATTAGTAAAGCAAGTGATGGGAGTGTCACTTGCTTTTTTATATGCGGGCTTTCGGGAATTCTCTTTATTGCCTTGTTTCCCATGCATGGTGGAGCGACTGGCTGCATGGGAGGTTACCAGGACAGCAGAAGCCGCAGGCTGAACGGCGGGTAGCCGTGAGAGAGCATAAGACACGTATAAAGGAGAGAAACATGAGCGAAAAATTAGCTTTGTATGGATTCAACAATTTAACCAAGTCCCTGAGCTTCAACATTTATGACGTGTGTTATGCGAAATCCCAGCGAGAGCAGAAGGACTATATCGCCTATATCGATCAGCAGTACAATTCTGAACGCCTGACCAAACTTCTGGTGGATGTGACGGATATGATAGGGGCCAGGGTGCTGAATATTTCCAGTCAGGATTATGAGCCCCAGGGAAGCTCGGTGACCATTCTGATAGCGGACGAAAGCAAGGTGCCCATGGGGGACACCACCGTGGCCCATCTGGATAAAAGCCACATTACCGTGCATACTTATCCGGAATACCATCCAGACACCTGCCTGGCCACCTTCCGGGTGGATATCGACGTGGCCACCTGCGGGGAGATCACGCCCCTGTCCACCCT
>CANDMH010000228.1 GCA_947385785.1 uncultured Lachnospiraceae bacterium
TTATTCCCATCCGCCAGCTGCAGCACCGTCCCCGCCGCAAACTCCATCGGCACATCCTTCTGCAGTCTCGTGCCATTCACAAACGTACCGTTGCTGGAATGGTCTTTGACAATATAGGAGTTCGTCATCGCTTTATAGCGGATGCTGCAGTGGATATTGCTTACATGCGGATAGTTGATAATCATGTTTGCGTTCTGCTGGCTCTTTCCGACGATTACCTTGCGGTCTTCGGGAAGGGAGAAAGCCTGTCCTGACGCTACGCCTTTGATACATGCGACCTGTCCCATCGCTGCCGCCATCTGTTTCTGGCGTTCTCTTTGGATCTGCATCTGGCGCTGCTGCTCAAGCTGCTCCTGTTTCTCCCTTTCGATCTGTGCCTGGCGTTCTCTCTCGTACTGCTCCTGACGCGCTTTATCCTGCAAGTCCCTCTCGAACTGTTCGCGTCTTCTCCACTCTTCGTCCGGATTTATTGGAGGAGCCGGTTCAAAGCCTGATCCGTTTGTAATATATCCCTGTCTTTGTTCATTTCCTGTGAACAATGAAGCAATGCTCACCACTGCCAACAATATGCCTATAATAAATGCAGCCAGAAATGCCCATCCCCAAAAGCATCCAATGAGTTTAGAAAGAAACGAAGAAGTTTCATCTGGAATCGCTCCAGAACCTCCCAGGCTGGCATTTACAAGCATCTGCGGCCCAAAAAATTGAAAAATTCCACAGGCGACTGCGCAAATTACTCCATAAATACCACTAAGCGCCAATGGAACCGCCTTCATCCATTGAAACGCAAACCCCATTACCGCCACTACGATAATGATAACTGCCAGAATATACATTACCCAAAACAGCACCTGTATCATCGTATAACCAGAACCAGATGAAGAACCTGATCCTATGCCCATAAGTGCTGTCCCACTATGTGTCATTACCGTCCCGGGCGTAATATTTAAAAGTACCGCTCCCGACTCTTCTTCATATTTCCTGATTTTTTCATTAATTTCTTCAATCTCTTCTTCCGTTCCTTCAAAATCTTCAATTTCATTCCAAAAAAGATTACTCTGATCTAAGCCAAAGTCATTCAAATCATAAATACCCTGACTACGCTTTTCCACTGTTCCTTTTATAAGTTTTACAGCTTTAGCGTATCCGTCTCCATCTATATGCATCACTGGCAAAAACATCGTCACCAGCATAACTCCCGACAGTATCACCACCGCCAGCATCTGCCACAACTGCATCTTTTTCTTCTGATTCATAGATTTTTCCTCCTTCGTTTCCCTCTTATTTTTTGTTTTCGTTTTCTATTCCTACATCAGCCTGAACTGCTGTGCCTGGCTTCCTATGCAGAGGATACTGCCTCGCCGCACGGAATTGTACGTGCCTTTCTGCAGTCTCGTGCCGTTTGACAGGAATACGCCGTTTGCAGACTGATCCCATACTTCATAAAATCCCATCGTCGTGTTGAAGCGGACTGCGCAGTGGACTTTGCTTACATATGCATCGGAAATAGGGATATCTACCCCCTGGCCGGAACCCAGCGTCAGCGTCCTTCCCTGAAGGTAAAACATCCGCCCGGTGCAGAAACCGTAAGTTCCCTGCAGTCCGAGAAAAGAGCCTGTCCCATAAGGTTTGCCCATTCCTCCTGGCATGATGATTTTTTCTTTCCTGCTGTCAATCGGTCCCCAGAAAAAACAGGCGTAAAATACAGACGTCACCGCCAGTATTCCCCAATATCCCGCCGTCCCTATCCAGTATCCCCTGGCATTCATCCAGATCTGGTGCTCTGCATTCATATAAGCGTCTGTAAACTCCGATGTATACATTAGGATCTGCATCAGAAGTATTGCCGCAGAGTCAGCCAACACCAGAACAGTTAAAACCGTTCCAAGCCGAAACCGCGAAAAGAACTGGATAAACGCGCAGATTACAACCGCCAGTGACAGCATTAACGTCAGCACAAACAAAATAGTGCTCACCACTGCTGGGGACTCCCCGCTTCCAACAACTAAGCCAAGGCATAAATAATGGACTAAAAACATAATTGCATAAAAAACGCACACACTGTACAGCATCGCAATCGCTTTCAGCCGGAATGCCATCAGCACGGCAAGTCCGACTGAAAACAGCATCATCAAAATCCACACCACATGTCCGTTTCCCACAGCAAGGGCAATCAGCGACATCAAAACCACAAAACAGACTGCGCACCAGAGAACAAATTCCATAATTGCCCCCGGCGTCTTTTCACGCGCCAGCGCGGTAAAAATATTGTTAATCATCGTATCCCTCCTCGAATCATATATCGTCTTTCCTCTTTCATTTCAGCAACGCCCTCACCCCTTCCCTCAGCTCCGCGACCGTACCGATACGTTCCCGTATCTCCAGAGACATGGCGCGGTTCAGAAGCTTTTTCCATTTTCTCCTGTGCTTCCATCGGCATTTCCCCGAAAAGCGAATCGCCGTGTCCTTCGCGCCAAGCCGCCGCATGACGTCCGGCGGTTTCTCACCTGTCAGCAGATAATACATCGTCGCCCCCAGCGCATAGACGTCCGTCCACGGGCCTTCGTCTTTCGGAATCCCCTCCCGCGCCGTCCGGTACTGCTCCGGCGCGGCATAGTCCAGTTTCAGGAAAGCGGCGCTCAGAGCTGGCTGGGAATCCAGCGCATACTTCGCCGCCCCCATATCTATCAGAAAGATTTCTCCCTCATCCGACCGCATGATGTTTCCCGGACTGATATCGCTGTGGATGATTTTTTCCTCATGAACCGCTTCCAGGGCTTCCATTACCGGAAACAGAAGCTCCGCCATTTCTCCCGTGGAATACGGCTGATAGCCTCTGGCGCGCATCGCCCGCCCGACGCTGATTCCTGAAATATATTCCATGACCAGATATACCGTATCATTTGCTTCCAGCACATCATAGATTGTCACCATATGGGGCGTATGTATAAATCTTGCAGAAATCCGGGCTTCTTTATAAAAAGACTGCATCCCATACCAGTAAGCCTCCAGCATCTGGGACTTTTTCACCGTCACATACGTTTCATCCCGCTCCGCCCACTCCGCTGGAAAATACTCCTTTACCGCAACCATCCGACGCAGCCCCAGATCCCGGCAGAGGTAGAGAATACCAAATCCCCCGATGCCGATGCATTCCAAAATCCTGTACCGTCCATCCAGCAAAGTTCCAGAAGGGAGAACCTGATCCCTTTTCTGCTCTTCCACCTCTGGTTTCACACTATCCTCCGCCGGTTCAGGCTCTGTTTCCTCTGCTTCCAGGACAGCCTCCAGTATTTCCTGTTTCCCTTCTAAATCCTTCATAGAAAACAGCAGCGCATCCTTCCCGCCCAACTCCCTGGCCACCAGCAGCTTTACCTGATTTTCTCCTGCACATCCCGCTTTTCGCAGCCGGACAGCGAGCGGATACAGCGGTTTATCTGAGTCCTCCCGCTGCAGCGCAAAGCAGGAAATCCCAAGAACCTTATCGTAAATTCTCCACACCGCCGCATGTTCTGTCCGGCAGTACGCCATTCCCAGCAAATACCTCTTTGCAAATACCCCGCCCTGCTTCCAGCCGAAAATTTCTTCATATTCTTTCCCCGACTCCCAGCCGCAGCAGGGACATCTCTGTTTTCCCTCTTCCCACTCCCTGAAACATCCCAGGCAAATCTTCAGCGCTTCCATTTTTTTCTCCTCACATCAACACTTCCGTCCAAACTGCTTCTCTCATATAGATTCCCGGTATAGATCCCGGTACAGCTCCGCGGCAGACTGATAGCGCTCCTCCGGCATGATGCACAGCCCTTTCCATATGGCGGCGTCCTGCGCCTCCGAAACCGGAACTCCCATTGCCTGGAGACGCTGTACCTTATCCTGCTGCTGACGCTCTCTCGCTTCCTGGATGCGCACTCCCGTCAGAAGATAATAAATACTGGCGCACATACTGTACACATCTGTCCAGGGTCCCTGGTTCCCTTCCCTGTCATACTGCTCCACAGGCGCATATCCATACTTGAGCTGAATCGGCGCTTTCATCGAATTCGCATAATCCTTCGCCGCGCCGAAATCAATCAGGATCGCTTTCCACTGGCGGCTCAGCATGATATTGTCCGGGCTGATATCCCGGTGGATAATATTATCCTTATGCACTGCATTCAGGGCTTTCAGAACATCTTTCAGCAAGGCAAATACGACATTCGGATGCAGCCTCCCCCCCTGGCTCGCGGCGTACCGCTTCATATCGATTCCGTCTATGTACTCCATCACGATATACGCCGTATTATTGCCATAGAAAAAGTCCCGGATAGACACAACGCCCGGCATCAGGTAATAGCGTGACAGGTTCTCCGCCTCCTTGATGCACGCCTTAAGCCCCTCCATATAGGCAGACTGCACCTTGTCCAGATGCTGCGTATACGCCTGGCTGCCGCAGTGTATGGACACGGAAATCTGCTCCGAATACGTATGCCCCGCCAGGTTCCGCACCGCGATTTCCCGCGGGAAATACTCTTTCACACATACGCGCTTCGCCTGGTAAAAATCCCATGCCACATAAGTAATTCCAAATCCCCCGACGCCAAGCACCCGCCCAATCATATACTTTCCATTTACAATCTCATACAAAGGCAGGCTGTTCCCCGGCCTCTGGTATCTCGCCACATCAAATCCACAGACAGGGCAGGGGATGCCCGGGCGTGCCAGCTCCGCCATGCAGCCCATACACAGCCTGTTTGGGTCAACTAGTTTTTTACGCATTTTACTTGTCACCTCTTACATCATGTAGATAACCTTTTTCCATCCTTCTTATATATCATGTGCCTGCCTGGCCGCCGGTTCCGGCTCCTCTGCCTGATTCGGCGTTGGCGCCGGACCTGGAGCTGGTACAGGATTCGGCGTCGGCGTCGGACTTGGAACTGCTATAGGCTCCGGGTTTCCCGGCTCCTTAACAGTGATATAGAAACACACGGATTGCTCATTCTGATCATCTTCCTTTTTGAAGTAAGCCAATTCATCCGCAGTTTCATAATTGCCGTCCGCTTGTGTTTCATATACCTTTACGTCTGCAACCGGAAGCTTTTTCCACCAGTCGCCTTCCCCTTCTTTTCCTCCGCTGCCCTTAATAACAG
>CANDMH010000229.1 GCA_947385785.1 uncultured Lachnospiraceae bacterium
CCCTGCATGGTGATCTCTTCCATCAGGGTTTGAAGCCGCGCCTGCAGCTCCGCCCCCTCCACGTGGCTGGCAAGCATAAATTTAAAACTGCCGTCTGTAGGCTGCGCACTTTGTACCGGTTCCACCGGAGCCGGCTGACTGACTTTTCCCACCTTAATTTCCATATGCTGCCCTCCTTCCCACAGATTATTTCGAGCGAAAACATTTGCCGGATGAAATCGTATAACAAGTGAGCATTTCCGCAGTATCCTGCTGCTTTCCGGCGGCGTGGTGCAAAATATAATCCCGTATCTCATCCAGGCATCTGTTTAACTCTACATTGCAAAAACGCTTCTCAATGTCCGCCTCAGCTATTTTTTCCTCCGAAAAATCCTCGCTGTCCGCCAGAAACCTGCGGCACATTTCCGCATATTTCGGCTCTGCCTGCAGCTTTTCCCGATCCAGCGCCCGCTGAAGCCGTATCCCATCCTCTAATTCTAACATAACCGGAAGCATTCTGTCTCTTCCAAAATAATCCCGCAGCTTCCTGTATGCTTCCAATGTTCCTATGACGATATAATTCCTGCTCTCATCCTCAAGCTGACTGTCATTTACCGTAAAATAGCGCCACAGCCCATGCCGGGTATGATAGGCCCTGTCTTCTATGACTCTGCCTTCATCCTGAAGCCTGCGGAAAGCCTCCTCGTCCGTAAAGTAATACTCCACACCGTTCCTTTCTCCTTCACGGACAGGCCTGGTAGTATATGGAACAATCCTCTTAAGCCCCAGCTCTTTATCCGCCAGCAGCTCCTTGAAAACGGTATCCTTCCCGGCGGCGCTTTTTCCCATCAGGCATATAATCCTGCCCATCCGCTATGAAACCTCTACCACATGAATCATATTCGTGGTGCCGGCCTTTCCAAGCGGCACTCCGGCAGTGATTACAACCACATCGCCCTCTTTCACATAGCCTGCCTTTTTCGCTTCCGATACCGCATCCTCAAACAGCTCGTCGGCGGTACTCTCCTCGGGAATCATGAGAGGATTCACCCCCCACAGAATATTCAGCCTGCGGCACACCCTCTCCCTGACAGTACAGCCGATAATAGGACTTTCCGGCTTAAACCTGGAAATGGCCTCTGCCGTAAAACCGGACAGCGTAACCGTAATAATAGCCGCGGCATGCAGATCCCTTGCCGCGGTGCAGGTTGCATACGCTATCGCCGTGGTAATATCCGCCTCTCCCTCACGGGTCCCCCGCTTCATCCTGGAACCGTAATCAATATCTTTTTCGGCTCCTTCCGCGATTCTCGCCATTGTTTTCACGGCTTCCACAGGATATTTTCCCGCTGCGCTCTCCCCTGAAAGCATGATCGCCGTGGTTCCGTCATAAATGGCATTTGCAATATCCGTCGCCTCCGCCCTGGTGGGCCTTGGATTCTTGATCATGGACTCCAGCATCTGCGTGGCAGTGATGACGCACTTTCCTCTGGCGTTTGCCATCTGGATCATCTTCTTCTGCAGCACCGGAACCTCCTCCAGTGGAATCTCCACGCCCATATCGCCTCTCGCCACCATGATGCCGTCAGATACCTCCAAAATCTCCTCCAGGTTCTGGATCCCCTGCATATTCTCAATCTTCGAAATGACCTTCATATCACTGCCGTGGGCATCCAGAATGCTGCGGATTTCCAGCACATCCTCCCTGCACCGGACAAAAGAAGCCGCCAGAAGCTCATACCCCATCTCAATACCGAACAGGATATCGCTTCTGTCCGTCTCGCTGATATAAGGCATGGACAGAACGGCTCCCGGCACATTGACTCCCTTATGATTGGACACGGCGCCGCCGTTTACTACCCGGCAGACTATCTCCTCACCCCGGATTTCCTCCACCGTCATCTCAATCAGTCCGTCGTCAATGAGAATTGTCGTGCCCTCCTGAATGTCGTTTTTCAGATTTTTATAAGAAATCGAAGCTCTTTCTGCCGTACCCAGGATTTCCTCGGTGGTGAGTGTGAACTGCTGTCCTGCCTCCAGTTCTGCTCTGCCCCCTTCAAAATCACGCAGACGAATCTCCGGTCCTTTCGTATCCAGCATGGTCGCAACAGGAAGCCCCAGTTCCGCACTTGCCTGCCTGACCTTTTCCAGTTTCGCCTTCTGCTCCTCATGGGTGCCGTGAGAGAAATTAAACCTTGCTACATTCATGCCTGCCAGCATCAGCTCCCGCAGACGCTCCACCGTATCACTTGCCGGTCCTATGGTACATATAATTTTTGTCTTCCTCATATTCTGCTCCTCTTTCTTTTTTACAAATTGTGAAATACTTCCCTTTTATCCAATCTTCGTCAGGCCTCCGGCATTGTCACCTGCCGCTTCCGCAATTATGCGCCGTCCATTGCCCGCAGGTTCTGAACCTTCTTTTGTTATAGTAAACGTCATAGCCCCTGCCCGAAACCATCACAGCAACGACAACGGCATAGCAAAGCGCTTTCCGTTATCATCTTTATAAAAATTCCGTCGGGAAAACACCCTTTTCCTGCTCCTACACGAATCCCCTGGATAGTAAGCCCCGCTTCCAAATCACGCAAAATCTCACGGTACAGCCCTTCCGTCATCCGTTCCCCCGGCACCAGAAGCGGCACTCCCGGCGGATACAGATTCACAAATTCCGCTGCATATCTCCCTATGCTGTCCTTAAGAACAATTTCCTCCGCTTCCATGTCCCAGGCTTCCCACAGCGGGATCGATTTTCCCTTTTCCGCTGACGCCTCCCCTGTCCAAACATTCATTTCTAATAAAAAAATTCCATCCGCATTTCTCTCCGTCAGTCTGTCATCTATCTCCAGCAAAGCCTCCGTCATCCGCTGATATGCTTCTTCTGCGTCATTCAGTGTGAACATGGCAAGGACAAAACCCATTGAAGACATTTCCGTCTGCAAATGATATTTGTTTAATAAAATATCTGACAGCTGCTTTCCGGTAATCCCGCTTCGTCCAGCTGAAATAACCAGCTTTCCCACATCCTGTTCCCTGACACTTCCGGAGAGAATCCGCAGACACCGGCATTCTTTTAAAGCTTCCGTCATTTTTATATATCGCTCCCGAAATTGTCCGAATGCCGTCTTTCCCTGCTTCCTGACATATTCCAACGCATTATCTATGCCTGCCATCAGCAGATAGGAAGGACTGCTGGACTGATAAATACGCAGGAAACGCCGCAGTCTGTCACGGTTAACCAAATGACCGTTCACATGAAGCAGAGCCGTCTGTGTCAGAGCCGGAAGCGTCTTATGCACACTGTGGATAACCAAATCCGCCCCTGCCTGACAGCTGTTCTCCGGAAATCCCTCCGCCAGCCCCAGATGCGCACCATGGGCCTCGTCCACAATCAGAGGAATTCCTCTCTCATGAACAATCCGCGCTATTCCGGAGACATCGGCTATCCTTCCTTCATAAGTAGGCGATACCAGCAAAACTGCCCTGATATTCCCTTCCGCTTCCAGGGCAACCCGCACCTGCTCCGGAGTCACCGCATCCCATATCCCATAAGCCGCCATACAGTCGGAATACAGATAACTTACCTTCAAATGCCGCAGATATGCCGCATGATACGCCGATTTGTGACAATTTCTTGCCATCAGGATATGTCCCCCAAAGGGAATCGCACTGCTGACGGCACTGAGTATGCCGCAGGTACTCCCATTCACCAGGTAATAACTCTCCTCCGCACCGTACAGCCTGGCCGCTTCCTTCTGCAGCTCCTTCAAAATACCCTCCGGCTGATGCAGATTGTCAAAGCCTTCGATTTCCGTGATGTCCATCCTGTACATGGCTTCGGGAAGCTCTCCCCAGCTCCGCCGCTTATGTCCCGGCATATGGTAAGGATAGATATCACTTTCCGCATACCCGGAAAGCATCCCGTATAAATGCTCCACTTCTACCCTTCCTTCAGCTTATCAAGAATTGCCCCATGCCCTCTGTGCATATGCAGCGTCTCCAGCAGAGAGCACCACTTATCCGCAGCCGTTACAATCCACGCCTCCCTGCATCCCGGCGGAACTACCGTCAACGGCCACATATGCTTTCTGATGATATCCTTCTCCCGCTCTGTCAGGCGGTACTCCTGTGACGCATTCCTTAATGCCACACCCGGATGATAAAATCCGTGAAGCCTGTGAGGATTCTCATAGTCCGGTATATGCCAGTCATACAGGAAATAATCATGCAGCAAAGCTCCTCTGATCAACTCTCTCCTGCTGCAGTGAATATGCAGCTTCTCGCTCATCGCAATACTGTACCTGGCTACATCCATCACATGAGAATTCACGGTCACGTCACCGTGCTGGATATATTCCTTCATGCGGTTAAAATTCTTTGACCTTAGAATATCCGAAGCACTGGCCTCAATCTGCCTCTGTCTTTCCCGATATCGGTTCAATTTTCTCTGCCAGATTCCTGCCTGGCGTCTTGTACGTTGCCTCAATCTTCTCTCTGCCATTTTCTTATTCCTATTCTGTCCAGATTTCATTCTCAAAAAAACATTAGAAATCAGCCTTCAGTCGAAGGTTCCGGAACTGAAGGCTGCTCCGGCGCAGGTTCCGGATCAGGTACAGGTTCCGGAGTGACTTCAGGCACCGGTTCCGGTGTAGGCTCCGGTACAGGCTCCGGTGTATTCACGGGCTCCGGCTCCGGTGTGGGCTCCGGCACAGGTTCCGGCGTATTCACAGGAAGCGATGCCGGAGGAATTCCCGGCGTTGGCACCGGTGTCACCTCGGGTTCCGGCTCTTCCGGCGGCGCCCAGGGTACCTCCGGCGATGTTTCTTCCGGTATGACTTCTTCCGGGGCCGCAATTGAAGTAGGTCCTATATAGGGCGCCCCATTATAATAATAACAGACGACGGGAAATCCTTCCGAGACATACTCATAGATTTCCGCCGCTTTGCTGGGCGGTAGATTAATGCATCCGTGGGAGCCGTTGGTCATAAAAATCTGTCCCCCGAAGGAACCTCTCCATTTGGCGTCATGCATACCGTAATTCCCGTAAAAAGGCATCCAGTAACTGACAGGCGTTCTGTAGGTAGCCCCTTTCAGCACAGCATCCCTTGTCTTGTAAGACAACCCGAAGA
>CANDMH010000230.1 GCA_947385785.1 uncultured Lachnospiraceae bacterium
CATATGACCCATATCCTGGAGAAAATGCAGTGCGCGAACCGGGAGGAACTGGCGGAGCGGGTCAGGGGGCAAGCTTGAATTGATGCCATGGGAATTTGGGTACTCGCAGGTGAAAGTATTGAGGAATGGCTCGTATTGCCGATTTTGGAGCAGGGACGTTTATTTTTTGCCGGGCATGGAAAGAGGGCGGTACGGGGCGGTTAGAGGGCATGGGCGAGACTGCATCTGTAGATTTCTATTTTCTTTTGGGGCTTTTGCTGTATGATATACAGACAGTAGAAAAGGCATATGCAACGGAGCACATGTGGCTATAACCCAAACAGATCAGCACGGCTATTCCTCCGCAAGTTCGGCAAATAGAGCCCCTGTGCTTCCGGTGAATAAGGTACTGCCGCTGCTTTCCAGTTTTGACTGGATGAGCTGCATCACATCCACGGGTATATAAAGATAATATTGCGGTTCCCGAAGGGGAGTTCCAGGTGGAAGCTTCAAAATAGGAAAACCGTAAAAATTTCCTTTTTTCCTCTAAAAATATTCCTATTTTCCACATCCGCTTCCCGGTAAAATAAAAGCAGAAGAAAACACTTGAAGTCCAGCTAAGAAATGTCAATAGGAAATTTTATAACAGTCTCGGAACGGAGGTGCCCGGAATGAAATGTCAGCTGCGCACTTTGCAGATGAAATTTCATTCCCCTATAAGGGCACCGTAGTGCAGAGACGGTACTGGAATATAGAGGAACTGATGGAGAAACACGGTTCCATCATGGACCGGTATGATCCGGAGAAGAAGATTGGGATGATAGTGGACGAGTGGGGCACCTGGTATCAGGTGGAGCCGGGGACCAACCCGGGATTTCTGTTTCAGCAGAATACCATGCGGGATGCTCTGGTGGCGGGAATCCATCTGAACCTGTTCCAGAAGCACTGCGACAGGGTGAAGATGGCGAACCTGGCCCAGGTGGTAAATGTGCTGCAGGCGGTGATTCTCACGGAGGGGGAGCGGATGGTGAAGACGCCCACCTGGCATGTGTTCCATATGTACCGGTATCATCAGGATGGGGAGCTTTTGGAATCCTCCCTGGAGACCGGGGAGACAGGACTGGAGGACTGTAGAATTCCCGAGCTGACGGAATCTGTGTCCCGGGATTTGGAAGGAAATATTCATATTACCTTGACAAATGCCTCGCTTTCGGACAATATATCTGTGGAGGTTGTGCTTGCGGATACGCAGATAGCGGCCGTGAAAGGGACAGTGCTGACTGGAAAGATGCAGGCGTACAATTCCTTTGAGGAGCCGGAGCGGGTGAAAGAGGAGGAGTTTCCGGCGGTGGAAGTCCGGGGGGAAGAGGGAAAGCTTTCCTTCGTGATTCCGGCTTGCAGTGTGCTGCATCTGGAGGTAAGTGTAGGCGGAATGAAGATTTTCTAAGCCTGCAAGAGGGTGCATAGCACACCTCTTTAGTACGCGGACTAAGAAAATCTAAATCATTCCGGTAAGAATGCCAAGGGAACAAAGTTCGCTTTGGGCAGGCATTCTTACGGGTTTGCACCAGTTCACAGATTGTTCTTGACAGCAGAACGCAGTTCTGCTGTATGTGCCGCCGGAGGCGGCATGTCGGGAAGTGTGCAAGGAAGTGTCCGCATACTACAGGAATCGCTTCGCGTCTCCTGTAGTCCAAGAGGTAGTAAACATCAAAACTATTCTTACTTTGCCCGAAAGCCATCAACAGCAACCACAATCGGCATAGCATGTCAAAGTAAAGATTTTAAAGTTGTTTACTTTAAACTGTAACGAATTCAAGTTAGGTATGCCATAAGCTACAGAGTGCCGTAAAATCAATGATTTCATAAAACTGAATTCTGCAATAGCATACCTAATTAGGTATGTCATGAATTGTGGAAAGCCTTGATTTCTCTGGCTTTTTGAGAAATGGCATACCTAATAAAAGCGTTAGAGTTTAAATTATTGGAACCGCTTCGCGAACCCTGTGATCAAGAGGAAATTGTATCAGTTATGGAAAATATGCTTCCGCTTTATGGGGTTACAACAGTGCAAAAGGAGATATTTATGAGAGAGACAGAAGTAAAATATATCGCTACAGAGGACGAGATTACCGTGTACTGGGAGCGGACGGAAAACATGGCGGCAGGGGAGCGTTTCCGGATATTTCTGGACGGGAGAGAGGCTGTTGTCACGGAGAAGACCCACGGCACTTTGTCCGGGCTTACGTCCCAGAGGCGCTATAAGATTCAGGTGATTGGGGGAGAGTGGCATTCGGAGGTTCTGGTCGTCTCCACCGGGAAGCAAAAGAGACGGATTGACATTTCAGCCGCGCCCTACCTGGCTGTGGGAGACGGAGCGGAGCTGAATACGGAGCGTATCCAGAGGGCCATTGACGACTGTGGGGCGGAGGATGCGGTTTATGTGCCGGAGGGCATATTTCTCACGGGAGCCCTGCGGCTGCACAGCAATATGGAGCTGTACCTGGAGGAGGGCGCCGTCCTCCAGGGGACAGCGGATGTGTCGGACTACCTGCCGAAGATTCCGAGCCGTTTTGAGGGGATTGAGATGCAGTGCTACAGCAGTGTGCTGAACCTGGGGAATCTGCAGGATCTGGGGAGCGCGGAGGCAGCAGGGGATGGCGGGGAAGCGGCAGATGCGGCGCGGCAGGAATACGCAGAGAGGACGGAGAAAGGGCAGAATTCAGGAGAAGCTTTGAAGTCTGGCAGAGGGGCGCGGCAGGATTTTGTCTGTGAGAACGTGGTTATCCGGGGACGCGGCACCATTGCCAGCGGCGGCAGGCTTCTGGCGGAGCGTGTGATAGCCAGGGAGCGGGAGGAACTGGGAGAGAAACTGGAGCAGATGGGGGAGCTTGTGGCGGAATGCGAGTGTGCGGAGACCGTGCCGGGCAGGGTGCGCCCCCGCCTGGTGAACATCAGCCGCTGCAGGCATGTGCTGCTTTCGGGCGTTACCTTCCGCAACGGTGCCAGTTGGAATGTACATATGATTTATTCCTCGGACATTGTCACCCATGGCTGCACCTTTGTCTCCCAGGAGGTATGGAACGGGGACGGATGGGATCCGGATTCCTCGGAGGGCTGTACCATATTTGACTGCGATTTCCATACGGGGGACGATGGCATCGCCATAAAATCCGGGAAAAATCCCCAGGGTAATAAAATCGGCATACCATGCAGGAATATCCGTATTTTTGACTGCAGGTCTGCCTTTGGCCACGGCATCACCATTGGAAGCGAGATGTCCGGCGGGGTGGAGGACGTAGCTGTCTGGGACTGTGACCTGAGCAAATCGGTCTACGGCCTGGAGATAAAGGGGACGTGGAAGCGGGGTGGTTATGTGAAGGGGATTCGCGTTGACAATTGTCGCCTTCCCAGGCTGCTGTTCCATGAAGTGGGCTATAACAATGACGGGGAACCGGCGGACAGGTCCCCTGTTTTCTCGGATTGTGTGTTCAGCCGGATGGAGATTCTGGGGGCATACTACAACAGGCAGAGGGAATGGACGGAATGCGAGGCCATTGAGCTGCGGGGATTTGAACAGCCGGGCCATGAGGTGGCGGATATCTGCTTTGAGGACGTTGTGTTGGGCAGAGAGGGCGGATCGGAGAGGAAGACGCTCTCCTTAAGCCGGTGCCGGGGGCTGCAGTTTAAGAATCTGCGGGTAGTATGAATAATGAAAGTAAATGCAATGCTTGTGTCCGCAAAAGCCGCAGCTAAGAATCCGCGGGTATTGTGAATAATGAAAGTAAATGCAATGCTTGTGTCGGCAAAAAGCTGCAGCTAAGAATCTGCGGGTATTGTGAATAATGAAAGTAAATGCAATGCTTGTGTCGGCAAAAGCCGCAGCTAAGAATCTGCGGGTAGTATGAATAATGAAAGTAAATGCAATGCTTGTGTCGGCAAAAGGCTGCAGCTAAGAATCCGCAGGTATTGTGAGGCAAGGAGAAGAGGGATTCCGGAAGGAGCATTTTTTTTTACGGTCGGACAGTTCCTTCGTCATTGGCTGAAAAACGGAAGCGGCACCAGTGCTGCAGACGGCAGGATGGGAAAGACCAATTGCCTGGGCAGAGAGTTTTGGCAGTATATCACATTGGATTCCATGGAATGAGATTATCAGGATAGATTGCGGGAAGAAAACGGAGGAAGAGCAGATGGAGGAAATCAGGGAACTTATTTTTCAGGACGATCCCTATGAAATGAACTGGCTGCGCCAGGACTATCGGTATGGGGAGGTGCGCTGTCCGAAGGGCGTGGACAGCACGGTATCCCATAGAAGGGAAGGGGACATGGTGCATACGGATATCCGTTTCCGAAATACCACGGACAAACCAATCTTTACATCCCTGCGGGACATCGGCATTGCGTTTCCCCTGGAGGACAGGTATGACAGCAGCCAGGTCTGCATGAGGCAGCGGTGCCATACGCATATTTTCTGCGGCGGTGAAGTGAGCTATATCATGGCGCTGCGGATGGGGGGAAGGGCGCCTCACCTGGGAATGGTATTGACCCGGGGAAGCCTGGGCGGCTACAGTGTGGAGCGGGACACGGCGAAAATGAGCAATGACAGGGGCTGCTTTTTCCTGCATCCCTCGCCCATGGAGCTGATGCCGGGGGAGGAAAGGGAAGTCTGCCTTGTGATTTTCCCGCATCAGGGCAAAGTGGATTTCTATGAACAGGCCGCAGCTTTCACCAGATTCGTTCAGGTGGAAGCTTCTGCCTGGGTGCTGTTTTGCGGGGAGGAATGCCGTATTACAATAAAACCGTCGTTTGCGGCCGGGTACGTACAGGTGGACGGGGAGGAAATCCCGCAGAAAGACGGGCAGTATGAACTGGTGTACCGGGATACACAGCTCTGCGGGGAGAAGGTCTTTCCTATCTGCGTGGACGGAATCCATACCTGGTGCCGGATTCTGGTGACAGAGCGGCCGGAGGAGCTGGCACGGCGCAGGTGCCTGTTCATTGCGCAGCGGCAGCAGTATGGAGGGCATCCGTCCTGCGGCGGTAGGCCCGTGCAGGAGGCGAATCCGTCCTGCGGTGGGAGGCCCGGGCGGGAGGCGAATCCGTCCTGC
>CANDMH010000231.1 GCA_947385785.1 uncultured Lachnospiraceae bacterium
ATACGAGATATGAGGCTGTGACTGGAGTTCAGACGGTGCTCTTCCGATCTAGAAGAAGTCACGCTGGACCTGAACTATTATGCGCCGGGTATTATCAAAGCTGCCGATATGAGCAAGGACCCGTCTTTTTCGATTGTCAATGACGTGCATGTAGGCGATAAGATAGAGGGCACCGTGATAAAGAGAGACGACGGCGCAGGCAACATTCTTCTGTCCTGCGCAGAGGCAAAGGAAGTGCTGGGCTGGGATAAGCTTGCCGCGTATCTGGAGGAGAAGACCATTCTGTCCGTGAAGATCAGCGAGGTGGTGAATAAGGGCGTAGTAGCTTATCTGGAAGGAATCCGTGGATTCATTCCCGCTTCCCATCTGGCTCTGGAATATGTGGAAGACCTGAGTACTTTTGTGGGACAGACCATGGATGTACGGGTTATCACGGTGGAGAAGGAGAAGAAGAAACTGGTGCTTTCCGCAAGGGATGTACTGAGGGAAAGAGAAGCGGAGAAGCTGAACCAGAAGATCGCCATGCTTTCACCCGGCACCGTTCTGGAGGGAAAGGTGGAAAGCCTGATGCCCTACGGCGCGTTCGTGGATCTGGGCGGCGGATTGAGCGGGCTTGTACACATCTCACAGATCAGCCAGAAGCGTATTAAGAATCCTTCTGAAGTGCTGAAGGTGGGCGACACCGTGAAGGCTAAGGTGCTGAACACCAACAATAACAAGATCAGCCTGAGCATGAAAGCCGTTGAGGAGAATGCCGAGCCGGAACCCATTGAGGAAAAGGTTGCGGCACAGTACAGCTCAGGGCGGTCCGTGGGCACTTCACTGGGCGACCTGCTGAAGGGGTTGAAATTGTAGAATGGAAGGAAATGTGTGCAGCCACAGTACCCCCGGACTTTCATGCATGGTGGTGCGGCCAGGCCTGTCCTATAGGCCTTATGTATGGAGGTTTACTGTGAAATGTCTAAGGCAACGGTTCGGAATACTGTCCGGGCTGCTGTGATTATGGGAGCAGCCCTGGCTGCTCCCTGTTTTTATACGCACAGATACCCGGAGGAAATATGTCGGCAGAGGCTGACGGGTGTCCAGCGCGCGGGCTGGGAAGGCTTTTCACTGTTCGACTGCGCAGGTCCGCATATGGAAAAAAGGGGTTGCGTTCCCTGCGGCCTGCTGCATTCTGAAGAAGGAAGCCAGGGGCGGATATCCTGCGGCCTGCTGCGGGTGGTTCCCTGGACACTGTAAGAGTTTGGGAAAGGAGAGGATTGCATGAACAGTTCCATGATGATAGAAATGGTAGGTTATCTTGGTTCGGTGCTGGTGCTGGTTTCGTTTTTAATGGCTTCGGTGGTGAAGCTGAGGGTGATCAACTCCGTGGGCGGACTGATTTTCGCGGTGTACGCGCTGCTGATCTGTTCCTATCCCACAGCGCTGATGAATTTCTGCCTGGTGGGGATTAACCTTTATTATCTGGCCCGGCTGAGGCGGCCGGACAGGCATTATACCCTGATCGAGGAAAGAAAGGACAGTTCCGTGCTGCGGGCTTTCCTGGAGCACTACGCAGAGGATATTGCCGCCTGTTTCCCGGGTATCCGGACAGATGCGGAAGAAGCGGATGTCATCTGTTTCGTGTGCCATAATATGACTCCGGCGGGCATCCTGCTCGGAAAAAGGCAGGAAGGCGGCGCCCTGGAAATTCTGCTGGATTATTCCACGCCGGAGTACAGAGACTGTTCCGTGGGAAAATATCTGTATTCCCGTCTGCCGGAGCTTAATGTGAATAGCCTGGTTTTCTCCGGGGAACCGGGGAAACATGAGACATACTTAAAAAAGATGGGATTCGAACGGAAAAACGATGCTTATGTAAAACGGATAAAGGAGTGAAGAAAGTGGCGTTAAGGAACAGAAGCGGGCATCCATATTTAAAAGAGATCTTCCTGATGCTGTTTTTGGCGTTCTGTTTTACGGCATGCGGCAGGACGGAGGGGAAACCTGAGCTGGGCATAGACGGGTATATCTATCAGTCCGGGCAGATTCCGGTAGAGGAAGGGTACCGTATCAACAGGCTGAAGGTGGATGACGATTTCCTCTGGTTTATTGCAAACGGGGGGATTTACAGTATTCCCCTGGAAGAAAATATGGATTTTGGAAAACGCAGACTGCTGGTGAACAGCTCCAACATGGCAGACTATGCACTGGGACAGGACGGAGCGGTGTATTATGTCTCGGCGAACTATACCACGACGAAGGACTGGCAGTCTGTGCCTGCGGGGTGTACGCTGGTGAAGCAGAAAGGGAGCTGGAGCCAGGAGTGGCAGAAGCCTTTTCCCGACAGCAATATTTCCATGTACGAGTGCCTGGCGGTGGACGGAAACGGCCTGATTGTTCTGCTGTCGGAAAAAACGCTTTACCGAATAGACGAAAACGGTGAGATAAGAGACACTGTATCAATAGAAAACTATCAATTTTCCGGGTGGCGGAGCAGTATCCGGACAGGCGGCTCCTTCAGATTGGCGATGCATTTCTGGTAAGACGGCTGTTCGGTAGATATCTGTGTGAGCATTACATAGACTGGGAGAGCGGAGAATGTACCTTTGACAGTGAAGAATTCTACGGTTTTCTGGAATGGGTGAAAGAATACCTGGACCGGATACACGGACAGTTCGATGATACCTGGGAATATCTGGGGGAGGACTGCATGCTCTATATGGAAGGGATATGGTATCTGCAAGACCAGGCATGGTATGAGCGGGCGCTGGGGGAAGCGCTTACCTTTATCGGATATCCCACCTCTGACGGGCGTCCCTGCATTCCCGTGGAAGTGCAGAATGCCCTGTGCATTACGTCACGTTCCAGAAATAAGGAAGGGGCCTGGCAGTTTCTGGAATATTTCCTGTCCCAGGAGGAAGATTCAGTCTACTGTTTCTCCAGCCGGAAGGATATCTTTCAGCGGGAGCTGGAGGAGGAGATGACACCTGATTATTTCTATAACGAGGACGGGTCGATCCAGATGCTGGACGGGTCGATAGACATGGACGGAAATGCGCTGTCCGGTCCCTTCATGAAAGCAAGGGCCTGGGACAGCAACGGGGAAGTGCTGTACTATTATATGTCTCAGGAGCAGGCGGACGCATTGCTGGAGATGATTGAGATGCTTGATTTTACGCCCCAGGGAGGCGCGGAGAACAGGGTGCTGGATATCCTGGAGGAGGAAAGCACCGGATATCTGGATGGCAGCCGGAGCGTGAAGGAGACCGCCGAAATCATCCAGAACCGGGTAAGAAACTTGGTGCAGGAGGAGCTGTAGAGCAGGTATTTTATCAGGATTTGCAGATACTTCCCTGGGATTGTGGGTAAAATAAGCGGGAAGGAACAGCCTGCTGATTTTACCTTCAGCCCGAGAATGTTCAGAGGATTTTACGGGCGATTGAAACGAAAACACAGAAATAGCAGGATACGCAGGGAAAATTAATAGAAGGTGCACGGTGGGGGATCCCCTTCGTACACCTTTGTGAACAGTAAGAACTATTGGGCGGTGAGGGTACCGGCATAGGTTGCATAGGTTTTGTTTTCCTTTTTGTCATACATCTGTCTTATCAGGCTTAAAGTACCGGTATAGCTTACTCCATTGAGGGTTTCTGTCCATGAAAGCTGAGCCTGGGGGGTGACTTTGCCGCTGTATGTAACATAACGGGTTACAAACTGGCTGTCGCCTCTGCGTAGAGAAAATGTTTCTCCATGTATTTCATAAAATATGCCTTCCTCTGTATATCCGCTTGTAATCACCGGGAATTCTGCTGTTTCTGCGCAGACGGGTACAGATAATGACAATATTAAGACAGAGGCAAGTAAAAGACTGTAGATTCTTTTCATATCAGTTTATCTCCTTTTAATATTTATTGTGAAGGGTAGGGGTAGGAAATGCTACAGTAGTCGGCTGAATCTTCCAGGTCAATTCCTTCATAGTCAGTTCCGGATTTAAAATAAAAAGCAAGCAGCATACCGCATTCTTCCAAGTATTTTGAATAAGTATCTCTCAGGGTGTCATCTTGCTTCAGCAAGCATTCATTTGTAGGTTCCCCTGTGTACTCTACAATCAGATGATATACCTTCCGCCCGTTGTAATCATCATAATATTCATCTGTGATTGTAAAGGAAGGCTTTTCACTGGTATTTGCCTGTGCATGAGGGACAAACACGATTTTTCCCAGAATGAGGATACAGAAGAGCAGGATCGCTGTTTTTAACAAGGTCGCTTTCCTTTGGAAAAACCAGCTGGAAAGCGTCGGTTCAGGATCCTGAGAATCATTATCCGAATCTTCCGTGCCAGGTATCTTGTCTGTGGGGGCTGCTTCTGTTTCGTGTACGGCATTGCAATCTTCTGCGGGAGGGGTGTCAGGCGTAGCGGCCCCTTCGTCCATGATAAATTGATTGCCAAATAATGAGGAAACCGGAATTCCCAGTGCTGCGGAAAGCGGCGTCAGGATTTCAATGTCCGGATAATTAATTCCCCGTTCCCATTTACTGACAGCCGTCTCCGTTACATTGAGTTGGAGGGCGAGCTGCTTTTGGGTTATTTTCTTTTCTTTGCGCTTTTCTTTGATAAGCATTCCGAGAGTTTGCTTATCCATAGCAAAACCTCCTTTCCATATCTTCATAAATAGATTTATTATACTTGATTACGGCGCAATTTTCAATGGACTATTAGTCAAGTTTTCCCCAAAATTGCTGAAAAATGGTATTTGAGGGAGTATATTATCGAAAAAAGGGACTGGCCGTATAATCCTTTGACAAAATATCATAAAGCATTGTAACATGGCAGCATGAAATGAGCTCATTGTCAAAATTATATGGAAGGGGTGAAGCGGATGGGTGATTACGGATAGGAAGTAGTTGCGGAGGAAGAAGAACTGTTATATCGTATTTTTAGATAAGGCGGTAGTATGGAAAAAATAAATATTTTAAAAACCAGGAGGGTCTTATATGTATCCCAAAATCCGAATTATAGTCACTCAATAATCAGCCCTGAGCACACCCAGCT
>CANDMH010000232.1 GCA_947385785.1 uncultured Lachnospiraceae bacterium
TCCCCGAACATGGGGAGCAGCTGTGTGTTGATGGCCTCTTCCCGCATGGAGATCCTCGGAGTTAAGACGTTCTTTGCGTAAATGTACTGCGCGGAGTCAGCAGTGGCACGGTTGCTGTTCTCGGTGATGCCCATTATCTCACGGGGCATGCCGAAGTGCTCCAGCACGGCATCCCGCATGGCAACACGACTTTCCAGAAAGCCAAGATTTTTGCCTTCGCCCTTCCCCAGTTCATGAACTGTCACGCTCCCGGACAGGACTGCTGCCTTATGGCTGTTCTCAACACCCCTGTGCCGCTTGTTCCAGCGGGCAAGGAACGCCTCCCGCTCATCTTCCGTGGAGTCTGGCGCGACGAACACAACCGGTGGCGTGGCGTCGTTGTAGAAAAACCGCTTCTGGAACTTGGCCGTATATTCGTCAATCTCCACCTCATCCGCAATGCTCTCCGCAATACCAAGGCCACGCATAAACGGATCCAGGGGATTAAGCTGCTTCATCACGAACATGTCGTCCACCGGAACCGCCATCGTCAGGCCGCCCGGTGACACGATGGTATATGTGGGGCTCCCCAGGTATGGTGTCATCCTCACCCAGTGGGGCGGCACATTCCACAGCTCCACCGGGCGCCCCGATCCGTCACGCTCCATCAGCATGAAGCTCTCCCCCACGAGCATCAGGTAAATTTCATGCAGCCTCCACACGGCAGAACCTGTCATCTCGTACAGCGGGTTCGGACGCGCCATAAAGTCAAGGAACGGATGGCCTGTTATCTCTTTCTCTGTCCCGTCCTCGTTAATGCGGAACAGGCGCCCTTTTAAGCTGGCAAGGTCACTGGCGATACGGTCAACGACTTCCAGCCTGGGGCTTGTGGAAAATGCAGCCAGCCATTCTTCTGTGTTCCGTGAGGGCGGCCGCGCCCAACGGGAGACAAAGTTTCCCTGGGAGCGGCCTGTGTATACGTCCCGCTCCCTTCTCTTCCCAATCTCGATATTAAACAGTCTCATCCTTACACTGCACCTCGTTATAATGTAAAGCCAAATCCGGGGGAACCGTTTTCCAGCTCCAGGAACGCATTCGCCCCTGCGTCTACCATGTCCTTAAACTCCGACTGCGGGAATGACTCATACTGGCTGAAAAATTCCTCGTTCCACCCAGCCACCAGGACATCCACAAAACCTGTCTCCATGGATCCCGTCCCCTGCCACATGGCCGAGAATGGCTCCGCCCTGGTTACTTTGTCACCGGACTCCGTGACAACCCTCACAACAAAACCGGCAAGGAGCTTCATGTAACTTTGTGCCTGCTCCTTCCCTGCCTGCCCGGGATCCTGGGGAAGCCGCTGCACTACCCGCCCATGAGCTGCCCTGTCTGCCTGGGCCGTCATGAGGACAAGCCTCCGGACTTCCGACGCTGACAGGCGCCTGTTGATCACGTCAGCCACTATGTACCGCCCGTTTGCCCGCTTCCCTATCAATACCCCGGCAGTATAGGCAGGTTTTCCACCTTCGTCCTCCGCAGTGGCCGCCAGGTCCCATCCCCTGCACCAGCGAATCACGTCCCCGGGGATTTCCTCCACCATGGTGACCTGAATCCGTTTGAACATCAGGCCTGCGGCAGGCTTAATCTTCCAGTTGCCATGCAGCAGGCGCTCCCTGTCCACAAGCGACAGGGCCAGAAGGTTTGCCATATAGCCCGGATCATTCTCCAGCAGGATTTTATTGTCCTGTAATGTACTGGCGATGAAGGTTACACTCTTGGCTACAGTTTCGGCCATGGCGTGGTCCATGCCACTCTCTTCTGCGGCATCCACCGCCTCCTGCCGGGTATCAAACCATGAGATGGTCTCATTTATGCGTACCATCCACCGGATCTTTCCGGACCGTTCCGGTATCGGGTAGCCGGTCCCCTGGTCAATCCACCAGGAAATGAAGCCCGCCACCCAGGAATCGGCATCCGGGTTGCAGGTGGCCCGCACATAGGGTTTCACGCCGCAGACGGAACGGTTCCGGGACAGCATGTAAAAAAACTGATCCTCCGAAAAGTGGGTCAGTTCATCAAAGCCTATAAATGTTATCTGGGAGCCCTGCCACCTCAGCACGTCCTCATCCCGCCCCAGATAGTCAAAAAAGACCGCACCCCTGCGGCTGAATGTCCACCTGAATTTCGGCGTCCTGAAGGCTACCGCACCGGGTATGCCGGAATACATTTCCAGGCTCTCATCCCACAGGCCCCCGGACGCTGTTATCTGGGTATAATTCCTGCGGAAGATGACTGCCCTGTACCCCTTCGTCAGTCTGTACCGCAGAGGCTCCATGAGCAGCGCATATGTTTTCCCGCCGCCGGCAGCCCCGCCGTATATGGCAATGTCCGCGCCTGTGGCCAGAAACTTCTCCTGCGGCCCCTTCTGGGGGCGGATTACGTTACCCACTGCCGTCCGCCTCCTTTTCCGGCAGGTATATCTCCACATGGACGTCCGCCCCATCCTCCGCAGCTCCCGCAGCTTCCTGCGATATTCTGGCGGCCTGGGCTTTGAGCAGCTCCAGGCGGGCTTTCTGTTCCGGTGTCGCCATACCCATATGCCCCGACAGCCAGTCAAGCGCCTTCATCCTGTCAACAAGCTTTACCTTTATCCCGTCTTTGCTCTGCGATATCTCCGTCAGCAGAGTCCCGTCCACCGTGTTGCTGTCTTTCAGGTCAACAAAGGAGACTTCCGCCTCCCGTTCCTTCCCGCCCTTATCCGTATACTGGACTTTCTTTGTCCCGAAGGAAACATAGTCTTTTATGTCTGCATAGGCAATGTCCAGGTATTTCTGGAAGATGTCATGCTCTGACAGCATCTCCCGGTTCAGCCGGTTCTGCTTCAGCCTCTGGATTTCATCACGGACACAAGGATTTACAAGGAGCCTGTACCCTTCCGCATTTGCAACATCGTAACCGCACCCGTATGCTTTCTGGTACGCTTTCGTGGCATTAAAGCACCGGATATAATGCAGACAGAAAAGCCGCTGCTTATCAGTCAGATCAGGGTTTTCCATTACCTGTTCAACATCTGATGCAATGGCTTTTTCTTTCGCAACGTTGCGTTTCTTTTTCTGCAACGTTGCACTTGAACTGCCGTCCCATTTATATCTGTTCTTCCAGCTCCTGACAGTTCCTTCGGGAAGCCCGAGTGCTTCCGCAATCTCAACAAGCTTCCGCCCCTGCAGATACATGGCCTTTGCCTGTTCTATTCTTTTATCCGGCGCCCTGGCCATGATCACCACCCCTCATTCGTTGGTTTTGTAATTCCTGCCGGTATCATCCCGGTTACCAAAAAAACACCTCTCCCCGGTATGTTCCAGGAAAAGGTGCTTTACGGAAGATATTGAGATGCCAAAGTGGAGGTGCCTTGTCTGCTGCTCCCAGCCTATACTATAGCACTTTTAAAACGAAAAAAGCGAAAAAAACGAAATTACTTTTAAAAATTTAGGAAAAATTTTTATGACCCTATTCTGTCATGCTGCACCTCCGCCCTTACCAAAGTCAAGCGTCATCTGCTCATACTCCGGAACCTTCATTGGTTTTCTTTCTCAATTCCAATATTTTTACGTAATTTACATATTTCTATTGACATTACGTAATTTATGCAATATAATATAACCATGGGAGGTGACAAAGTGAAGCGGAGGGACTTAGTAAAAAAATTAGAAGCCGCCGGATATAAGGTAGACCGGGATGACGGAGGGCATACTATCTACGAAAAGAAAGGCGGGCGCCCGGTACAGGTCCCCAGGCACCGGGAAATAAATGAAAACACCGCAAAAGCAATTTTAAAAGCGGCGGGGCTGACATAAAGCCCCTCGCAGTCTAAATATAAATGGAGGCTTATTATGGCAGAATTTGTTTATCCAGCTGTTTTTCATCTAAATGAAGATGGTTCTTATACCATCACCTATCCCGATCTTTCCGGATGCATAAGTGAGGGGAAATCATTAGCAAATGCCATGTATATGGCGCAGTCTGCTCTCACACAGTGGATTGAATATCTCACGGATAAAAAACAGCAGATTCCTCACGCCAGCGCGTTGAATGACATAACCATCGCCGACGGGGAATTTGTAAATTTAATCCGGGCAGACGTAAAAGATAACCGTGCCGTAAGGCGCACTGTCAGCATACCAAAATGGATGGATGATAAAGTTACAGAAACCGGCCTCAGCCTGTCCCGGGTACTGCAGGACGCCTTAAAAGAAAGACTGGGCACCATGTAATTCCCATCCAGTTCTCACCGCGCGAAAAACCCCAAAAATCATATAACACCGATTTTCGGGGTTTTTGCCCGGGAGGAAAGATTCTCCCTTCATCAGAACCTTAATCTGTTTTCAGAAAATTATTCAGTTCCATCCTTACGCTGTCAGCTGTGGCCCTTCTCCCCATCTTTGCCGCCACCTGCTGCCATGAAAGCCCTTCCAGGTACCGGTACCTGATGATCCGCTGCATCCGGGACGGAACCGTCAGCATCCACTCTTCCACCTGCTGCTTCACCTGCTCCGCTTTCGCTTTCTGCTGTTCCAGGATTTTCTCCTTGTGCCGCAGATGGCTGTCCTCCTTTACTGTAAAGGTAGTTCCCTGGACTTTGAAATGCTGCCTGACATAAGGGAACTCATGCATGGAGCCCGTCACATTCGTCTGGACGACGGTTTTCTTTTTCCGGTTCAGCTTCTGTATCTCCCGCTCTGTCTCCTTAACCAGCTCGCATGCGTCCATGTACTCCTGAAGTATCGCCTTGTCCAACTCCGGTTCCTCCCTTCATACTGCTTAAAGCTGCACCGGTGCAGCTTACTGATTCCAGATTTTCTTTCTTTTATGGTTCACCTTTTCCCTTCTTTGCGCTATGGTATCTCTGTAAACGCAGTTACCATTACAAAGGAGGTATCAGTTACCATGACTTTATTTCCACAGAGACTCCGGCAG
>CANDMH010000233.1 GCA_947385785.1 uncultured Lachnospiraceae bacterium
CCAGTACAAAGGCGGGATCTGCAGGTTTCAGCGGCTCCATCATGACATCATACCGCCCGAACCCGCTCTCCCGGTTGGAGGTTATGTGGTACCTGCCCGCCAGTTCCACAATGAGCCCCAACACAAAGCCATGATAAAAACGCTCCGGTTCTGCGGTTTCAGAGGGCTTGCTGCCGGAGTCAAAGAAACTGAAAGTAGCCAGGGCAGTCTGGTTCATGTAGATATTCATGGCTTTTTTGTCATCCAGGAACAATGCCTTGATGAACGCATTGTAGGCAGGTGTGTATTCCGCAAACCACCCGTCTATCATTCTGCGGAACATCATTCGCACTTCCTTATTGGTCAGGGATAAGGTATAATCGTATTCGCCGTATTCCTCATCAAAGGTCAGAGCTTCCACCTTCAGGTAGCCGCAGGCCAGGAGCAGGCTCCAGATGGCATTGATATTGTGATCCAGCTGGCTGAATATGATCTGCTCGTCGATGGCTGTATGGAATGTTTTTCCTTCCAGCAGGTCTTCCATGATAATCTTAACTTCCGGTATCCCTTCCCGAATCAGCTTTCCCGCCAGACTGTTGGAACTGGTGTTTGCCCAGTAGGCCGCGAAGATTTTGTTTTTCAGGTAATTTATGATAGACCAGGGGTTGTAAATATCCCTTTTTGTGCCAAAGACAAAGCCGTCATACCAGTGCTTTACCATGGGCATTTGTTCTGCCATGCCGAATTCCGCAAGGGAGGCAGCGACCTCTTCTTCCGTAAAGCCGAAAGCATCCATGTACTGGCGCGAAGTGGCAGTCACAACTACCAGATGGTTCAAATCAGAGAAGATGCTTTCCCTGCTGATTCTGGTGATGCCTGTCATTATGGCCCGCTCCATGTAAGGATTTGTCTTAAACGTGGAGTTGAAGAGGCTCCGGATGAAAGCTGCCATTTCCTCCCAGTAACCATGCACGTAGGCCTCCTGCATGGGCGTATCATATTCATCTAATAAAATGATGACTTTTTTGCCATAATAGCGGGAGAGATAATCCGACAAAGCCTTCAGGGACCCGGCCGCCCGGTGATTCTCCATCTCATCCGATACCATCCTGTAAGTCTTCCTCTCATTTTCATTTAAGCAGCCGCTTTCCAGTAAAAAATCAAATTTATTATACAAGTCTGTAATAATCTGACAAATCTGTTTTCTGGTATCCGGAAACGAGGGCTCTTTCACATCCGCGAAGCTTAGAAAGATGACCGGATAGCTGCCCTGGAGGCCATGGTACTTCCCGTCCTTCCAGATATCCAGTCCATGGAACAAATCTGCCCTGTCCGCGTAATCCACAGAGAAGAAATGCTCCAACATGCTCATGGCCAATGTCTTACCAAAGCGGCGGGGGCGGGTGATCAGGGTGACGTCATCCCGGCTCTCCCACCATTCCCTTATAAACATGGTTTTATCTACATAAAAGCAATTGTTCTCGATCATTTTTCCAAAATCCTGTATTCCAATCCCCACAGTCCTTGCCATTTTCTACCTCCATCTGTATTCTATATTCACGAAAATTCTTGACGGATACCTTCAGGCAAAACGCCCGGATCCGGTTCCTTTGGAAAACCGGTTATCACACGGCGGAAAGCTGTCGCAACAGACCTTCTGCCACTTTGAAAATTAGATCTTCTGAAGTGTTTTTATCTTACCATAAACGGGTATTATTTGCAACAGGAATTTCGGCATATCACACCCTTCCGGTATTGCAGGTTACTGTTCACTCGGTGCCTCCGCGAGGGTTTTCGTGCGCATTATGCACGAAAAGCCCGAGACAGCGGGCGCCAAAATGAGCGCACTTTGCTCGTTTTGTGTGCATCATGTTGCTGTGAGCGGCGAAGCTGTGAACAGTAACTATTGCAGGGGTTGTTCCCCTCATAAAAATATGGTATACTCAAAATCGCCAGAATATACGAATTCATCGTAGACAAGCATATAGGGCTGCCGAGTTTAAAGCCACCATTGTTCTGGCAACCTGACATCGCAGTGATAACAGCTTTGTTGTAGTTAACTGCAAATTTCACTGCGTGCAGTATATACTCATGAACGAAAACAATTGCCAATCGAGACACTTCCATACGGCCTGGTGCCGAAAACGTTAAGAACGAACACAGACAGGAGAATACCTTATGATAACCGAAACCACTTACCCCGTTCCCTTCCTATATGATATCCTGCGGCAAAAACCCGTTCCCGCCGCCCCGGTTTGCCTGGATGTCCCGGGCTCCAAAAGCATTACCAACCGGGCCTTGCTGCTGGCCACGCTGGCTGACGGCACCTCCCGTCTGGAGGGCGTATTATTTTCTGACGATTCCAGGCATTTCCTGAAATGTATACAGGAGCTGGGTTTTGAGACACAGGTGGATGAAGCGGGCCGAGCCATTACCGTGCGGGGCCTGGGCGGCAGGGTGCCTTTGACCGAAGCATCCCAGTATGTGGGCAGCGCTGGGACTGCCGCCCGCTTCCTCACCGCTTACCTGGGGCTTTCCCAGGGCGTCTACCATATGGATGCCTCGGAACAGATGCGCAGGCGCCCCATGGCTCCCCTGCTGAATTCCCTGAAGGAGCTGGGCTGCGAGGTGGTTTACGGCCCTGAGGGCACAGAGGGACATTTTCCCTTCACCCTGAAATCACATGGCTTCCGGAAAGATACAATCTGCGTCAATATCGACAGCAGCAGCCAGTTCCTGAGCGCCCTGCTTATCGTCTCCTGCCTGTGCGACAGAGATTTTACCACCTGTGTAGAGGGTACCCACGGAATGTCCTATATCGAGATGACTCTGAAAATGATGGAACAGTTCGGCGTACAGGCGAAACGGATAAGCGAACATACTTTCCTGACCCCCGCCGGACAGCAGTATCAGGCCATGGATTACCGGATCGAGCCGGATGTATCCGCCGCATGCTATTTTTACGCCATGAGCCCGCTCCTGAATATACCGGTGACCGTCAGCCATGTGCATTTTGATTCCATGCAGGGAGATGTGGCGTTTATCCGGATTCTGGAAAAAATGGGCTGCCGCGCCGCCGATACGCCCCGGGGCATTCTGGTGACTCCCCCGGAAAACGGGATTTTCCATGGCGTAACCGTGGACATGTCAGGCTGTTCCGACCAGGCCATTACCCTGGCGGCTATCGCTCCTTACGCGGACAGCCCCACCACCATCACCGGCATCGGACATATCCGCTTCCAGGAGAGCAATCGTATCGCTGCCATCTGCACGGAACTGACCAAAATGGGGATCAAATGTGAAGAAAGCGAAAGCAGCATCACCGTCTGGCCCGGCGTCCCGAAACCCACCATCGTGGAAACCTATGAGGACCACCGCATGGCGATGGGCTTCGCTCTCACCGGCCTTCGCAGCCCCGGAATCGTCATCTCCAACCCCGGCTGCTGCCGCAAAACTTTTGAAGATTATTTTGAAGTGTTTGCACAGATTACGGAATCGCTTGTGTAAACAGAAGCCATACCTGCAGCGTTAAAGGGAAGTCTCACGAAATATACTCGTGAGCGCATACATTTACCGCTTTCTGTTCTGCACTACAGAAGCGTTCACTCGTTATACAATTTCAACTGGCAAATGTTTTCGAACGTGAGTATAAATTTGCAGAAGTCCGCACGGGAAGGCCATATATACTCCTGAAAGTGCAAATTTATTTCCAGACAATTCCTAAGAGACTTTAGTATACAAACTGCGGCTGCAAAAAGCAGAGGTAAAACAAGCGAAATGGTTGATGATTTGATGTTGATAAGACCGTCGAAGTTTTTCAAGGGGGTACTGCCTGCACAGAAGTTTGATCATCGTGGTTTGCCGGACCCGCTTACCCCTGCGAAGACAGGCGTTTCCCATGGATGCAAAAGATTCCCGTTTCCATAGCTTCCCCCATATCAGGAACGCCTGAATTTATACTGCACGCCGATGAAATTTGCATTAAACTCCAACACAAATCTATTCGACATGCAGTATATACTCGTGAACGCATTCCTTTACCGCTCTTTTGTCTCACATCATGGAAGCGCCCACCCGTTAAACATTTGCGTTACCGCAGACCAAAGCCATCCGCCGATATCTGATTGAATTCGCTCCCGCTGCCCTGTCCCTTCAATTGCCGTCAGAATGCACCACCGCCACCCCATACGCCGGCAGTCTCAGCACCCCTTCCACCTTGGTACCCGTCACCAGTTCTCTTCCCGTAACCCCGGAAACGCTCACCTGCCCCGACGTGCTGTTGAGATAAAATGCATAGTCTCCCGACTCGCCGCTCCTCACATGGCATTCCACCCCTTCCGGGAGCTTCCTGACGGGAATTCCCGCATCCGTGAGCATCCTTTCAAACAGGGGCTGCATCTGCTCCGCCGCTGTTCTGGCCGCCATGTAGTAAGCCTTTCCCTTACCGTATTCCTTACAGGTCAGGGCTGCCATCCCCTGATAAAAATCCTCCGTATAGCGCCCAAGCACCCGGGCATCCTGCACCCGCAGAACTTCCGCATAGTCCCGGACCTCCCAGCGGCTGCCGTCTTCAAGCGCAATTCCGTTCCGATCAGACGGATAGAGGGAATCGATTTCCTCACTGACGATGCCGAACACGTCTTTCAGTCCGTCCCCCGGAAATCCTCCCAGGAAGCAGAGCTGCTCCTGATTCACATAACCGGTGCAGTAGGTGGCCAGAAGCTGCCCACCCCGCTCCACGAACTTTTTCAGATTCTCCGCCGTCCCCGGCTGCAGCATGTACAGCATGGGTGCCGCCACTACCTCATAATCGCTCAAATCCTCATCCGAGCCCACCACATCCATATCCACGCCCAGCCGGAAAAAAGCTTTCCAGATATCGATACAGGTCTCCTCGTACTTCTTGGAAGCCTGGGAAAAAGCCTTCGCATCGTCAATGGCCCAGCGGTTATCCCAGTCAAACA
>CANDMH010000234.1 GCA_947385785.1 uncultured Lachnospiraceae bacterium
TGAACTATGGCCTGGCACAGAAGTATCACGGGAAATTCAACATGCGCTTTGACGACACCAACCCCACAAAGGAGGATGTGGAGTTTGTGGAGTCTATCAAGACGGACATCCAATGGCTGGGGGCCGACTGGGAGGATCGGCTGTTTTTTGCGTCAGATTATTTCGGGCAGATGTACGAGGCGGCTGTGAAGTTGATCAAAAAGGGAAAGGCCTATGTGTCGGACCTGACGGCGGACCAGATCAGGGAGTACCGTGGGACACTGACCGAACCCGGTAAGGAGGATCCGTACAATACCCGTACCGTGGAGGAAAATCTTCAGCTTTTCCAGGAGATGAAGGACGGAAAATACGCCGACGGGGAAAAGGTGCTCCGCGCCCGGATTGATATGGCTTCTCCGAATATTAATATGCGGGATCCCGTTATTTACAGGGTGGCGCATATGACCCATCACAACACAGGGGATGCATGGTGTATTTACCCCATGTATGATTTTGCGCATCCCATAGAGGACGCCATAGAGGGAATTACCCATTCCATCTGCACGCTGGAGTTTGAGGACCACAGGCCTCTCTACGACTGGGTTGTGAGAGAACTGGAGTATCCGGTCCCGCCCAGGCAGATTGAATTTGCCAAGCTGTACCTGAAAAATGTGGTCACCGGCAAACGATATATCAAGAAGCTGGTGGAAGAGAAGATAGTGGACGGCTGGGACGACCCCAGGCTGGTGTCCGTTGCGGCGCTGCGGCGCAGGGGCTTTACGCCGGAATCTATCCGGATGTTCGTGGAACTCTGCGGAGTGTCCAAGGCAAATTCCATCGCGGATTATGCCATGCTGGAATATTGTATCAGAGAAGACCTGAAAGCGAAGGCTCCCAGGCTGATGGCTGTTCTGGATCCCGTGAAGCTGATAATCGACAATTATCCGGAAGGGCAGACGGAGATGCTGTCCGTGGGAAACAATCCGGAGAACGATGCCCTGGGAAGCCGGGAGGTTCCCTTTGGGAGAGAGCTTTATATCGAGCGTGAGGACTTCATGGAGGAGCCTCCGAAGAAATATTTCCGCATGTTTCCGGGAAATGAAGTGCGCCTGATGAATGCCTATTTTGTGAAGTGTACGGGCTGTGTGAAGGATGAGACAGGCAGGATTGTTGAAGTGCACGGCACTTATGACCCGGCTTCCCGGGGCGGTAACAGCCCGGACGGAAGAAAGGTCAGGGGAACCATACACTGGGTGGCTGCGGACACTGCCATTCCCGCGGAAGTAAGACTGTACGAAAATATTATCGATGAGGAGAAGGGCGTATATAACGAGGACGGCAGCCTGAATCTGAATCCCGATTCCATGACCGTATTGAAGGATTGTGTTCTGGAACCTGCCTTTGCGTCGGCTGTCAGCCCTGACCGGTTCCAGTTTGTGAGACAGGGATTCTTCTGTGTGGATTCCAGAGATTCGAAGCCGGGGGCGCTTGTCTTTAACCGTATTGTCTCCCTGAAGAGCTCATATGTCCTGCCGAAGCAGGGGTAGGCTTCAGCAGGCAGGCTCTTTCCAGGATGGAGGAAAGCATGGGGATTTTTTCAGGTTTAAAAAATTTGGGCCTGGGGAATATGGAAGAGATTGATCTCTACGAGGAAGCAAAACAGGAGGAGGCCAGGAAAAAGGCTCCTGTTGTTTCGCCGCCCAAACCGCAGGAGAAGGATCTGATCTATGACAGGTCATTTGTGTGTCCGGTGTGTGACAGCCATTTCACCGCGAAGATCATGAAGTCCAACAAGGCCAGACTGCTGGGGACGGATCAGGATCTGCGCGCAAGATATGACGGAATAGACGCCATCAAGTATGACGTGGTGATGTGCCCGATTTGCGGCTATGCGGCATTGATACGCTTTTTTACCAATGTGACATCGTCACAGGCTAAGCTGATCCGGGAAAAAATCAGTCAGACGGTGAAGCTTACCACATACAATGATGAAATCTACGGTTATGAACAGGCCATGGAGCGGTACAAGATGGCATTGGTAAATGCGGTGGTAAAACGTTCCAAGGCGAGCGAAAAAGCGTATATCTGCCTGAAGAGCGCCTGGCTGCTCAGAGGGTATGGGGAGAGCCTGCGGGACAAGGAAGACTATGACGAGAAGCTGGTGGCGACACTGGCCAGTCAGGAAAATGAATTTCTGGAAAACGCTTACAAGGGATTTTCAGAGGCAAGGCAGTCCGAGATGTTCCCCATATGCGGCATGAACACGGTCACTGTGGACTATCTGGTGGCGGTGCTGGCCGTCCGGTTTAAGGATTACGGGGTGGCTACAAAGCTTTTAAGTGCGGTGATCACTGCTCCGGGCGCCAACATGCGCATCAAGGACAGAGCGCGTGATATGAAAGACCAGGTAATGCGGGAACTGAAGACAAAATAAGGAACAGGCACGAAATAACCTGTGGTGAGTTATTTTGGGACAGTTCCTGAACCCACGGGAGACAGTTTTGAATGAAATGACATTTCAGCTCAGGACAGACGGAAGAGAATGTCTGTATGAGCAGATATATGAGCATATTAAGAAGGAAATCAAAGCCGGGAAGCTTCTTTCGGGGGAGAAGCTTCCCTCTGCGCGTTTTCTGGCGGAATATCTGCAGGTGGCAAGGAGTACGGTGGATTACGCTTACGGCCAGCTGCTCAGCGAGGGATATATCGAGTCCAGGCCCTGTAAAGGTTATTTTGTGTGCCCTATGGAAGAGCTTCTTCAGCTGGACGATATCGATAATATTGACGAGCCGGAGGAGAGGCGGTCCGGAGAGCGCACAGGGAGAAATACAGGCGGCTTTCTGGTAGATTTCTCACCTTATGAGATAGATATGTCCGGTTTTCCGTTCAGCGTCTGGAAGAAAATCACGAAAAATATCCTCACTTTTGCCAACAGCGAGCTGTTTGCAAAGGGGGAAAACCAGGGAGATTACGCGCTGCGCTGTACCATCTCGAAATACCTGCATTCTTCCCGGGGAGTGAACTGCAGGCCGGAACAGATTATCGTGGGAGCGGGAAATGATTACCTGCTGATGCTGCTGGAGAAGATACTGGGCTGTCATGTTCGCATTGCCATGGAGAATCCCACCTACAGGAGATCCTGGCAGATATTCCGTTCTTTCTCCTGGCAGATTACCACTGTGGATATGGATGCGTTCGGGATGCGCTCGGATAAGCTGGAGCAGGCGGATGTGAGCACTGCGTATGTGATGCCCTCCCATCAGTTTCCCACGGGAACCGTGATGCCCATCGGGCGGAGAATGGAGCTTCTGAAATGGGCGGCGGGCGGGGCGGACAGGTATTTGATAGAGGATGATTACGACAGTGAATTCCGTTTTCGCGGCAAACCCATCCCGGCGCTTCAGGCTTCGGACCGTCATGGAAAAGTGATTTACATAGGAACCTTTTCCAAGGCCATAGCGCCGGCTATCCGCATCAGCTTTATGGTACTTCCGGACAGTCTTCTGGAAAAGTATCTGAAAACCTGCTCTTTTTATTCCTGCACGGTATCCAGGATAGACCAGAGCATTCTGAACGAATTTGTCAGAGACGGTTATTTTGAACGGCATCTGAATAAAATGAGGAAGCTGTACCGGGTGAAACATGAACTGCTGCTGGAATGCCTGCAGCCGTTTCGGGACAGATTTACCGTATCCGGTGAGAACGCGGGACTGCATCTGCTGCTGACCGCCAAAGGCAGAGTGACGGAATATGAGCTGGTTCAGGCAGCTGCGTCCCGGCAGGTCAGGGTGTACGGGCTGTCCGAAAGCATGGTGGAGGAGGAATCCGACAGCGCGGCGGTACTGCTGGGCTTTGGCGGGCTTTCAGAGGAAAAAATCAGAGAGGGGACAAAGCTTCTCGGGCAGGTCTGGTGAGCGGCAGTTCTAAAAAGCCGCTTCGGCAGCGGCTTTTCAGGGGAGATGGCAGGTTTAAGAGTTGGAGATGGGAGGCTCTTCGTTGGAACCGTCTTCCTCATCGAAAAATTCTTC
Organism: uncultured Lachnospiraceae bacterium; assembly: GCA_947385785.1. GTDB lineage: Bacteria > Bacillota > Clostridia > Lachnospirales > Lachnospiraceae > Acetatifactor. Next base: position 4,008 of record CANDMH010000234.1, read on the forward strand.
TACGGATTCCTCAGCCTTTTCGGCCACCTGCTCTGCGAGGGGAGTAAAGGAATCGGAAGGCTCAGGCGCTTCTTCTGTCGTGTCGGAATTCAGAGGTACATAGTTGCTGGAATTGTCGGAATCCTTTTCCGTATCATCGCTGAAGTCATCGTAATCGTCTTCCTCATGCTCGTCTGCAGCGGAATCCTTTTTCCGCATGAAGTAGCAGACGGCAGCGGCAACGGAGGCAGCGGCAGCAGAGAAGAGTATCAGTTTCCGAAATTTTTTAGACATAGGCAACTCCTTTCAAATGGGTTATACTGGTATTTGTACCAATTTAGATATTAATACTATTTTGCAGTTTTGAAAAGGGAATATGTGTATTTTTTATAGAAATTTATGATTTCAGATTCCGAAGAGGGCGAAGGTCCATACAGGAGCATATATATGAACAGCAAATTTTTTGATCTGAAAAAAGAGAAACAGGACAGGATGATCAATGCCGCTTTGAAAGTGTTCGCGATCCAGGGCTACCGTCATGGCAGCACAGAGACAATCGTGCGGGAAGCAGCCGTCAGCAAGGGGCTGCTGTTCCATTATTTCGGCAATAAGGTTGGGGTATATCAGTTTATTTATGACTACAGTGTCAGATATATGACGCTGGAACTGCGCTCCACCGTGGATGCGAAAGAGAGCGATATGTTTACGGTAATCAAGCAGGTGGAGCGTGCCAGGATGCATGCCATGCGGGGGTATCCCTATATGCAGCAGTTTCTGAACCGCGCCATGTGGGAGGATTCCTATGAGGCGCTCCTGGCCGTGGAGGAAAAGAAAAAAGCGTGGGAAGAAACCTGCGCGGCCGTGGACGCCCAGATTGATTATACTGCCCTTCCGGCGGGAATCGACGGTGAAAAGCTGCGGAAGATGCTGGATTTCAC
>CANDMH010000235.1 GCA_947385785.1 uncultured Lachnospiraceae bacterium
ATCAGTCTATACCATCGGTTTCTTTCAGTCAAGCCGACGTGTGAACAGTAACAATCGTCTCCCAACATTCATTTCCTATCGGCCAGTCTAATCGCCTCCCAGCGTTCATTTCCCTTCAGCCAGCCATAGGTACTTTCGTCCTGAAAACACTTCAGCAGATTCTCCCTTAGCTGCATATAAAAATCCCCCTGCATTTCCCCAAAGCTCATATGCCCGTAGAGAGCGGCATTGCTGTATTGTCCCAGCGTCCGGCAGCTTTCCAGCAGTTTTTCCATAATGCTCACCACGCTCTCCTCATCCTGTTCCGCGGTTGCCAGTTCAAGTCTCCACATGTTTTCGTTATATTCGCCCATTTCAAACAGTCTGGCAAGCGCCTCCTGCCTGTCCACGATGTCATGGGCTTTCTGACGGTCTCCCTCTTCCATGGCCAGCATAAAAATGCCATGCAGCTCCATGTTAATCATCTGATATTCGGAAAACAAAAGCTCCTCATAAGCTCTGTACGCCTCCTGTCTCTGCCCTTTTCTGGCGTAAAGCTGCGCCTGCTTTCTCTTTTTCTCCGGATTCTGAAAGGAAAAGAAGGAAAGATACTTCTCCGCTTTATCATACTCTTCCCTGAGCAGATATAAATTGAACAGCGAATCCGCGGCGCGGTAACGCACTTCTTCATCACCGCTGTCCAGGGCACGGATGTACCAGCTTTCAATCTCTTCGCCATATGTTTCGTCCGGTACCTCTTTCATCAGTATCCAGCCCTGTAATACCACTGCCATATTCAGGTATAACGCTTCACAGTTGGGATACTGCTGCAGCTTCTGCCTGGCCCATTGAAAGGCCTGCTCATATGAGCCCTGTTTCAGCCGCTCCTCCAGTTCCCGCACATAGCGTTTGATTTCCTCATCTGTCAGCGCCTCTTTAAAACACAGCAGCGTGTCCGGCGTAATGTCCAGCAGTCTGGCAACAGGTGCCAGCAGCATGATGTCCGGCAGCGAATTGCCGTTTTCCCATTTATTTACCGCCGGTGCGGTCACTCCCAGCGCCTGCGCCATCTCCTCCTGTGTCAGGTTCTTCTCTTTTCTGTATTTCCTGATTACTTCGCCAATCTTCATGGAATAAAATACCTCCTGTCCCGGTTCCGCATGTATTCTCAGCATTTTTGTTTTGCATCGGCCTTTGCTGCTTTCATCATAGCAGAATAATTGAGCGCCAACAATTGAATCTTCGTTAATTATCAGGAAAAAATTTTAACTGTTGGTTATGTATTTCTGTTTCAGAAAGTCAATTATACTGCTTAACGATTTCAGCGAAACCAGACTGCATAACGCTGACTGGTTCCATAGCATGATTACATCAGGCAGTATTCAGCGTTATGCAGTATACTTTCATACTCCGGAAATCTACACCGCACTAAAATAAGGATACTCTTTTCAGAGGAAATGATGTAAAATAGAGGCAGACATTCCAGCCCATGTACGGCTTAGAAAAGAAGCGAGGTAAACATGCAGCCCAAAATACTGATAATCGAAGACGAGACGGATATCAACCAACTACTGTCAAAAATACTGGAATCCGACGGATATCGGACAATCCAGGCTTTCTCCGGCACCGAAGGCCTCCTTCTGGCGGAACAGGAATCACCCGACCTGATTCTGCTGGACCTCATGCTGCCCGGCCTGCCCGGGGAAACGCTTCTGCAGAGGCTCCGAACCGAAAAACAGTGCCGCGTCCCTGTGCTGGTACTTTCCGCCAAAGCCGCCCTGTCCGACAAGGTAACGCTTCTCAAAACCGGAGCGGACGATTACATCACCAAGCCTTTCGAGCCGGAAGAAGTATCCGCCCGGGTTCAGGCGGCTCTCAGGCGCAGCGGCAGCGCTCAGGGACAGCGCCCGGATGCGGACTTCCTGTCCTATAAAAGCATAACTCTTTATCCGGAATCCCGTAAAGTTATGGTCGGCGGAGTGGAACTCTCTCTGACCTCCCATGAATATGCGCTTCTGTATCTCTTCCTTCAGGCCCCGGAAAAGGTATACTCCCGGGAGAGCCTCTATGAACTGGTGTGGGAGAACGGATATTACGGCGAGAATAACACGGTAAATGTCCATGTCAGCAACCTGCGCCGGAAAATCAAGGAGGCCGGGGCTTCCGAGGAATACATCCGGACGGTTTACGGTATTGGATTTCAGCTGAAGTAAGAATTGACAGACTTCCCCGGCGGCACGCTGTCTCGGGATTCTCGTGCGGAATGCGCACGAAAACCCTCGCGGTAGCACCGAGTGAACAGTAACGCAATCTTTACGGGTTCTTTAAAAGTTCTTTATGACTTATTAAACCTCCATCGTTTATACTGTATATGTCAGCAGGACAGAACATCCGCCGCAATCCGCTTTTCCGCTTTTGTCTGCCGATAATCCGGGGAACGGCCGGCCGCGTTTTAACGGTTCCCCCACTCCTCCGGAATCGGCGCAGACGGCGGTGCGAAGCGGATGCGTGCCCAGGGAAGTGTCGACAGATCCTGAAATGTCCGGCTGACAAATAGCAAACAGGAGGTTCCAAATGAACGACCACACCACTGACCAGACCATAAATTACGCCATAGAAGCAAAACATGTTTCCAAATCCTACGGCGACCTCCGGGCGCTGAACAATGTCAGCCTGCACGTCCGGACGGGAAGCATCTACGGACTTATCGGCGACAACGGCGCCGGAAAGTCCACCTTTTTAAAGCTGCTTGCCGGGCATATTTTCCCCACATCCGGTGAAATCCGCCTTTTCGGCCAATTTGAAGAGAAAGCGCTTCTGCGCTGCCGCAGACAGTGCGGCGTCATGATTGAACAGCCCGGGATTTTCCCAAATATGACCGTGGAAAACACCCTGGAATATTACCGCATCCAGAAGGGTATCCCCGGAAAGGAAAAAGTGGAGGAAATGCTGCGGCTGACAAATCTGACCGAAAAGAGAAAGAGCAGGTGCAGAAAGCTTTCCCTGGGGCAGAAGCAGCGTCTGGGGCTCGCCATCGCCATGATTGGCGAACCACAGCTTCTGATACTGGACGAGCCCATCAACGGCCTGGACCCCAGCGGAATCATTGAGTTCCGCAGGCTGCTCCTTCGCCTGAATGAAGAAAGGCGGATAACCATACTTTTATCCAGTCATATTTTAACGGAATTGCAGCAGACAGCCACTCATTTCGGCTTTCTGAGCAGGGGAAAGCTGCTGGAAGAGCTCTCGGCAGAGACTCTGGCAAATAAATGCGCGGACTATCTGGAGATTGCCGTATCGGATCCGGAAGCCTATGCCGCCCTGCTGACCCGCCGGTATCCGGACACCTCTTTCCAGGTGCTGCCGGACCGGACGATTCAGATCCACCGCTGTCTGGAACCGGAAGTCTACAGCAGCCTTGCCGCGCAGAACGGCCTCGCCGTCAGAACACTGACCATGCATCAGTCTTCACTGGAAGATTACTATATGAACTTAAAAAACGGAGGGAATGAAACATGCTGAATTATATGAAAAGCGAACTTTACAGAGCCAGGCACAGCGCGGAAATCCGCGGGACAGCCATCGGGCTTCTGGGCCTTATCCTGTTTATGAACCTGATCCTGTGCCTTATGAGCGGACTGCCTCATTTTCGTTACGGCATTACATCCTTTTCCTACTCCATGCTGGTGTCCATGCCCATGCTGTACTGCTATGTGGCCGGGGATGTGGCGGTGATGCTCTATGAATCGGATAAACGTAACGGCACTCTGGGAAACAGCATTGCCTACGGCATCTCCAGAACCCGGATTTTCATCGGAAAATGCATTGTCTGCTTCCTGACAGCCCTGTGCCTGCTGCTTCTCGCACTGCCCGCCTATATCATAAGCGCCATGCTGCTGTTGGAGGAGGCAGGTCCCACCATGGTATGGGATATGCTGGCGGAGCTTCCTGCCGTTTCCCTGATTGCCATTGCGGCGCTGGTTCTGGCCATTCTGTTGCTGGAGCTCTTTGACAACAGCTTTTTCAGCATCCTGGCCTGGCTTGTCATTCTGGTCATTTTGCCCAAAATCCTGCTGCTGGCCGGAATGGGCATGGCATCCGTATCGGAATTTCTCCTCGACATCGCCATGTGGATGCCTGCCAACTTCTTCTCCGCCGGAATGCAGGTCAACATGTCCGAGTGCATTACCGTCTGGGACACCGCGGAAGGAATGGCCCGATGCCTTCTCTCCGGCGCGGCAGGCATCCTTGCTTTCGGCACCGTCGGTGTGGTATTATTGAGGAAGAAAGAAATTTAGGGGGAGAAATAACATATGCCAGTTTTCCGCTGCTCACTGCTGTCCGTCGCCATACCGCCATACCCGGCCCTCATCCTGCTGTCGGCGTTCCTTCTCGCTGCGGCGGGTTACCTGGCCTTCCGCTGTTTTTCCCTGAAACGGGCGCTTCGGGAAATGACCCGGGATTTGACGGAAATCCGTCAGGATCTCTCCAAAAACCAGATTCTCCATCTGCCGCTGCCCGACCGTGACCTGGAACGGCTGACGAATTCCATGAACGCCGCCCTGGAGGAAGTACGTCGGGAACGCCAGGCCTATGAAAAACGGGAGGCGGAATTTCAGAAATTGATTGAAAATATCAGCCACGACCTGCGGACACCTCTGACCGTGATTCTGGGATATTTAAAATGGATGAAAAGAGCCGGCAGCAAATGTTCTCTCCAGGCGGATTCTCTGGATATCCTGGAGAGGAATGCCCGGATCATGGAAAAACTGGTGGCACAGTTTTATGACTTCTCCCGCCTGAATGCCCGGGATTATGCGCTGACGCCGGAGGAAGTGGATGT
>CANDMH010000236.1 GCA_947385785.1 uncultured Lachnospiraceae bacterium
TGCAGAATATCCCCATGCGCATGGAGCTGGGCAGACGCATCCGGAAGGTGTTCGTACCGAAGGAAGGCTGCGTCTTTATGGACGCGGACTATTCCCAGATTGAGCTGCGCGTGCTTGCCCATATGTCAGGGGACGAACAGCTGATAGAAGCTTACCATATGGACCAGGATATTCACCGGATCACCGCGGCAAAGGTGTTCCATACGCCCTTTGAGGAGGTCACCGATCTGCAGCGCCGAAACGCAAAGGCGGTGAATTTCGGCATTGTGTACGGCATCAGCTCTTTCGGGCTGAGCCAGGATCTGAGCATCAGCAAGAAGGAGGCGGCGGAATATATCGAGCAGTATTTTGCCACCTATCCGGGGGTGAAGGAATTCCTGGACAAGCTGGTCAGCGATGCGAAAAAGAAGGGCTATATCACCACCATGTTCGGCAGGCGCAGGCCAGTGCCGGAGCTTTCCTCCTCGAATTTCATGCAGCGTTCCTTCGGAGAGCGCGTGGCGATGAATTCTCCCATACAGGGCACAGCGGCGGATATCATCAAGATTGCCATGATCAGAGTGTGGCGGGCGCTGCGGGACGCGGGGCTGAAATCCAGGCTGATTCTGCAGGTGCATGACGAGCTTGTCATAGAGACATACCGGGAGGAAGAGGAGCAGGTGCGGCAGATTCTGACGGAAAATATGGTATCGGCCGCGGACCTGGCGGTGACGCTGGAGGTGGACCTGCATACCGGGGAGAACTGGTATGAGGCAAAGTGAGGTGGCATTTCAGTGGGGACCTGTTTGAATCCGGGAAATAAAGGCTTTCAGGAAATACTACAGTCAGAGTATGTGGATAAAACCGGTTTGATCGAATTGATCAACGCAACTGTGGGAACGATGGAAAAGCTGATCTGTGCGATCCTGCAGATGAAAGAGCGGAATTATCCGGCGGTATTGGAGGAATATGGCGGCGAGATTGTGATGGTGGGTATCAATTATGATGCGGAGAAGAAGGTTCACAGCTGCGTGATTGAAAAGCAGGAAAAGCAATCAGGGGTAGAAGCATGCGTTTTATAGGAATTACAGGCGGGGTCGGCGCCGGCAAATCGGAGATACTGCGCTATATAGGAGAGCACTATAAATGCGAGATATATCTGGCGGACGAGGTGGCGCACCTGGTGAAGCAGCCGGGAAGCCGGGGTTATCAGGAGCTTGTGAAGCTGCTGGGGACAGATGCAGTGGCGGCGGACGGGCAGATTGACAGGGCGGTTATGGCGGATAAGATTTTCGCAAGGCCCAGGCTTCTGGAGCAGGTGAATGAGATTATTCATCCTGCCGTCAGGGAATATTTGCTGGAGCGTCTGGAACTGGCCAGGAGTAAAGGGGAGAGGGAGCTGTTTTTCGTGGAAGCCGCTTTGCTGATCGAGTGCGGGTATCTTGCGCTGGTGGATGAGATGTGGTATATTTATGCAGATGAGGAAATCCGCCGGGAAAGGCTGCGGCGCACCAGGGGCTACAGCGAGGAGAAGATATCGCAGATCATGTCCAGACAGCTGTCGGAGGAAAGCTTCAGGAAGAACTGCGATTTCGTGATAGATAACAGCGGTAGCCTGACGGATACATGCCGTCAGATTGATGAACGGCTGCAACGGGCTTTTCGGGCATAATGCGCACGAAAACCCTCGCGGAGGCACCGAGTGAACAGTAACCAGGAAATGTACATAGTGATAGAATAAGGAAGCAGCACAATTCCGAACGAAAAAAGGATAAGAAGAGAGACAGAAAAATGAGATTATGCAGTATAGCAAGCGGGAGCAGTGGAAATTGTATCTATGTGGGATCGGAAGCGGCTCACCTGCTTGTAGACGTGGGTATCAGCGGCAAGAAGACTGAGAAGGGATTAAAGGAGCTGGATCTGACAGGGCGGGATATAGACGGAATATTGATTACACATGAACATGCCGACCATATCCAGGGGCTGGGGGTCATTGCCAGAAAATACGAAATCCCCATCTATGCCACAGCCGGTACCATCGAAGCGATGAAGAACTGTGCGGGCTTGGGAAATGTGGATCATGGACTGTACCATGAGGTGAAGGAGGATCAGAAATTCATCATAAAGGATCTGACCGTAAATCCCATGCGCATATCCCATGACGCGGCACAGCCTGTTGCCTACAGAATTGCTTACGGCAGCAAAAGAGTGGCAGTCTGCACCGATCTGGGGGTGTATAATGATTATACAGTGGAATGCCTGAAGGGAATGGACGCGCTGCTGCTGGAGTCCAACCATGATGTGAACATGCTCCAGGTGGGACCTTACCCCTATTACCTGAAGCAGCGGATTCTGGGAGACAGAGGACATCTTTCCAATGAAAATACAGGGAAGCTTTTGTGCCGGATTCTTCATGACAAGATGAAGGCGGTGCTTCTGGGACATCTGAGCAAGGAAAACAATCTGCCGGAACTGGCTTACGAGTCCGTGCGGATGGAGATAAATATGGGGGATACCCCCTATAAGGCGGGAGATTTTGATATCCGCGTGGCAAGGCGCAACGAGGTGACACCGGCGGTGATTGTGTAAAGGGCACCGTTTCGGAACAGAATACATACATGTGTGCAGCGTTCATTTGTTAATTATAATTGGCAAATGTTTTTGGCCGTGAGTACGGAAGTGTCTGCAAATTACAGGAACCGTTTCGCGAACTCTGTAATCAAAAGAAAATTCCAGCAGTCATTTTCCGGCAATTTCTAAGAACAAATGAGGTGCAGGCTGATATCATAAAAAGAAAAGGCGTCATAGACGTTGGAACGGAGGAATATATGAAGAGGACAATTATTACCGTAGTGGGGAAGGATACCATCGGCATCATAGCAAAGGTCTGCACCTATCTGGCAGAGAACGGAATCAATATTCTGGACATTTCCCAGACCATCGTACAGGGCTATTTTAATATGATGATGATCGTGGACACCAGTACCATGGCAAAGCCCTTCGGCGATATGGTGGATGAAATGACCGCGCTGGGGGAGGAGACCGGCGTACAGATCAAGTGCCAGAAGGAAGAGATTTTTGACAAAATGCACCGGATTTGAGGTTGTAAAATTTGGGGCTCCGGCTTGTCCGGGTTAGGAGAATGGAAATGATTAACATATATGAAGTGACAGAAACGAACAAAATGATCGCGGAGGAGAACCTGGACGTGCGCACCATCACGCTGGGCATCAGCCTTCTGGACTGCATTGATTCCGATTTGCAGAGACTGAATGACAAAATCTATGCAAAGATATATGAGGCCGCAAAGGACCTGGTGAAGACCGGGGAGGAAATTTCCAGAGAATTTGGCATACCCATTGTAAATAAGCGGATATCGGTAACCCCCATTGCGCTGGTGGGAGGCGCCGCCTGCAGGACAGAGGAGGATTTCGTCACGGTGGCCCTGACGCTGGACAGGGTGGCGAAAGAGGTGGGCGTAAACTTTATCGGCGGCTATTCCGCGCTGGTCAGCAAGGGCATGACGCCTGCGGATGAGCTCCTGATCCGCTCCATTCCCAGGGCGCTTTCCGGTACGGAGCGGGTGTGCTCCTCTGTCAATCTGGGTTCCACCAGAACGGGCATCAATATGGATGCGGTGAAGCTGATGGGGGAGATTATCAGGTCTACCGCGGAATACACGAAGGAAAACGATTCCCTGGGCTGTGCAAAACTGGTGGTATTCTGCAATGCGCCGGACGATAATCCGTTCATGGCAGGGGCGTTCCACGGTGTCACCGAGGCAGATAAGGTCATAAATGTGGGTGTCAGCGGTCCCGGTGTGGTGAAGACCGCCCTGGAGAAGGTGCGCGGAGAGAATTTCGAGGTGCTCTGCGAGACCATCAAGAAGACTGCCTTCAAGGTGACAAGAGTAGGACAGTTAGTGGCGCAGGAAGCTTCTGCCATGCTGGGGGTGCCTTTTGGCATCGTAGATTTGTCCCTGGCGCCCACCCCCGCTGTTGGCGACAGTGTGGCGGATATTCTGTGTGAGATCGGTCTGGAATACGCAGGTGCGCCCGGCACTACGGCGGCATTGGCCCTTCTGAACGATCAGGTGAAAAAGGGCGGCGTGATGGCGTCCTCTTATGTGGGCGGCTTAAGCGGCGCGTTTATTCCGGTGAGCGAGGACCAGGGCATGATTAATGCGGTGCAGGCAGGAGCGCTGACGCTGGAGAAGCTGGAAGCAATGACCTGCGTTTGCTCCGTGGGACTGGACATGATTGCAATTCCGGGAGATACGAAGGCAACTACCATCTCCGGCATCATTGCGGACGAGATGGCCATCGGCATGGTGAACCAGAAGACTACAGCGGTGCGTATTATCCCTGTCATCGGCAAGGGCGTGGGCGAGACAGTGGAATTCGGCGGCCTTTTGGGATATGCGCCCATCATGCCGGTGAACCGGTTTGCATGTGATGCCTTCATCAACCGCGGCGGGCGGATTCCGGCGCCGATTCACAGCTTTAAGAATTAGGGGCGTGGTCTCTGACCGGGGAAATGGCAGAAGCTATTGAACGTGATAACACTGAAGCAACAGCGGATAAGGAGGGCTGATTTATGGCATTACCAGCGGAAAAGGCACGGTACACATTTGCCGATTGCCTCACATGGGATGAGAATGAATCTATAGAAATCATAAATGGCGAGGCATTTATGATGGCAACTCCGTCCAGAATCCATCAGAAGATCAGCGGTGAGTTATTCCGCCAGCTTGCAAATTATCTTGAGGGTAAAAAATGCGAGGTCTACTCTGCCCCGTTCGGCGTTCGGCTGTTTGAGCAGGATGGGGACAGACC
>CANDMH010000237.1 GCA_947385785.1 uncultured Lachnospiraceae bacterium
TGGTAGTAATCTGGGCATTATGTAAGAGTGTGGCCTGCTTCTGGATATGCTCGGAATCCGGATGCTCCGTAAGCCTCTTTGAGATCCCCGCCGCGATGCGCTCCCGCATCTCCGCAGCTGCCGCATTGGTAAAAGTGACGATGAGCAGCCTGTCAATATCTACAGGATTGCGCTCATTACATACCATTTGAACGATACGTTCCACCAATACGGCAGTTTTGCCGCTCCCCGCCGCCGCCGATACCAGAATGTTGCAGCCATGCAGATCGATGGCTCTTTGCTGCTCCGTTGTAAATATGACTGCCATAATTTTTCCTTTCCCTCAGACCGATTTACCAGGACCCGCTCTTTTTCGGCAGCAGTTCGTTCGCCTCCATGATTACGATTACTGTTTCCATCTGATCGTTCAGGTCATGAATCTCCCGCTCGATATCTCTTTTGCCCACTCTCAAATCAAGCTGTAAATTGTCCAGTTTCTGAGACATGTGGTTCTGTCTGAAGGTCATTACCCCAAGCTTATCATCCACCTTGTCAAACCTTGCCTCCATCTGCTCCAGTTGAACTTCCACCTTACACATCCTGATATCCATCTGAGCCAGACACTCATCCATCCTGTCCAGCCTGGTGTCCATTTGATCCAGACGCTCATCCATCCTGTCCAGCCTGGTATCCATCTGATCCAGACGCGCCTCCATCTGATCCAGGCGTGCCTCCATCCTGTCCTGTCTGGCTTCCATCTGATCCAGACGCGCCTCCATCCTGTCCTGTCTGGCTTCCATCTGATCCAGACGCGCCTCCACCCTGTCCAGCCTGGCCTCCATCTGATCCAGACGCGCCTCCACCCTGTCCAGCCTGGCTTCCATCTGATCCAGACGCGCCTCCACCCTGTCCAGCCTGGCGTCTATCTGGTCCAAACGCGTATCCATTTTGTCCAGCCTGGAGTCTATCTGATCCAGATGCCCCTCCACCTTGTCCAGTCTGGCCTCAACCTTACCCAAACACACATGTATCGGTGTCAGCAAACCTGAAATCGCCTGCAAATCCTCTCTTGTCAGTGCCATATCCATACCCCTTTCTATAATACCCTCTCCTGTCCTGCTCCCCATTCGTTAAGAATTGTATACACTTCCTTATACTATACCCCAAATGCAAAGTCTATCGCTGCCCTGGACAATGCCGCACATTTTCCAACGATTCCTATGAAATTCTCGTTCCACTGAAAAACGGCGGAAGCGCCCTTAATCCCAGAAGCTCAAAACAACACATGATGTAAGAATACAGCCGGATACGATGCCCATATCGTGTCCGCCCTGCTTTTAATAAGAATATAATAATTCATGTATATGGTAATGTCAAGCACAATCGGGATTTTCGTGCAAATTGCGCAAAAAACCCACAAAAAACGCCTTGCGGAGGCACCTGTGAACACGAACCAGCAACCCTTCACAGACTGCTGCCATCAACCAAAAGCAGATTTCCCTTGCACAAGGGCCGAATTTCATATATGATAGAGCAGGTAATCGTCATGAAATACCTGCCAAAAAATACAAGGAGGCTCACCATGCAGCAGCTGTCCCTTTTCGATACTTCAAATGACTATTCCCCCTCCCCGGCCATGGCGCCTCTGGCGGACAGAATGCGCCCCCGGTCCCTGGAGGATTATGTGGGGCAGACCCACCTGCTCGGGGAAGGAAAACTGCTCCGCCAGATGCTGGAGAAGGACCAGGTCTGCTCCATGATCTTCTGGGGACCTCCCGGCGTGGGCAAGACCACTCTGGCAAAAATCATCGCAGGACGGACGAAGTCAGACTTTCTGAACTTCAGCGCCGTCACCAGCGGCATCAAAGAAATTAAGGAAATCATGAAACAGGCTGAAGAAAACCGCAATTACGGCATCCGCACCCTTGTTTTCGTGGACGAAATCCACCGTTTCAATAAAGCCCAGCAGGATGCCTTCCTCCCTTATGTGGAAAAGGGCAGCATTACCCTCATCGGCGCGACGACAGAGAACCCTTCCTTTGAAATCAACAGCGCCCTTCTGTCGCGCTGTAAGGTATTCGTGCTGAAAGAGCTGACTGGGGAGGAACTGACGGAAATGCTGCGCAGAACCATGGCGGACAAAAGAGGCTTCGGCAATACCACTGTCCGCATGGAGGAGAACACCCTTCCCGCCATTGCCGCCTTTTCCAACGGCGATGCCCGCAAAGCGCTGAATACGCTGGAGATGGCCGTACTCAACGGAGAGATTTCACCCGACGGCTCCATCACCATCCATCGGGAAGCGCTGGAACAATGCCTTGGCAGAAAGGCTTTCCTGTATGACAAAAAAGGCGAGGAACATTACAATCTGATCTCCGCCCTCCACAAATCCATGCGCAATTCCGACCCGGACGCCGCCGTATACTGGCTGGCCAGAATGCTGGAGGCAGGGGAGGACCCGCTCTTCATCGCCCGCAGACTGATCCGCTTTGCCAGCGAGGACATCGGTCTGGCAGACAGCCAGGCGCTGCAGATTGCGGTTGCGGCTTATCAGGCATGCCATTTTAACGGAATGCCTGAATGTAACCTGAACCTGACCCAGGCTGTGGTCTATCTCTCCCTGGCCCCCCGCTCCAATGCTCTCTACCGCGCCTATGAGACAGCCAAAGCGGATGCCCTGACCCGGCTTTCGGAACCGGTGCCTCTGGTTATCCGCAACGCGCCCACACAGCTTATGAACGATCTGCACTACGGGGAAGGCTATGTCTATGCCCATGACACTGCGGAAAAAATGGCCCACATGACCTGCCTGCCGGAAAGCCTCAGGGACAGGAGATACTACCTCCCTACGGAGGAAGGGAACGAACGTATCTTCAAAGAACGATTGGAGAAAAGCCGGGCCTTCCGCCTGGGTAAGAATGATTGAATATTATCTTAACATATGTTACGATACAGGCAGGTTGGGAAACCAACCCAGGGTGCTGACGAAACAGTTAGCGGTTCGCCTTTCGCCAAAATGAGTTACAAAAGATAAACATCAAAAAAGCAACCGCTCCAGCCAGAGTTAGTGTTGCTTTTTTGATTAACAAATGATAAAGGCGAACCGTTTCCGCTCAGCACCTTTAATAAAGTCAGTTTAGCACTCTTTTCGTTCCATGTCAAGTAATTTCGCAAATTCGTTACGTAATTCACCATAAAATTTACTTCTATCAGTTTTCCCCAAAAGTACTTCCCAAATCTTCCTCCAGCTCTTCCGTCTCCGCGATTGTACCCGCCATCCTGTGCAGCGCCTCCTCCCTGTCCATATCCTCCAGCTTCCGCTTCCCGCAGCCGGGCAGAGAGGCTTCGAAGCCGCACACCTTCCTGTAAGCACAGTACGTACAGGCGTCCTCGCTGCCTTTCTCATAAGGATTCAGGGAGATAGTCCCGTCCAGAATCTCTCTCCCAATCTCCGCAACCTTATGGCTCACATAATCAGACACCGTCTTCAATTCCTCTCCGCTGAGCACCGAGGAGCGGGCGGAAAAGCTGCCGTCCTTCTTCCGCTCCACCGGAATCACGGCGGATTTGTTTTCCATTGTGCCGTCCAGCATTTCCACGATATGGGGCTCACTGTTCACCACACCGTTCATCCGCAGCTTTTCCAGAATCTGTTCATTGATTTCCTCAGGTGTCAGTTCTACCGGCGTTTCCACCGACGGATCGTCGATATGATAATACAGCATCGCCGCCGGCACGGCTTCTTTGCCCCGATGACGCCTGCCCTCAATCTCCATGGCTGCATTCATATATACCACCAGCTGAAGCTGCAGGCCATAATACAGCGCCGCCAGGTCAAAGCGCTTATGCCCCGATTTATAATCGATAACTTTCACATACAGCCTCTCGTCATCCTCCGCCACGTCAATCCTGTCAATACGCCCCTGAAGCCGCATTTTCTCCTGCGGCGACAGCGCCACATTGACACTTTCCAAATGATCCGCATACTTGAAGGAAATCTCAAAGGATTCCGGCTCAAAACGCCCTTTCTGCAGCTGCTTCTGCAGAGTCAGCACAGTCCTGGTCAATATCCGCCCCATCCTGGTAATCGCATACTCATTCCTCGCACTGCTGTACAGAACCGTACTCCCGTAATCAGCCGCATAGCGTTCCAGTGCATCGCGCACACAGCCCGATGCAAATTCTTCCGGAAAATCAAACCAGGTATAATGGTTTTCCGTCAATTTCTCTGCAAACTGCGCCAGCACTGCGTGATATACATTTCCCATATCCACGCTCTCAAAAGTAAATTCCTCTCTCTCCTTCAAATCCAGTCCATACTGCAGAAAATGCCGGTAGGCACAAGCTGCACAGGTCTCCAGCCTGGTCACGCTGTTCTCCAGCTGCACGCCGTACAAAGCCCTTGCCACCGCCCGGGACAATCCCGTGTCCTGATATCTCTTAAAGGCCGCCTCTGTCAGGAAGTCGCGCCTTTCCTCCATTTTCCCATCACTATATACGCGGTATATCGTAAACAGTTCCGCTTCCTTCTCCTGCGGCAATACTCCTTCCGCATACTCCCGCAGGCCTTCCGCCAGATATCCCAGCCCCTCCTGCCCCGTCACGATCTGCTCCAGAGGGCTCCTCTGCTCCGGATGCCCCACCGCAATATCCGGATAGAGCCTGCGGATCACATCCACCAGATAAGCCGGACGGATGGACTTCCCGGCGCTGTTCACCCTGGACCAGGACAGATACAGCCTGTGGGAAGGCTTCGTCAGATTCAGATAGAGATAGAAACGCTGTATATACATCTGCTGCCTGGG
>CANDMH010000238.1 GCA_947385785.1 uncultured Lachnospiraceae bacterium
GCAGCAGGAGAAAGCGGGGATATGGGCTGACAGTGAGCTTGAAGAAGCCGTGCCTTTCCGGGGTTCGAGCTTCAGCGACGCTTCCGGCGGTGGAGTGGCGGCGTTGAACTTGCGCAGCGCCCGTTCTAACGTCTACAACAATGTGTCCTTCCGTTCCGCTTTATACCTGAAAGACTGGAAACTGGTAACTGATTTACTGGGGCGGGCGTGATAACGACCGCAGAAGGGAAGGAAAGCAATGTATACAGGATTGAAAGACAAAAACGGAACGCCGATTGAAATACCCGTTGAAAGTATCAGCGAATTTTCCTTTTCTGACCTTGCAATGATGATTTATACAAAGGTTACGCTGGAGGGGTAAAGATGGCAAGATACAGTGTTACAGTATGGGCAAGTTTTGAAACGGAAGTGGAAGCGGAAACACAGGAAGAAGCAGAAGAAAAAGCAATAAATGAATCACACTTTCCGTATGCGGATTATTGCGAAACAGAAGCGGTGGAGGGAGAAGCCTGAAAATGGATTTTATAAGGGAATGCCCGCCGGATTTCCAGATCAGCGCACAGTGCTGTGATTACTGCAAGAAGCAGGTGGCGCACAATGCCCAGAAAGGCTACGAAATGATTGTCACGGGAGAGCGCCGGGACGAGGGCGGCATGAGATCCGTGCCGCGTAAAGACAATACAGCGCTCTGCTTCACGGAAACCAGTGACGGGCAGTACAGGTTCAGGCCCCTTTACTATGTCACAGATAAGGACAAGGCCTGGTACAAAGAGCAGTTTGGTGTCAGATATTCCGATGCATATGAGGTCTACGGGCTTACAAGGACAGGATGCTGTGGATGCCCGATTTCCCATAAGGCAGTCGCGGACCTGGAGCTGATCCGCCCCTATGAACCGAATGTCGTGAAGGCCGCGTGGAACATATTCGGGAAAAGCTATGAGTACCGAAAAAAGTATAATGCCTACAAAGATGCCAGGATGAGGGAAGAGAAGAAAGCCAGGGCAAATGTGGACGGACAGATGGAATTATCCGAATTTATTGAATTTTAATTAAGCGAAAGGAGCCGCCTCCGGCCGGGGCAACGCTATAGCAGGCTCTGAACAGTATGACTTACAAGGAATTTTTACAGACTAAGATTGAGATTGCCGCAGACAGCGGTTTTTGCATTGAACCTTCACAGCTGAATAAAGCATTATTGCCGCATCAGCGTGACGCGGTTGCATGGGCGCTGCGAGGAGGGAGGAGAGCACTGTTTGAGTCTTTTGGCCTGGGAAAAACAGTGCAGGAGATTGAATTCTGCTATCAGGCAGCGAAGCACGACAGGGGCAGAGCACTTATCGTCATGCCGCTTGGTGTCAGACAGGAGTTTATACGGGATGCTGTGCAGCTCATGGGATATGAGGAGCCGCAGTATGTCCGCAACATGATGGAAGCGGAGGCAGCAGCCGGAATGATTCTGCTGACAAATTATGAGAGAGTAAGGGATGGGGATATAGACCCATGCTGTTTCACAGCGGCATCATTGGATGAAGCCAGCGTGCTCAGGAGCTTTGGCAGCAAAACGTACCAGACGTTCCTTGACAAGTTTAAAAGCGTCAAATACAAACTTGTAGCTACTGCGACACCATCACCCAATAAGTACAAGGAACTGATTCATTATGCAGGATATTTAGAGGTTATGGATACAGGGCAGGCATTGACAAGGTTCTTCCAGAGGGACAGTCAGAAGGCCAACAATCTGACTCTTTACCCCAATATGGAAGATGAGTTCTGGCTGTGGGTCAGCAGCTGGGCGTTGTTTGTTACAAAGCCGTCAGATATAAACCCGGAGTACTCAGACGAAGGATACATACTGCCGCCGCTGGATGTCCGCTGGCATGAACTGCCAATACAATATGGTAATGCAGTCGACAGGGACGGTCAGATGAGCCTTTTCAGCGAAGCGGCAGCAGGCCTGAAGGAAGCGGCACAGGTCAAACGTGAAAGTATCGGCGCCCGTGTCGAAAAGATGCAGGAGATCGTTTCTGCTTCACCGGAAGACAGTTTCATCTTATGGCATGACCTGGAAGCGGAGCGTCATGCAATTAAGGAAGCATTGCCGGAGACGGTTGATATTTACGGGGCGCAGGACTATGAACTGAGGGAAAAACGGGTGATTGATTTTTCCGAAGGAAGGACAAGGCTGTTTGCAACAAAGAAAGAGTTATCCGGATCAGGATGTAATTTCCAAAGGTATTGTCACAGGGAGATATTTCTGGGAATTGACTATGAATTCAATGATTTCATACAGGCGATACACCGCTGCTATCGTTTTTTACAGAAGGATCCTGTCATTATTGATATCATCTACATGGAAAACGAAAGGGAAATCAGGGAGGTTCTGCTGGAAAAGTGGAAGAACCATGAAAATATGGTGAAAAAGATGGTGGAAATAGTGAAAAAGTACGGCCTGTCAGGTTCAGGAAAAGAATATGCGCTGCAGCGAAAGATGGGGGTAAAAACAGTGGAAGTGAAGGGAAACAGGTACAGGGCGGTAAATGATGACTGTGTGGAAGAGACAGGGCGCATGGAAAGCAACAGTGTCGGCCTTATCCATACATCCATACCATTTGGCAATCATTATGAGTACAGCGCTAATTACAATGATTTCGGCCATAACCAGAATACAGAGCGGTTCTTTGAGCAGATGGATTTCCTGACTCCGGAACTGCTTCGGATTCTAAAACCCGGCAGGGTGGCGGCAATCCATGTAAAAGACCGGGTATTATTTGGAAATACGACAGGGACCGGCATGCCGACAGTGGAGCCATTCCACGCATTGTGCATCAGCCACTATATGAAACACGGCTTCCAGTATTTTGGAATGATTACAGTGGTGACGGATGTAGTGAGGGAAAACAACCAGACTTACCGCCTGGGATGGACAGAGCAGTGCAAGGATGGAAGCAAAATGGGAGTAGGGTGCCCGGAATATATCCTGCTGTTCCGTAAGCTGCCGACAGAACGGTCGACTGCATATGCGGATGAGCCTGTGGTTAAAACGAAGGAAGAATATACAAGGGCACAGTGGCAGATAGATGCGCATGGATACTGGAGAAGTTCCGGTGACAGGCTGGTAAGTAAAAGTGAACTGGAAGCCGTTTCCGTAGATAACCTGCAGGCGGTTTACAGGAAATACAGCAGGCAGCATGTGTATGATTATCGCGAACATGTTGAACTGGCGAGAAAGCTGGATGAAAAGGGGAGACTGCCTGCTGTATTCATGGTAGTGGCACCGGGAAGCTGGAATAATCTTGAGGTGTGGGACGACATCAACCGGATGCGTACACTCAATACAAACCAGAGCAGGCGCAGGCAGCAGATGCACGTATGCCCGTTACAGCTTGATATCGTGGAGCGTATCATAAACCGTTACAGCAATGAGGGAGATGCAGTATTTGACCCGTTCGGTGGTCTTATGACAGTACCGATGACAGCAGTTAAAATGAAACGGTATGGGATAGGATGTGAACTGAATCCGGATTATTTCAGGGATGGGGTGGGATATCTGCAGGCGGCAGAGGAGGATATAGAAGCGCCGACACTGTTTGACTTCATGGGTGAAGGTGACACTGAGTGAAATGGAGATGGTACCATGATAAACGGAGAATTAATAGTTGACAACTTCGCTGGTGGAGGAGGTGCCAGTACGGGAATAGAGATGGCAACCGGGATAAGCGTGGACATAGCCATCAACCATGACCCGGAAGCCATTCGGATGCACAGGGCGAATCATCCTGACACAAAGCATTACTGTGAGAGTGTCTGGGATGTTGACCCGGTAAAAGCCTGTGAGGGCCATCCGGTGGCACTGGCGTGGTTCTCGCCGGACTGTAAGCATTTTAGCAAGGCCAAGGGCGGGAAGCCAAAAGATAAGAACATCCGGGGGCTTGCATGGGTGGCGTTGCGGTGGGCAGGAAAGGTAAGGCCACGGGTAATCATGTTGGAGAACGTGGAGGAATTCAAGACCTGGGGGCCGCTGAATCGCGGACACAGGCCAATAAAAGCGAAACAGGGCGTGACCTTCCGTAAATTCATAAGCCAGCTTGATAGCGGACATTGGATTGCGGATGCTGGAGCCGCGGGAGCTGTACGGCTGTCAGGGATTTCCAGAGGATTACATCATCGACCATGATAGTGAGGGAAATGCTTATCCACGGAGCGAACAGGTGAAGCGGTGCGGAAATGCGGTATGCCCACCGATTCCGGCGGCACTTGTGAGGGTAAACCTGCCGGAATTGTGTATGGGGGACAGGAAACAGCAACAGAGGATATCGGAGGAGCAGATCGGGCAGCTGAGGTTTGCATAGGAAGAGGAGGAAAGAAGCATGGCAGCAGTAAAAGCATCACAGCCGGATGCGCAGAAGGTATTCCGGGCAATAGCAATGATAATAAGCAGCAGGGAAGATACGGTAAAGGTAGTCTTGAAATCCGTGCGGAAAAAAGATAAAGAGGACGTGAAGAAAGCGTCATAAAAGAAAATGCCTTCGGAAATGCTTGGCGGCTTCCGAAGGCAAAAGGCTGACTTTTCAGGTCAACATACATCAACAGGTATTGTACACCTGTTCGCCTGAAAAGTCAATGGAAATGGCTTTATTTGGAGAGCTTTCCGGGCTTGTAATAGATATTAACATATCGCTGAAAGGCATGGGGAGTATATTTCAGATCGGAAGAGCACACGTCTGAACTCCAGTCACAGCCTCATATC
>CANDMH010000239.1 GCA_947385785.1 uncultured Lachnospiraceae bacterium
AGCACGCCGTTCCCCAGACCGGGAATCCGCTGTTCCGTAGCCAGGAAGGCCTTCATGGACAGGTTTCCCGGGGTCTGCTCCCGCAGCTCCCGGAAATAGGCGTAGTCGAACTCTTCGCTTCCGGGCATGGGCTTCTCCTTGGCCACATGGTAATAGAAATTGTCGTACTCCTTAGGATCCACCAGGAACATGGAGCCGTACATCTGCACGGTGCACACCAGGTTGCTGCCGTCCTCCAGCTCGATCCTGGTCTGGTAGCGGGGCGGAAGCTTTTCGCCGGGGGCGTAGTATCTTAAATTCGTTCCGTCCCCTACGGCAAAGCGGTAGTCTCCCACCCCGATCTCCACATAGCTGCCCCAGCCCGCGGCCTCCCCCAGGCGCTTTCCCTCCATGATCTCCGCGTAGAAGCCGGGCTCGCCTGTGTACCAGGCAAAGGAGTGCTTGGTGTGGGCCGCTTCCACCCTGCGGATCTCCAGTCCTTTCACGGTTTCGTTCAGCTGTGCGGCTATAGTAAGGCTTTCCGGTATTTCCAGCATATCAGTCTTTCCTTTCCATTGCGTGTATATTTACCATACGGAGATCCCATAGTCCAGAATGACGTTTTCCTCCCCGTCCGGAGCGGTGTACCTGGGGCAGTTGTATGTCTCGAAGCACCAGTCTTCCTGCTTCCTTACGCCCTCCAGCGCTCCAGTGTCGGGAAGTACTCCCCGAGCATGGCTTTCGCTTCCTCTATCGTCCTGGCCCGGCCGCCCTCTACCTCGAAGGACGCGCAGAAGTCTATCATCTCCTCCAGACTGCAGTCCTGGGCAAAGGCTCCGTCCTTGTAGCAGTAGCAGCAATAGGTGTCGTTCCTGCTGCCGTCCTGGTTGGTTCCGTACTGCTCCTCCTGCATGGGCATCCCGCAGCTCTGGCAGATCTTCAGTTCCTGTTTCATTGTGTTTTCCATGGTGTCGCTCTCCTTTCGTTTTGCATGCTTTCCCTTACTGAATCTGGCAAAAGTACACCCTCCTCCCTGCATTTCACTATGGGAAGCGGCGTCTGCCTCCTTAAATGTAAATCTATCATACACTTCGTAATATGACATCAGTGTGTCATATTTTATACTCACGGTCTAAAACATTTGCCAAATGAAATGTATAACGAGTGAGCGCTGCTGCAACATAAGACAAAAAGCGGCAAATGTTTGCGCTCACGAGTATAAAAAATTTATCTGCCTGATTGGAATCCCTGAAACATCAATCGAAATAAGCTTGTCCCGGTTATCTTTCCATCCGCATTTACGTTTCCCCGATACCGAATTCAGCTTTGTGAAGGCAACCCCGACAAAGCGGGACTGAGAGGACAGATCGCCGGGAAGCCCCGGCGCCCCCACCGATATACTCTGTTTTCCGGCTTCAACTATGTTCCCGTCGAAACCACCGATGCTCTTTTGTCCAGTTTATGCCCTGACATGCAAAAAGTCAATGCAATCCAGAAAATCACCCGTACCTCTGGAAACAGGGGACGAAATATGCTACAATCAGGAAGTATGAAGAAATAAATTTGCTTCGGAATTGTCGCAGACACTTCCTTACATTCCCCTTAAAAACCTGCCATTGTGAAAAGATGCTGCCATTATACGGGAAACACAGACCAATTGAAAAATAAAGAAATGCGAGTACGACGACAATGAGCCTGACAATCGGAGAAAAAATAGCCGCCCTGAGAAAGGCGAAGAATATTACCCAGACACAGCTTGCGGAATATCTCTTCCTGGTACCCCAGACCATATCGAAATGGGAGGTTGGAAACGGCACCCCGGATGTGGCGCTGCTGCCCAGGATCGCGGATTTCTTTGGGGTGAGCATGGACGAATTATTCGGCCGGTCGCCCCTGGAGAGGGCAAAG
Organism: uncultured Lachnospiraceae bacterium; assembly: GCA_947385785.1. Classification (GTDB taxonomy): domain Bacteria; phylum Bacillota; class Clostridia; order Lachnospirales; family Lachnospiraceae; genus Acetatifactor. The sequence goes on from CANDMH010000239.1 coordinate 1,888, forward strand.
GATCTGGTGCTGAGGTATTCTGTTTTGAGGGACGAAGCTTCCTTCAGGGAAGCCATGGAATGCCTCAGGACACAGCTTGCAACCATAGACAGCATGTTGGAAAACGACGTCGGGGATGCGGCAGATCTGGAGCAGCAAAAGACGGAACTGGAAAGTACAAAGATGCATTTACTGCTGCAGCAGGGATGGGAGTCCGCCCGGAGAGCACTGGATCTGGCGGAGAAGCTGGCACAGAAAACCGGGAAAATGCCCTTCAGCCTGCAGAGAGTCCAACTGCACACCATGCTTGGAAGGAACCGCCTGATCCGGTTGGAATGCGAGAAGAATTTCCGCGAATCTCCCGGTTTTGAAACCCTGATGCTTTACTTTGAAGCGCTGTCCATCCTGGGATATGACGAACTGATTTTGGAAATGCAGGAGAGGGAACCGGCCGTCATCTCGCTGATGGAACCACCTTCCCCGGGCAATGCTCCCATATGGAACCTGTGTCTTCTGGCCGCTCTCAGAACCGGGAATCTCGCGTATGTGGAAGCACACAAGGCGGCAGTCCTGGACTATGGCGAAGCCCATGACAAATTCTCGCTGCTGCGGGAACTGACGAAATTCTACAGGGATAAGAATCTGACGGAAAAGTATATGGCATCCAAGGAAGCGCTTCTCTCCATGATGCCGGAAGTGAAATTTGAGGCCTATATAGCGGAACAGGTGGCGCGGGATCTGCAACGGCTCTGAGCCGTGGTGCGTTTTTGAAAAACACAGCTGATGGAAAGCAATTTTCAGACACGCTCCGCCACAATACCCTGCCGTCTGAAAACTTCCACAGTCATTGTACAAATATTTATACCTGCGAAGCAGGCACAAGAGACGGCAAGGCAGCTACAGCCCCGGCACAATGTTTGATTGTAATTCTTACAACCGAGGATTGTTGGCAAAATGACCCCGGACAGGATACTATGTAATCATTCCAAAGGAATCCATTTCTTACATCATTTTCTTACATAAGAAAGTTTTCCCGCATGGTAATGTATTCCTTTGTAAAATGTTTTCTTTCATAAAAAACGGAAAAAGGAGTGATTGCAAATGTATCGTTATCTGTTCAGAAAAAAAGGATATTTCCTGCTGTTTTTGGCGCTGCTTGTGGTCTCCAGTATCACGGGTTCCCTGTTCTCCCTTGTCATGAGTGCACTGGTGGACTGCGTGGAAAAAGATGGGGCGGAGCTGCTTCGGACGCTGCTGGGAGGCATCGCTTTTGTGGTAGTTTATATCCTTTTGGATCTGTCTTACTACTGCGTTAAGACAAAAGCCGTCACAGACGCAAGGTATTCCCTGAAAAGCGATGTCTTTTCCGCCCTTATGCGCAGGAGCGTGGCGGACTTCGACGCAGGGAACAGCGCGGAATACATGAACGAATTGAGCAACAACCTGAACCAGTTTGAGAATGTATACTGGAACAATTCCATCCGCCTGATGGAAGGCCTTATGTCCTTTTTAGGCGCCGCCGCGATCTGTATCGCCCTGCAGCCTGCCCTGCTTGTGCTGATGGTATTGCTTGCACTGCTTTCCATGGGAGTGACCAGGCTGTCAACATCCCCCCTGGAAAAAAGCATGGAAAACTATGCCAAAAGCGCGGAAAACTATACCACGGAAATCAGGGATGATTTTGCAGGGTTCCGCCTGATCCGTTCCTACGGAATTCTGTCCCTCATCCTGCAAAAACACGATAAAAAGAACCGTTCCATGGAGGATGCCAACAGGCGCAATGCTTATTGCAGGATGTTCTGCGCTTCTGCGGGAAATTTTGTGGGACTGCTTTCCACTGTCCTGGTGATGGCAGCGGCAGCCTGGTTTTCCCTGAAAGGAAGATTTTCCGCGGGCATGGTGATTGCTTTCGGGCATTTAATCGGAAATATCATCTCTCCTATCGTATCCATGCCTTCCATCATCGCCAATTTCCGTGCTTCCAGACCTTTATCGAAACGGTTTCAGGGTTTACTGGGGGATACGGAAGTATATTCCAGGGAGAAAAAATATTCCGGGGAAGAGACCCGGTATCCGGACCGCTTCCGGGAAAAGATCACCCTTGACAAGGTTTCTTTCGGATACAGAGAAGGACAGGAAGTCCTCCACGAACTTTCGTTTTGTTTCCAGGCAGGAAAGCATTATGCCGTAGCAGGACGGAGCGGCTGCGGAAAAAGCACCCTTCTCTCCCTGCTGTTGGGATATTATCCGGATTACAGCGGGCGCATATCCTATGACAGTGTCGAACTGCGGGAACTGCCGCGGGAGTGTCTGGGAAATATTGTGGCATATGTGTCCCAGGATACCTTTCTGTTCCAGGACACGATTCTGAATAACATCACCCTGTTTGACGAAAAATACACCCTGCCGGAAGTCGAATCCGCAGTGGAACAGGCCGGCCTGGCAGAGCTTGTGGCTTCTCTTCCGGAGGGCCTTTCCACCATGGCAGGCGAAAACGGCAGGAACTTTTCAGGCGGCGAAAGGCAGCGCCTCAGTCTCGCCAGGGCATTGCTTCGAAAGAACAGGGTACTGCTGTTAGATGAGTTTACCGCCAATCTGGACAGAGAAACGGCAAGGAAAATTGAAGAACGGATAATGCGTCTGGATGACTGCCTGACCATCACAGTCACTCACCGCCTGGAACCGGATATGCGCCCGCGATACGACGGGATACTGAACCTGGAGCAGGCCTGAAACAGCTGAACCATAAGCTTGTGTGAAACGCCTCACCTAAAGCGAACCTGATGCAGCTATAGTAAACGACTTTAAAATCTTTACTTTGGCATGTTATGTCGATTGTCGTTGC
>CANDMH010000240.1 GCA_947385785.1 uncultured Lachnospiraceae bacterium
AAGGCTTCCATCCTCTCGATATGCTCCATCCCCAAAAGCGCCGCAATCTCCTTCACCGCGCCTATGGTGCGGCCTTCCTCCCGCTTCAATCGCTCCCTGTCCTGCTCCAGGATATGCTTTGCGTTCTGTGCCGCCAGCTCCACCAGCTTCTCCTTGGAGCCGATCTTGGGCACGCGTATGTACACCCGTCCTCCTTTGCGCCCGGTGAGCCACTTTTCGATCAGCTCCCTGTCCCCGATTTCGTACTGAAGCATTAATTCCCTGGGAATAAACGGCGTGCCCGCGTAGAACTGCCTTACGAAATTCTCCAGGATTTCCGCCCTGCTTCCGCTTGACACATGTGTCATATAGTAATGCTCTCTGCCGATCAGCTTGCCGTCCCGGACAAAGAAAACCTGTACCACCGCTTCCCGCTCGTCCTGGTACATGGCGATTACGTCCTTGTCTTCTCCCGCACTGTCCGTAATCTTCTGTTTCTGGGACACCTGTTTGACACTGTTGTAGAGATCCCGGTAGCCCGCGGCGGCTTCGAAATCCAGCGTCTCCGCCGCTGCCTTCATCTTCGATTCCAGGTCATTCAGAATCAGATTGTAATTGCCGTTCAAAAATTCCAGGGCCTGAGTCACCTGTTCCCTGTATTGTTCCTTACTGATATAGCCCTGGCAGGGCGCGTTGCACTGCTTGATATGATAGTTCAGGCAGGGGCGCTCCAGGCCGATATCCCTGGGCAGGCTGCGGTTGCAGGTCCGCAGCTGATAGAGCTTGTTTAACAGCTCAATGGTATCCTTCACTGCCGCCGCGCTGGTATACGGCCCGAAATACTTTGACTTATCCTTTTTCATGACTCTGGAAAAAAGAATCCGGGGATAGTCCTCCCCCACTGTCACCTTGATGTAAGGATAGGTCTTGTCATCCTTCAGCAGGGTATTGTACTTCGGCGAATGCTCCTTGATAAGATTGTTTTCCAGGACAAGGGCTTCCAGTTCGGAATCCGTGACGATGTATTCAAAGCGCGCAATCAGTGATACCATCCTGTCAATCATGGGACCTCTGCCGATGTTTTCGCGGAAGTACGAGCGCACACGATTGTGGAGGTTGATGGCCTTGCCCACGTACAATATGACATCCTTGTCATCTCTCATGATATAGACGCCCGGATTTTTGGGAAGCTTCTTTAATTCTTCTTCAAAATTGAACATAGTGTCACTCCAGAAATTGATCGATGCCGTCGGCTATACCGTCCGCGATTTTCTCCTGATAGTCCTCGGTTGCCATCAGGGTGTCCTCTTCCGGATTGGTCATATAGCCCATCTCCACAATGGTAACAGGCACCTGGCACCAGTTGATGCCGCTCATGGTATCCGTCTCCCACACATACTGCTTCTTGCAGCCCGTTGACGCCACCAGCGCATCCAGCACCTTATCCGACAGGCTCCTGCTCTGCTCATAGAAATCGGCGTTGTAGGGATTGGAGGCGGTCTGGCAGATGGTCATGGCCCCATGGGCGGAAGTATTCTCCGAGCCGTTGGCATGGATGCGGATAAAGGCGTCCGCAGCCGCGTCATTTGCCACCTGTGCCCGCTCGCTGTTGCTCATGTCCACATCATGGGAGGTCCTGACCATGATAACCTGATAGCCCCGCTCCTGCAGCTCGGCCTCCAGCTTCTCCGCCACCATCAGGGTCAGCTCGTACTCCTTCAGCCCGCTGGTGGCCCCGGAGGTGCCGCCGGCAACCTTTGCCTTGGTTTCGCTGGCGCCCGGGCCTATGGGTTCCTTCTCGCTGTTGCCCTTACGCTGATGTCCGGCGTCGATGACCACCACATATCCGTTCTGCTGCGCTGCCACGGGCGGCTCAGGTGCGGTCCCGGAAGCTGCATTCGCGCTTTCTTCCGGCTGCCCTGCCGCTTCCTGCGTTTCTCCTGTCCCCGTCTGTCCTGCTGCTCCCTGCGTTCCGGTTGCCCCAGGCTTTCCTGTTGTTTCTGCAGTTCCGACTGCCTCTGCCTGTTCCGTCTCCCTCCAGGTTCCGTCTGCTCCGGTCTTTCCTGCCTCTCCGGACAGTTCGGCGTTCTCTGACGTGCCCTCCGCTCCAGGAGTACCGCCTGTCTCCAGATTTCCTGCTGCTCCCGAAGTTCCTTCCGCTCCGGGCTGTCCTATTGTTCCGGTTTGTCCGTTTGCCTGGTCATTTGCATTGATATCGGTGTGTTTGTCAGTTTCGGCGTCTTCCTTCTCTTCTGCCTGCCCATTTGCCGCCGGACCGCTCTCACGGGAATCACTGTTTTCCGCTGTTCCGCTGCCGCTTCCCGTATTGCTCCCGTCCGTGCTGATAGAATGGCTGCTCTCCGCTGTCTTTCCTTCTTCCTCTTCAGACGGCTTTATCGCTATCGGAGTCAGTGCTTCCACGTCTGCTTCCTGAGCCGAAGCATCCGTATCCTGTCCTGTGTTCCCACAGCCGGTCAGCAGGATGCACAAAACCACGCCCGCTGTAGCCAGTCTGTGGCAGATATACCGCCCCATTTTCTTTTTCCTTTCCCTGCAAATCATATTCGTCCGTATCTCCTTCCTCAAAAAACCAGGAATCGTCTTCCCTGCTCTATGTTTTCAGCCAAAAAAACGGAAATGGCATGTTTTTCCAGGTTACGAAATAAGAAAAGGCTGTCCCTTCTTCAGGGACAACCATAATTCCTCTTCTGAAAGCTCTGCTCCCAGGCAAATATGTTACGCCGGACAGCATACTCAATCCAGGCTTACAGCCTGCTGATGCACCGGATATTCCAGATTAAAGATATCCTCTCCGTACGGAATGTCCAATGTATGATTTTCACGTAACACATATTCTTTTCCATCAACCTTAAATATACTTCCCGGATCGTATTCATAGAGGAGGGAAGCGGTCTCTGTCAAACTTTGATAGTGAAAGTCATACCGTTCCTGTGTCTGAACCAGACCCGTATACCTATTTGTCGTATAGAAACGTTTTACTTCTGTCTCTCCCATTTTCACTGTAAAGAAACCAGGCTGTATCCCCGCCTCTTCCAAATAGCCTCTCGTTTCGTCCCGGGAAAAAGTCTCGGACATATAAACAGTATCTTTTGCCGTACCTACATAATTCCAAAACCTGGAATATCTTTCCAGCGTCCCATCATAAGGCGCCCCTCTTAATTTTTCCGACAAAATAGAGCCTGTTGAACGATTTCCTGTATACAAATAATGCTCCTGCCCATTTTCTGATACATATTTAAAGTACTTATTTCTGCCAAAATCTATGCAGTTGCCTTCCGCCTTTATCTCCTGAAGTCCCGATGTATCGATTGGGGGAATCTGCTCCGAAGTAAATGTCGTTCCATCGGACAGGAAATATACATTTCCTTCCGATTGTATTATGAAGCTCCAATCATTAATCTGCCTCAACAACTCATTTGATATATAATTCGGCTTCCTGTTTGCAGAATAAGTGCTGAAATAGATGTCATTATTACTGCTTTTTACAAAAACATCACGTCTGTTTTGCGTTTTACCGTCACCCAATAAAACATTCAGTGCTTTCCTTTTCGAACTGGTACGAATCATGCTCTGTTCCAGCAGTGAACTTCCCAACTTTATATCCACCATGTCCCTCCATTCTTCAGTCACTTATTCCCTCTGGTATTTGGCTTATGTCAGGGGCGATTGTTATACTGTCGTCTGCAGACACTGATGTAATCGGATATATATATTGAAATGTTACTGTAGGAGTTACTGTAATATTCTTTGAATACTCTAATGCAACCTGCCAACTACTGCGTAACGGCATAGCCAAAGAAGTCAAATCTCTTTTATACCATGTGTATCGGGCAAGATTTGTTGTAATATCCGTCAAATTATTTCTAATTGAAATGCCTTTAACATCTGTTGTCCCAACATTATTAACTTTCATGGAATATACAATAGCATCCTCGGGTATTCTTGTTTCTTCATTCAAATCAAATAAAACATTACAATTTGAACCAGACATTGTTACACGTCCAAGCCTAACTGTACATTCCGCAACACTATAAGACGGACCACCTACAAGTAAATAATAATTCTGTGCAGACGACATATTTGTATGAATTCTTACGTAATAATAACCTGATGCCTGTGCTTCAAACTGATATGCAGTAATTCCAAAATTTGCCTTTTCATAAGCTCTTGATAATATCGGACCCTCATTAGTACCATAATACACATCAAAAGAAAATGTATTAGCATCCCCGTTAAGCGAAACATATTGTGTTCCTTCACTTAAAAAGACCTTATACCAGTCATCATCATTGGCCGACGTGCTTCCATTAACTATATATTATTCTGGCTTAATACCAGTAAATACCTCATTAGCTGTCTCATGATTTGCCTGAATTAACATTGCTGTTTCTCTTGAATCATTAGGTTCAAAACATTGACTATATGGTTTTTTAGAATTCAGCTGTTTTCTAAAACATGTTCATTTTACCATATTTTCTCACCCAAAACAATATGCCAGGATAATTTGTTAACTAAATTTTAATATATGTCCCCCTAACCCGAAATACCGTCTATTGTTCCGTTGGAAAACCGTCCAACCGGACACTCCTTTTCCTGCAGAGGAGTCTCGCTTTCTCCTGTTCCCTTCTCTGCACTTTCCGCCTGTCTATCCGCATATTCCTGCCCTGAAGCGCCTGTCTCGTTTTTCTC
>CANDMH010000241.1 GCA_947385785.1 uncultured Lachnospiraceae bacterium
CCCACAAACAGACTCCCCACCTGGAACACCAGCGTCGACACCGCCCAGGCCAGAACAACCTGGAACACCACCATCTTCAAAGTAAATTTCCAGGAACCGCTCTCCTTCTTTATCGTAGCCACCGTCGCCACGCAGGGTACATACAGCAGGCAGAACAGCATCAGACAGTAGGCATTCAGAGGTCCAAAGCCCGGGTTCAGCTGATGGATATTTTCCACAATGGCAGCCATGCCCGCTTCGGAATTGGCATTCGCCACGCCGAAGAGCACCGCGAAGCTGGACACCACCACTTCCTTAGCCGAGATTCCGGACAGCAGCGCCACGCCGATCTGCCACATGCCAAGCCCCGCCGGAGCCAGCAGAGGCACAAGCAGACGGCCCAGTCCCGCACCGAAGCTCTCAGCCGGGTCTTCCACCATACCGCCGAATCCGAAATTCAGCACAAACCATATCACGATAGAAGCGATGAAAATGGTCGTTCCCGCCTTTGTGAGATAATCCTTGAGCTTATTCCATACGTAAATGCGTATCGTCCTAGCATTCGGCCGCTTATATTCCGGCAGTTCTATCAGAAGCGAATCGTTTATCTTTCCTTTCTCTAGCCTGTTTATCACAAGCGCCGCCAGTATGGCGATAATCATCCCCACCACATACATGGAAAACGCAGCCAGAGCCGCACAGTCCGGGAAAAACATATCGGAAAACAGCACATAGACCGGCAGCCTGGCAGAACAGGACATAAATGGCGTCACCAGCATGGTCTTTCGCCTGTCATGCTCCGTCTCCATCGCCCTGGTAGCCATAATGGCGGGCACCGTACAGCCGAACCCCAGGATCATGGGCAGAAAGGCTTTGCCGGACAGCCCTACCTTTCCCATGACGGAATCCATCACGTAAGCCACCCTTGCCATATAGCCGCTGTCCTCCAGCACCGCCAGCGCCAGGAAAAGGATGAAAATATTGGGAATAAAGGTCAGGATTCCTCCTACTCCCGCTATGATTCCCTCCACAATCAGGGACTGGAGCCACCCCATAGCCCCAAGCCCCTCCAGAACCGCGGCAACGGTACCGGAAAAGATATCCAGACCTGCCTCAAACACTCCCTTAAGCGCATCGCCCACCGTAAAGGTCAGGAAAAATACCAGGCACATAATCAGCAGAAACAGCGGAATCCCCCACACCGGATGGGTCAGCAGCCTGTCGATTTTGTCCGTGGAAGCTGCTTTTTTATTTTTATGAAAAAGGGTTTCCTTCACTACCTTTTCAATATAGGCATATTTGCTCTGTATGATTTCCTTCTCATAGCTCCTGTCCGCCACATGGACGACGGACATAGGATGCTCCTTCTTAACCTCCTCGTCATCCTCCAGTATCTTGATGGCATGCCATCTGGCGGAAGAATGATCCGGATAACTTTCCTGCATCATGCCTTCCAGTGTCTGGATCTTCTCCTCGATCTGAGGCGGATAATCCAGGATATAGTCCTCCATCCCCTCCTCGCAGTGATGGATTACAGCATGCAGCAGGATATCAAGGCCGGTGCGTCTGGCCGCCGATACGGGCACTATCGGTATATCTCCCAGCATTTCAGGCAGACGGTGCAGGTCAATCTCCATGCCCCGCTCCTTAACAACATCCATCATGTTCAGAGCCAGCACAATGGGTTTGCCCAACTCCAGAAGCTGCAGCGTCAGGTACAGATTCCGCTCCAGGGAAGAGGCATCCACCACATTGATGATAGCATCTATATCATCATCCATGGCGCACTGTCTTGTGACTTTTTCCTCAATGGTATAGCAGGTCAGAGAATAGATACCGGGCGTATCGACAATCGTAATCCGGGTATCCTCATAGCTGGTTTCTCCCTCCATGCGCTCCACGGTAACTCCGGGCCAGTTTGCCACCTTCAGCCTGGAGCCTGTAAGCGCATTGAAAAGCGTGGTCTTGCCACAGTTGGGATTGCCGATACATGCTACATTTATATGCTTTTTTCCGTTTTCTTTTCCGTTGTCCTTTGTATGTTGTGTCACTGTTTTACAGCCTCCCCGTTCTCTCTCATTCCGGATTTCTGCTCATCCTGCCGAAGGATGCCGTCTTCGGCCTCACTGATCTCTATACTGGAAGAAATATGCTTTCCCAGTGCCAGGCGGGTTCCCCTGACCTGGATAATCAGCGCCCCTTTCTTCTTCCTGTTCAGTACGTTTATGATAGTTCCGTCATTTAATCCGAGAGCCTGCAGACGCCTGGTGATGGCCGGCTCCACATACAGCCCCTCTATACAGTAGCTGCCGCCCTTCTGTGCTTCATACAATGTCATAAATATCAACTCTTTTCTTTCGTTCATTTATCAGATACTTTCCTGAGCAGCATGGTTTTGCTAACGGAATGACAATTAATGTTTATCAATTGTCCGAATTCGCCATCCACGCCCACCGGCAATGGTTTTAAAATTCCTCCCGGCAGAAAACATCATAGCACGAATCATGGATTTTCGCAACTATACAATGACGAATTGGATTACTGTAAAAGTCCTGAATCTTGCCCGCGGAAACCGCGCAGTCAAAATGAGTTAACCTGTTTGACCCCGTCAGCCACCCGGGCCGGCTGGACAGGCTCCTCTCCCTTAATCCCTGTCGTCAGGGGGATTTAATATCTGCATGAATGTTTTGAAAATGAAAATCACAGACAGATTACCTGACATGGCCTGATATCCGTATCCTCTTCCGGCAGCTTCTCCACCATCTGGCACCTGTAGCCTACGGCTATGGTGCGCTGCCGCAGACCGGGCCTGTCAGCAAGGTATCTGTCATAAAAGCCCCTGCCATATCCCAGCCTTCCCCGGAATCTGTCAAACGCCACTCCGGGCATCAGCATCAGGGTATGCTCCGCGGCAGAATCCGAATATGTATATTCCTCCGACCCGCCCGCAGGTTCCGATATCCCCCGGTATCCGGGCTCCAGTTCTTCAATGGACGCAATTCTGTGAAAACGCATCCCCGGCACGTCTGTTCCACGGTATACTTTCGGCACATATACCTTCTTGCCTGATTTCAGCGCTTCTTCTATAATCCCCAATGTGGAAATCTCACTGCCATAGCTTACGAAACATAGAAAATAAACTGAGCTGTAGAACCATTGATGGCCTGCTATCCGCTCCGTCAGCAGCAGGGAGGCTCTTCTCCGCTCATCTTTGTCCATAGAGTCTCTTAATGCCAGTATCTTTTTTCTGATTATTCTTTTTTCTTCTCTGATTTCCATATTCTTATCCTTTCCTAACCTGAATTTGTTGCAGATTAAAAATGAATACATTCTCCAATATCATTTTATCTCAAACCTTTTGATTCTGCCATACTTTTTTGCAGGGAAAGCTCGTAACACCGGTACAAAAGCTGCGGCAGACAAAGAAAAACCGCCGGTATGGTTTTACGCATATCGGCGGTGTACACAGTCAGCTTCTCATCCCTTCTTTCGTACCAGAAAAATTCCAACAACTGCCCCTGTAAAAAGAATCGGTGCCAGTCTGACAAACAGATACTCAAATACATGGAAAACGGTTCCGAAGACAGCAGTTTCAGGGTTATTATAATCCCAGCCTAAAACGGCGGTAATTCCGTATACGGGTCCGGCGCCACAATATGCCATGTGGTGGTCACCTTGAACAAATCCCCGTCCACGTCCAGTTCCAGCTGGCCCGCCTGCAGCTCCGTAAAGCTTTTTGCAATGGCAAGCCCCAACCCGCTGCCCTCCGTATTTCTCGATGCGTCTCCCCGGACGAAGCGTTCCGTCAGCTCGGAGGAATCCACCGTAATCTCCTGGGCGGAAATATTTTTCAGAGTGATTACTACTGTGTCGTCAATCCGGAAGCCATTCACATAAACCCTGGTTCCGGGCAGGGCATATTTCGCAATATTCCCGAAGAGATTTTCGTAGATACGGTAAGTCTTCTGACTGTCAAGAGGAAGGATGACCTTCTCCTCCGTCAGGTTCATCCGCACATCCAGGCCGGCTTCCCCCAGCTTGTCGGACATCTCGAAAGCCACCTGCTTTACCAGGTTCATGATATCCACATCCATGATATTCAGCGTAACATTCTGGGAGCTTGCCTTGCTGAACTCAAACAAATCTTCTATCAGGCTCTTCAGGCGCAGGGATTTGCGCTCCAGCGTGGCGAGGTACTCCCTGCGCTGCGCCTCCGTTGTCCCTTCCTCCTTCAGCAGATTGATATAAGTAATGATGGCGGTCAGGGGCGTCTTCAGATCATGGGACATGTTCGTCACCAGCTCCACCTTCATCCGCTGGCTTTTCACTTCCATGTCAACAGCCTTCTGCAGCCCGTCCTGAATCTTGAAGACCTGCTCCCTGAAAGGCTCGAAAACTCCCAGGTCTTCATTGATCGTCACATTCAGATGTCCCTCCGCAATCTCGTCCACCGCCTTCAGCAATATCCGATAACGCTTCTGCAGCTCACTGATATATTTCCGCAGAATGACATACAGCACCAGAGAGTACACCAGTGTAATGGCAAAGCCGCCTACCCAGAAGCAGCTGAT
>CANDMH010000242.1 GCA_947385785.1 uncultured Lachnospiraceae bacterium
TTCAGGCTCGGAGAAAGATTTCGTGCAAGATAATTCTGATAAGGTTCTTTATTGTAGTCGCAACATTGGTTGAATGTTGTCCCAACTATTTTATGATCCTCATCTTTAACTCCCCATATAAAATAAGCGTATTTCTTATAATGGAACGCTGCAGAACCATTCCTGTTCATCATTCATGGCACATAAATCTAATACAATCTGTTTTACATCCATTGACATTCTCCTCGATACAGATTTATTCCCAACTTTATTCCCAATTATTTAAATTATAACACATTGGGAATAAAGTTGGAATCAGAATTTATATTCTTGTCTGTGTTTTGGAGAAATTTGTGAAAGCATTCCAATCAGTTCTTCCTGTCCTGTTCAATATCTGATTATAAAACCCTTATCTGCAATTTACAATAAATATTTATAAAACCACCCCTTTCTGCAGCATGATATTGGCGTACAATGCCCTTTCCCCGGTGGCAATGACGGCATAAGCCTTCCCGGCCTCCTCATAGAAGGCAAATCGCTCCAACTGCCCCACCGCGGCGGCTCCCCTGTCGTCCGCCTCCCCGATTATCTTCTTATAGACATCCCAGATGGGTGTTTCCGCCTTATCTCCCGGTACCAGCCCCATCAGGTGCACCGGCTGTTCCACATAGGTATCCAGGGGAAAAAGCCGCAGAATCCCTTCCAACACCTCGCAGGCCCCATGTCCGTCCATACGTATCACGACAGCATCCCTGCCCACAGACTGCGCCGGGAAATTGCCGTCCGCAATCACAAGCCTGTCGCCATGCCCCATCTCGCATAATACCTTCAGCAGTTCCGGAGACAAAATCTTTGGAATTCCTTTTAACATACCCTGTCCTCCACTTTCTTACTTTGCTGTAAATCCATTCATTTGCGGCGCCAAAACTCCTCAAGCGCCTGTACTACCCTCTCCGCCAGACGGCGGTAGGCCTCCTCCTGAAAATGCACCCCGTCCGTTTTCTGCAGGTTCTCCTCCACGCACAGCCGATACAGGTCATTGACCGGAATGCCCCGGGCGGCGCAGACGGCTTTAGCTCTTTCATTCAGCTCTCTGTAAATTCCGGAGGCCTCCTCGTCGATAATCCAGTATTCCCCCCGGGCGGCGTCCCGGGCAAGAGGCGCCCTGTCCCCCATGGAAAAATGCGCCCCGTCGTAGCCTTCCGGCTCCTCCCCGGAAAGCCTGCGGCTTACAGGCGTAGTGGCGGCAAAAATGATTCCGGCCCGGGGCGCCATCCGGCGGATCCCGTCAAACACCCCCGAAAGATTCCGCCCGTACTCCTCCACGGACTGCCCGTGGAGATGGATTCCGTTGTTGATATGGACAATGCGGTAGGGATACCGCCCCAGGGCAATCCGGAGAAGCCGCAGGAAATTGGGATGATGGATACCCTCGCTTGTATTCAGGCGGTCCACATGCCACCCGGGCATCCGCTTCTGCACCATATCCCCGTAACCGGCGCTGATGGAATCCCCCACCAGAAGGATGCGGTTGTCTTCCTCCTCCGCAGGCAAAGTGACGGAGAGATTCGTCCACTCCGCCCACTCCCGCTCCAGGGAATTCGTGGATGGCTCCTGTCCGTTTCCCGCACTGCCGCATGCCTCCGAAGCCGTATCCCTTTCCGGGCAGTCCGCAGACAGCGGCTGTCCACCTTCCATCCTGTCCCCTGCTGCCAACGCCGTCACTTCCGTCAGGGAATTCGTGGATGGACTCTGTCCGTTTCCTGTACTGCGCCATATTTCCGAAGCCATCCCGCCCACCAGGAAATCCTCGCCTGTCCGAAGTTTCTCCACTTCTTCCGCCAGCCCCTTAAGCCACCGGGCAAGTCCGTCCTCTCCTTCATACTCTGCCAGAGCGATTCCATATTCCGTCAGCATTTCTTCGGCAGGACGTGAAATCTCTTCTCCCTTCCTGCAAACCCAGTAATGCCCCGCCCCCGGGCACTTTTCCTTCATATCCCTTACCATGGCAGCCGCATCGTCCTCATCCCTGGAAGACTCCAGGGCGTAGACCACCATGCCTATCTCCATCTGCTCCCGCAGAAGGTCATACAGCGCCCTGTTCTGGCTCTCCGTATAAGGCATGGTCCTCTGGTTCGTCACCGTCCCCGGCCAGGGGGAGGTGCCCACATAGCCCAGGGGATATTTGCCGCTGAAGATTTCCTCCGCCTTTGTAACCAGTTCCAGGTGCTCCCTGTCGTGAATCACCAGTGTCAGAGGATATTCCGTTTTGGACTGGTCATTGATGCGAAAGGCATTCCCCCAGGCAGGGTAACTTCTGTTTTTCAGCAAAAACTCTTTCACCGGCGAAGGCTCCTCCAGGCTATGGGGATGATGCCCGCACTCCGGCTTCATCATCAGCTGAAATGCCGTCCCGCTCTGCTCATACGCTTTCTGCAACAGAATGCCGTTCTCATGCCAGGGGACGACTTCGTCCTTCCCTCCCGCCACGATAATGAGGGGAACCTGCCAGGCGAGCAGCGTCCGGACTGCCGCGTCCACCCTGGCCATATAGGCTTCCCGGGACAGGTTCCAAAGCTTCCGGCAGCGCTCCCATTCCGCCGTATCACCTTCCCCCGCAAACGCCCCTCCGGGCCAGCTGTAGATATCCACCACCGGCGCGTCCAGATACAGGGCGGCTATCCGCTCCGGATATTTCGCCCCATAGTGCAGGGCATATAGCCCGCCGCGGCTGAAGCCGAAGAGGACGGCACGGGAGGACAGGCTGTATTTTTCCTGGATAAAAGGCTGAAAGGCCCCCATCAGCCCCACCGCTTCGGGACTGCCGAATAAATCGGAAATCCGATAATATACTATCGCCCAGCCCTCTTTCAGCATGGCCAGGTCCACACTGGGAAACGCCCCGAAAAACTCCGTGCGCCAAATGTAGGGCCTCCCCTGCGCCATCTCCTCCGGAAATACGATTCCGTATTCGTACCCGTTACAGCTTCCCGTTTCCACTTCATATCCTTCCCATGTCATACCTCTTCCTCCGTTCCGCGCCTGCGGAATCTATCCCCCGCTCTTCATTTTCCAATCATATCCGGCTCTCTCCCAACTGCATATCATATATCATAGACACTCCGCACCCGAATCCCCCTCGGCTCCCCGGACAAAATCCTCACCGTCCGCTTATCCCCGTGAAGGTCAAAATAATTATCGGAAAGAACAAAGTCGTCGTTTTCATTGCTGATTTCCACGGATTTGGCAAAGGCCTCCGACGATACGGTAATCTCATCCCCCTCCAGAGTCCACTCAAGCTTCGGCTCCAGGAATTCGAAATACTTCGGCATGACGAACAGCACGCTTCCTCCGGAAACCCACTCCCCCTCCAGATAAAGTCCATAGCTCACATACTCCGTAAAGGGATCCAGCTCCGGCAGCTCCCGCACCGGGAAAAAGGCCGCCGACAGCGCGGGCACTTCCAGATATTCCGTCTCGCTGCGCAGGATTCTGCCGTCATTTTTCCGCATCTGCCACAACACCTGCGCCTTTCGGGGCTGTCTGGTCTCATTGGACACATTGAACCGCACGGACTTCCGGAAGGAATGGGCCTCCGCATTGATATTCCTCTCCTGGGTCATCATGCTCTCCTCCTCGCAGGAAAGCAGAACGGGCGCAAAAAACCGCCTTGCGTAATAATGCAGCGCCTTCCACCGCCCGTAATAATCAATGGAAGACCAGGACGCCCCCGGCCAGATATCGTTCAGCTGCCAGTACACCGCACCCATGCAGCGCCCCCTGTACCTGCGGAAATGCTCCGCCGCGCTGCGGATGGCCTCCGCCTGGAGAAGCTGGGAAGCGTACAGCGTGGCCTCAAAGCTCCTGGGGCAGCGGAATTCCTGCTGTAGGTAGAACATGATTTTCCCGTTGGCATTGCAGTTTCTCTGGTGCTTCTCCATCACATAGGAAAAAAGGTTCCTGTCCTTCGGCAGCGTGAAACTTTCCACCGTCCTTATGCCCGGCAGCGACTGGAAGCCGAATTCCGACGCGTACCGGAAATAAAATTTACGAAATTCCGTTATAGGCTTCCCCCCGTGCCATACGTCCCAGTAATGCACATCTCCCCGGTTTTCATCGTTGGGATTGTCAAAGCCTCCCCCGGAGGACGGGCTTGCAGGCCAGTAAAAAGTGTCCGGGTCAAATTTTTTCAAAAGCTTGGGGATGATGTACTCATACATCTTGAAATAATCTCCCATCTGCTTGGGGGAATTCCCCCACCCGCCCCCGGCCACGAACATTTCCATCTCATTGTTGCCGCACCACAGGGCCAGGCAGGCATGCCCCCGGATTCTTTTGATATTGTCGATAAACTCCGCCCTGATATTCTCCTCAAAAGCGTCCGTCAGCTCATACACCGCACAGGCAAACATGAAATCCTGCCATACCATCAGCCCCAGCTCGTCGCAGGCGTCCAGGAATTCATCCTCCGGATAATAGCCGCCGCCCCA
>CANDMH010000243.1 GCA_947385785.1 uncultured Lachnospiraceae bacterium
GCCCTGGCGGAAAGCACTCTTGCATCGTCCAGGGAAATCTGCAGGCAGGGATCCTCCACCTCATCCGCGGTGGCCATGACCTCCTTCTCCGCATACACCAGGAAATCACAGGTATCCCTGTCAATCTCGACATGCACATTGTCCGCCTTGCCAAAATGATTCTTGCAGGCAGTCAGCAGTGAATTCTCAATTGCCTCGAATAAGGTTTCCTTGCTGATTTCCTTTTCCCTTTCCAAAATATCAAGCGCTTCCATTAACTCCTTGTTCATCATTTCCTCCATTCCGGCTCTCCGCCAAACCTCTCCGTCTCCAGAATCTAAAAATCAATCGCCAGCCGAATCACGGCTATATCCGCTCGTTTCAGTGTCATGGGGGTATCTCCGTTCCTGATTGTGACCTGCTCCGCGTCAAAGCTCTCAAGCACTCCCGAAAAATCCCTGCATTTATCTACGGGTTTGAAAAGCTTAATCTCCACGTCCTGCCCGATGGCTGTCTGTAAGTGCTTATCCTTCTTCAGGGCACGGCCCAGTCCCGGGCTGCTGACTTCCAGAATGTACGCCTCCGGTATAAAATCCTCTCTGTCCAGCGCATCGGACAGGCGGCGGCTGACATTTTCACAGTCCTGGATATTCACGCCTTCCGGCTTGTCAATGTACGCGCGGAGGTAATAATCACTGCCTTCCTTCACATATTCAATATCATAGATGCTGACGCCGCCTGCTTCCGCAATGGGCTGCAGCAGCTTTTCTGTCTTCATTTCGTATTCTTCTCTGCGGGACATTTCAATCCTCCCTGAACGCTTCTACAAACCGGGCTGGCAGGCAGCCGGGACCCCCGGCAATTCTGACAGACGGCTGAATTGTTGCCAACATACAATTAAGAGTGGCCCGAAAGCCACTCTCACACTCTCATCATCATCAAACTAATACCAGTATAGGCCAGAATTTGGGAAATGTCAACACTTTTATTACATTTTTTTGTCCTTTCACCGGCCATCCGCCGCTGTTTTCCGGTTCAGACGGCCTTTTCCTTCCATTTCCCCCGTTTATAGAAGAAGAAAGTAACCACCGCACCCAGCAGCCAGGAAACCAGCAGCGAGATAAAAATACATTCCTGCCTGCCGCCCGGGAATTCCGGAGAACGGGTCAGGAAGGCAATCCCGTAGGCAATCGGCACACGAATCAAAAGCGTGGTGGCGATGGAAATCCACATGGGCGTCATGGTATCCCCGGCGCCGCGCATCACACCCGACAGGCTCTGGGTAACCGCCATGGCAATATACCCCACCGCCAGAATCCCCATCATCTCCCGGCTCAGCTCCACCAGCTCCGGCGTCTTCGTAAAAATGCCCATCAATGCTTTTCCGAACAGCAGTATCAGCCCTGTGAGCACCGCGGATACCGCCATGGCAATCAGGGTTCCCTGTTTTGCCCCCTTCTCCACCCTGTCATACATTTTCGCACCCACATTCTGTCCTGCATAGGTCGTCAGTGCCGTTCCGAAAGAAAAGTTCGGCATCATGGCAAAGCCGTCCACGCGCATGACAATCACATTGGCGGCGATAAACATTTCCCCGAAGCTGTTGGTCAGGGACTGCACCACAATCATGGCCATGGAGAAAATCGCCTGGGTGATGCCGGAAGGAAGCCCCAGCCGGATGATCTTCGTGGTATGTTTCCGCTGCAGCTTCAGATAAGAGGACTTCAAATCGAAAATCTCCGTCATCCGCATCAGCCGGAACAGACACAGCAGGGCTGAAATCGCCTGCGCGATCGCAGTGGCCAGCGCCACCCCGTTGACTCCCATCCCCAGATTGGCCACAAACACCAGATCCAGGATGATATTCACCACCGTGGACACCAGCAGATAGAGCAGGGCAGACATGGAATCCCCCAGCCCCCGCAGAATACCGCCCAGGATGTTATAATAGGCCAGCCCGCCGGAGCCGATAAACAGAATCAGCAGATAGCCATGGCACCAGTCTATGATGGATTCCGGCGTATCCAGAAGCTCCAGCAGAGGCCTGGCCAGAAGAGACGCCACTACCATCACAAAGACCGTGGCAATGGCCGTGAGCGTGATACAGTTTCCGATGGTGGCGGACAGTTCCTCCCGCTCTTTGGCGCCGAAATACTGAGACACCATGATTCCGGCGCCCACACTGATACCCACAAATAAGACAATCAGCAGATTCAGAATAGGACCGGCGCTGCCCACCGCCGCCAGGGCATTGTCTCCCACATAATTCCCCACCACCACACTGTCCACGGTGTTATAGAGCTGCTGGGCAATATTTCCCACCAGCATGGGCACCGTAAAAAATACGATCTTCTGCCAGGGGGACCCCTGTGTCATATCCACCGGTTCGAAAAATCTCTTAATCATTTCCATGTCCAATTACCTCCTGACATATTTAACGCCATTACGCATTGCCGGAAAACAGCTGATACAATTTTACAGTCAGTTTCTTAATGCACCCGCCATTCTGTCACCGCGTTTTCTCCTGTCACTGCGCTTTTTCGATAATGCGTACCGGCTGGGCCACAACCGTACAGTTATCCGGAACATCCGTATTTACCACGGCCCCTGCTCCAATCTTCACATTATCGCCGATTTTAATATCGCCCAGAATAACCGCGCCGGCACCGATCAGGCAGTGATTCCCGATGACAGGCGCTTTTCTGTTGACCTCGCCTATGGTCACATTCTGATAAATCCAGCACTCCTCCCCAATAACCGCAAACCGGGATATGAAAATCCCGTGCAGCCCATGGGGAAGTGTGGGAATTCCCTGAAACACGGTATCCGGCCCTACATACCCGCCGTGGCGGTGGGCGCTCCTGCTCATCAGAAAGGTCAGGATATCCCTGAGAAAACCTGTCCTGGCCTTCTTCTGCAGCCGGTACAGCTTCCAGAAATGATGCAGGTTATCTCCCCTGGAATAATCAATCACGCTTCTTCTGATACTCATGCTGTTATCTCCTGTACAGGCGTCTGCCACTTCCCGATTTTCCGGCCGCCTGCTGTCTGCATATAAATACTGCCTCTTTTGCACTGAGGCTTCATGCACTTCCTTATTTCCCGGCCGCCTGCTGTAAACTACCGCCTCTTTTGCACTGAAGCTTCATGCACTTTCTTGTTTCCCCTTCCAGGCATTTGATATTCAGGCAGAAAAATGTTCTGAACCGCGCAGTAAAAGCCCCGCGCTGCAGCGTATTGCGATAGTACTGCGGATTACAGCTTCGGGGCTTTCCTGCTCTGATTTGATTTCCATACGCAAGGCTGCCGGGGCATGCCAACCTGTTCAAACCAGGAACACAGCCGACGGCCTTTCTGTCACATGCCTGCGGGTTTACGCAACCTGAGGCATAGAACATCAATATACCATGGCTTCTTCTTCACCGTTCAGCACGCGGAGCGCTCCCTGTGCCAGAGCCAGCAGCTCATCCTCGCCGGGATATACGGTAAAGGGCGCAATCCATTCCGCACGCTCCTTCAGCGCCGCCACCACATCCGCGCCGTAAGCGATACCGCCGGTTACGATAATCTGGTCAACCCTGCCGTTTAAGACACAGGCCATAGCGCCGATATCCTTTGCCACCTGGAGAAGGAATGCCTCCTTTGCTTCCGCCGCCTTTCCGTCACCCTCGTTGGCGCGCTTTGTCACATCACGCATGTCATTGGTACCCAGATATGCGTTAAAGCCGCCTTTTCCAATCAATTTTCCGTATATTTCCTTCTCTGTATACTTTCCGGAAAAGCACAGTTTGATCAATGCGCCGTTGGGAACGCCGCCTGCCCGCTCCGGGGAAAACGCGCCGTCGCCGTCTAAAGCATTGAAGACATCGATGACCTTTCCGTTCTCATGGGCTCCCACGGATACGCCGCCGCCCATGTGGACTACGACCAGACGCAGAGATTCATACGGTTTCCCGATTTCCGCCGCGTAGCGCTTTGCCACCGCTTTCTGGTTCAACGCATGGAAAATGCTGCCCCTGGGCACTTCCGGCATACCGGAGTATCTGGCAATGGGCATCAGCTCGTCCACCACTACAGGATCTACAATATAGGAAGGCACGCCGATGGAATCTCCGATTTCCCTGGCCAGGATGCCGCCCAGGTTGGAAGCGTGCTGTCCCTGTACACCCACCTTTAAGTCCGCCAGCAGCTCATCGGTGACGGCATAGGTACCGCCGGAAATCGGCTTCAGCATGCCTCCCCGACCTACTACCACGTTCAGTGTCTTCAGGTCAAAATTTTTGGATTCCAGAAGGTCCGTGATGATCTTCTTGCGGAAATCCTTCTGATCTACAATGGTGGCATACCGGCCAATCTCCTCGGTGGAATGCCTTAAGGTTTCTTCAAATAAAAGGGTCTCGTCCTCAAATAC
>CANDMH010000244.1 GCA_947385785.1 uncultured Lachnospiraceae bacterium
TGAAGGAGATTGCGGCGCTTTTGGGGATGGAGCATATCGAGAGGATGGAAGCCTTCGATATCTCCAATATCAACGGATTCGAAAATGTAGGCTCCATGATTGTATTTGAAAAAGGAAAACCCAAGCCCAGCGATTACCGGAAATTCCGCATTAAGACCGTATCCGGGCCCGACGATTACGCCTGCATGAAGGAGGTGCTGACCAGACGGTTCCGCCATGGACTGGAGGAAGGACGGGAACTGGAGGAGAAAGAGCTGGACAGGGCATACGGCAGCTTCACCAGATTCCCGGATCTGCTGATGATGGACGGAGGCCGGGGCCAGGTCAATATCGCCCTTTCCGTATTGGAAGAGCTGAAGATTGCCATTCCGGTCTGCGGCATGGTGAAGGATGACAACCACCGGACCAGAGGGCTGTATTTCAACAATGTGGAGCTGCCCATCGACACCCGTTCCGAAGGATTCAAGCTGATCACCAGAGTGCAGGACGAAGCCCACCGCTTTGCCATTGAATACCATCGTTCCCTGCGCAGCAAGGCACAGGTGAAATCCGTTCTGGACGAAATACCGGGGGTGGGGCCAGCCAGAAGGAAAGCCCTGATGAGACATTTCAGGTCCATTGAGGAGATCAAAGCTGCGGAAGTAGAGGAGCTTGCTGCGCTGCCGGAGATTAACCGCCGGGCAGCGGAGGAAATCTATGGATTTTTCCGCAGGGATTCATAGAATAAATTTGTTGCGCCTTATCGCTTCACAACGGGCTGCAATTATGGTACAATATGAGCATAATTCAGGGCATTGTTTTCTATTGTTAAGTGCCTGAGGAACTGTTTCGAAATAATTTGTGAGATCCCTGGCTGCTTTATTGCATGGTTGTCAGTTTTTATTGCTGCAAATCACAAGTTATTTCTGCGCAATTCCTAAGAAAAAACAGGAGAACATCAGGTATGGAAAGTGTCAGACTGACCCGCTTAATCGAAAAAATGAAACTGGAAAACCTCACGCCGGAGATTGATGTGAAGGATATCCGCATTACACAGCCGGATGTGAACCGTCCGGCACTGCAGCTGACAGGATACTTTGAACATTTTGATTCCACCCGTCTGGAAATCATAGGTTTTGTGGAGTATTCTTATATGGAAAGCATGCCGGACGAGCGGAAGCTGGAGATATATGACGAGTTTATGGGTTACGATGTACCGGCAGTGGTATTCTGCCGGGAGCTCAGGCCGGATCCTATTTTTCTGAAGGAAGCCATTGCGCACAGGATTCCCGTGCTCATGACCAAAAAGGCTACCTCCGCTTTTATGGCGGAGGTGATACGGTGGCTGAACGTGAAGCTGGCTCCCTGTATTTCCGTACACGGCGTTCTGGTGGATGTCTACGGAGAAGGCCTGTTGATTACCGGGGAAAGCGGCATAGGCAAGTCCGAGGCCGCGTTGGAGCTGGTGCGCCGCGGGCATCGGCTGGTGACCGATGACGTGGTGGAAATCAGGAAGGTCAGTGATGATACACTTGTCGGTTCTGCGCCGGATATGCTCAAGCATCTGATTGAGCTGCGGGGAATCGGCGTGGTGGATGTGAAGGCCCTTTTCGGCGCTTCCGCCGTTATGGATACCCAGAATATCGACCTGGTCATTCGCCTGGAGGACTGGGACAGGGACAAGGAATATGACAGATTGGGCCTGGAGGAGAATTATACGGAATACATGGGCAATAAGGTAGTCTGCTACAACATTCCCATCCGTCCCGGCAGAAATGTGGCCGTGATCTGCGAGTCTGCCGCCGTTAACCATCGCCAGAAGAAGATGGGATATAATGCGGCACAGGAACTTTATTCCAGGGTACAGAATTCCTTTGCCAGAAAGCGGGAAGATGAGCCGGATCCGTTTTGACGTATGGAGTAATTTCCGTGGCTGCGGCAGAATATCCGTTTTTTCGTGCCTTCGGCGGGAATGGATACGAAGATACCCTCCGGTGGAAATAGTGCTTTTGATTTTATGATGCAGAACAGAAGTCGGCAAATGAATGCGCTCACGGGTATGAAACGAGCAACACAGCTGAGAGAGAAGCTGTTTAGAGAGAAAGGATAAATGTTATGAATAAGTATGCATTTGGGGTTGACATCGGTGGAACTACTGTTAAGATGGGACTCTTTGACGGAGCTGGCAATGTGCTGGACAAATGGGAGATTCCCACGGTGAAGGACAATAACGGCGCGTCCATTCTTCCGGATGTGGCCGGGAGTATTCTGGCGAAACTGAAAGAAAAAGACATTCGGGAAGAAGAAATAGCAGGCGTAGGTGTAGGCGTGCCGGGACCCATGAATGAGGAAGGCACGATACTGGGCGGGGCAGTGAATCTCGGATGGGGTTCTTTTAACATACCGGAGGCGCTGGGCGCATATATTAAGGTACCGGTAAAGGCGGTGAATGATGCCAATGCAGCCGCTTTCGGCGAGATGTGGCAGGGGGGCGGCAAAGGATACGACAGCCTGGTGGCGGTAACGCTGGGCACCGGTGTCGGCGGAGGCATTATCGTCAGGGGAAAGCTTCTGGTAGGCGCCTTCGGTGCAGGCGGGGAGATTGGGCATGTCCACCTGGAGGATGCGGAGACGGAAAGCTGCAATTGCGGGAATAAGGGATGTCTGGAACAATATGCTTCCGCAACGGGCATTGCGCGTCTGGCGAAGCGTTACCTGGAGACGCATGATACACCCACGGTTCTGCGGGGAGAAACGATATCTGCCAAGACTGTATTTGACGCGGTGAAGGCAGGGGATGCGGCGGCGAAGGAGATTGCCGGACAGTTCGGGGATTATCTTGGCAAAGGGCTGGCCATGGTGTCGTCAGTGGTAAATCCGGAAATTTTTGTAATCGGAGGCGGCGTGTCCAAGGCCGGAGAGATACTGCTTTCCTATATAGAGCCGTATTTCAGAAAATATGCCTTCGGAAAATGCAGGGAGACAAAGTTTGCCCTGGCAAAGCTTGGCAACGATGCAGGCATTTACGGAGCGGCAGCGTTGGTTTTGCGATAGGAGATTAAGGAAGTGTCTGCGGCAGTTCCTGGAAATGTCTGTGACAATTTTTGGAAGTGTCTGCAATAATTCCAGATGGAAAAAAGGAAGTAATCAGATGATCGGTGGAGCAGTAATTGAGGCATTACAAAAGTTTGTACCGCGGGAGAACATTCATCTGCAGGAACCGATGGCGGCTCATACTACTTTTCGGATAGGGGGGCCTGCCGATTGCTTTTTGGAGTTGGAAAACGAGGAACAGTTGAAAAAAGTGCGGCGATACCTGGAACTGACGGGAGTGTCATTTTTTGTGCTGGGAAATGGAAGCAATCTGCTTGTAAACGACACCGGGTACAGGGGAATTATTCTGCAGATTGGTTCTAAAATGAATTCTATTTCCGTACATGGGAATGATATCATTGCGAAGGCGGGAGCAACACTGGCACAGGCGGCGCGGGCAGCCATGGAGCAGGGGCTGACAGGGCTGGAATTTGCTTCCGGCATTCCGGGTACCGTAGGCGGCGGCGTGGTTATGAATGCCGGAGCCTATGGCGGAGAGATGAGTCAGGTAGTGACGCAGGTAAATGTGGTAAGCAGGGAAGGCGAGCTGCTGGAGCTGGACAACGGAACCATGGAGTTCGGGTACCGTAACAGTGTAATCAGAAAGAGTCCTTTTATTGTGACAGAGGTTACTTTTCGCCTTGAACCGGGTGACATGGGTGTCATAAAAACAAAAATGGAAGAACTGGCAGCACGCCGGAGGGAGAAGCAGCCGCTGGAGTATCCCAGTGCGGGAAGCACCTTTAAACGTCCCGAGGGGAATTTTGCGGGGAAGCTTATTATGGAGGCAGGGCTGAAAGGGTTTCGGATTGGCGGAGCCGAAGTGTCGGAAAAGCATTGCGGATTTGTAGTTAATAAGGGAAACGCAACGGCGCAGGATGTGCGGGAAGTGATTGCGAAGATACAGGCTCGGGTCAAGGCACAGTTTCGGGTGGAGCTGGAGCCGGAGATCGTGTTTCTGGGATGGTAAGGAATGAAGATTTTCTAAGGCCGGAAAGTACCCGGCCCAAAGCGAATAAGATTCGCTTGAAAATCTAATCATTCCTTGAAGAATGCCCGGAGGGCGGGCATTCTTCCGGGTTTGCGGCGAGTCGGTATTGTCAGGGGGCATTCTTCCGGGTTTGCGGCGAGTCGGTATTGTCAGGGGGCATTCTTCCGGGTTTGCGGCGAGTCGGTATTGTGAGGGGGCATTCTTCCGGGTTTACGGCAGGTCGGTATTGTCAGGGAGTCGTTCTTCCGTGTTTGCGGCGAGTCGGTATTGTCAGGGAGTCGTTCTTCCGTGTTTGCGGCAGGTCGGTATTGTCAG
>CANDMH010000245.1 GCA_947385785.1 uncultured Lachnospiraceae bacterium
ATATGAGGCTGTGACTGGAGTTCAGACGTGTGCTCTTCCGATCTAAACAGGTACACATCATATGTGGGATTTCGTCGGTGGCGTACTTTATGAGCCGTATCGGGAAGCCGTGGGACGACGCGGTCATCACCAGTGCGCATGGCAGGAGAAGCAATCTGGCGTCCCTTGTAAAACATCATCGTAAAGTATTTTCTATTCTTGGAACCACGGGCGGGATTGCGTCTGCGGCAGAGAAACTCTTGGAATACGGGCTTGGAAACGTGACCATGTATACCGGGGAGCGGCTTTCCTATCGGGAAGAAAAAATCCTTCACGGGAAGCCGCAGGACTTTGTGGGATATCAGGCGGATACGCTCAGCGTGGTGTGTATTGAGAATGAGGATTATGAAGAGCTTCCGGCGACGCATGGAATCCGGGACGGGGAATTTATCAGGGATAAGGTGCCTATGACGAAGGAGGAAATACGGACGGTTTCTCTTTCCAAACTGGGGCTGAAAAAGGATTCCGTATGCTACGATATCGGCGCGGGCACGGGTTCTGTCGCGGTGGAAATGGCGGTGCGGATGCCGGAGGGAAAAGTCTATGCCATCGAAAAGAAACCTTTGGCAGTGGAGCTTTTGAAGAAAAATAAGATAAAATTTGCAGCGGATAACCTGGAAATCGTGGAGGGAGAAGCGCCTTTTGCGATGGAGGGCCTGCAGCCGCCGACCCATGTGTTTATCGGCGGCTCTTCGGGGAAGATGAAGGAAATCATGGAGCTGCTTCTTGAGAAAAACCCGGAAGTAAGGATAGTGATAAACTGTATTGCCCTTGAGACCGTTTCAGAGACGCTGCACTGTCTGAAAGCATTGCCTGTGGAAGATACGGAAATCGTTCAGGCGGCGGTCAGCAGGGCGAAAACGGCGGGAAATTATCACATGATGACAGGGGAAAACCCGATTACGATTATTTCGTGCACAGGAAAAAGGCGGCAGGAATAGGAAAGAAGGAATAGTTATGAAAATACCCCGTTTTCTTTTGGCGGCAGGCGCGAGCGGCAGCGGAAAGACGCTGCTTACCTGTGGGATTCTCCAGGCGTTTGTAAACCGCGGACTGACCCCGGCGTCCTTTAAATGCGGGCCGGATTACATTGACCCGATGTTCCATACAAAAGTTATCGGCACAAAGTCCCGGAATCTGGACACCTTTTTTGCGGATGAAAAGACAATAAGGCATCTGTTGGCGAAAAACAGTAAGGGCTGCAGTCTGGCGGTGATGGAAGGAGTCATGGGCTATTATGACGGAGTGGGAGGGATAACCACAAAGGCAAGCGCTTACGACCTGGCGCGGGTTACGGATACCCCCGCTGTCCTGATCGTAAACTGCAAGGGTATGAGTGTTTCCATACTGCCTTACATAGAAGGTTTTATCCGGTTTCGGAAGGACAGCGGGATAAAGGGCGTGATTTTAAATCAGATGTCCCCTATGCTTTATCCACGGGTGAAAAAGATGGCAGAAGAGGAACTGGGAATCCGGGTGTACGGTTATGTGCCGAAGGTGGAGGAGTGTGTGATTGAGAGCAGACATCTGGGGCTGGTAATGCCTGAGGAGGTGGAGGGATTTCGGGAAAAGCTCTGCCGTCTGGCACAGATTCTGGAAGGGACATTGGATCTGGACGGGCTTTTGGAACTGGCGGAGAGCGCGGGAGAATATGAGGAAACAGACTGTGCTGAAGCGGGGAAAAGCATGTTAAAGGGACAGGAAAAAGTGCGCATCGGGTTTGCAAGGGATGAAGCGTTCTGTTTTGCGTATGAGGATAATCTGGAACTCTTAAAAGAGCTGGGGGCTGAGTTAATACCGTTTTCGCCGCTCAGGGACGGCAGGCTGCCTGAAAATCTGGACGGGCTTTTGCTGTACGGAGGCTATCCGGAACTTTTCGGCAGGCGGCTCGAAAAAAACGCCGCGCTCCGGGAAGAAATCAGGGAGAAGCTGGGGCAGGGAATGCCTGTGATGGCAGAGTGCGGAGGCTTTATGTACCTGCATGATACGTTTGAAGATGGAGAGGGAAATCCCTGTAACGGTGTGGGCGCTATTCATGGAAGGGCATATAAAACGCCAAAGCTTTCCCGTTTTGGATATATTTCTGCGAGCAAAAAGGAAGGGACAGTATTTGGGGAGGAGATTGGCGCCTGTCCTGCCCATGAGTTTCATTATTTTGACTCGACAAACTGCGGGACGGATTTCTATGCACAGAAGCCGGAGAGCAGCCGGGGATGGGAATGTATGCATAGCACCGATACGATGCTGGCGGGCTTTCCCCACTTTTATTACTATGGGAATACGAAGCTCGCAGAAGCATTTTTAAATGCGTGCCGTAAGTTTTAAAAGCGGAAGTAAGGAGGAGAGACACATGAATTTGCAGGAAACGTTAGAGAAAATCGTACCTCTTGACGAGGCGGCGATGGAGTACAGCAGAAAACGCTGGGATGGCATTGCGCATCCGCTCCACAGCCTGGGAAAGCTGGAGGATATGGTGGTGCAGGCAGCGGGGATGACAGGAAATCCGAACGTCCGCCTGGAGAAAAGGGTGCTGGTTCCTATGTGCGCGGATAACGGCGTGGTGGAGGAAGGAGTCACACAGAGCGGGCAGGAGATAACAGCTCTGGTAACAGAAAATTTTCTTTCAGGAAAGGCGGCCTCCAGCATTATGTGCAGAAGCGTGGGGTGCGATATGTTTCCTGTGGATGTGGGTGTTGCCGCAGAGGTTGGCATCCTGAACCGCAAAATCGCCTATGGGACGAAAAATATGGCAAAAGAGCCCGCCATGAGCCGGGAACAGGCGATACGCGCCATTGAGACGGGAATCGAAGTAGCGGAGATGATGAAGGAAAAGGGATACCAGATGATTGCTACCGGGGAGATGGGAATCGGAAACACTACGACCAGCAGTGCGGTGGCGTCTGTGCTTCTGGAGCTTCCGGTTGAGCAGATGACCGGGAGGGGAGCTGGGCTTTCCACCGAGGGGCTGATGCGGAAAATCAACGTGATAAAAAAAGCGGTAGCGCTTCATAAGCCGGACAAAAACGATGCGGTGGACGTGCTGGCAAAGGTAGGCGGTTTTGACCTTGCCGCCCTTGCGGGACTCTATCTGGGAGGAGCCGCGCTCCATATTCCAGTCGTGATTGACGGAGTGATTTCCGCTACGGCGGCGATGGCGGCGGCGGCAATGTGCCCGCTGGCAAAGGACTATATGCTGGCGTCCCATGTGTCAAAGGAACCGGCGGGCGCGCTGCTTCTGGAACGGCTTGGAAAGGAAGCGCCTCTGCACTGCGATATGTGTCTGGGCGAGGGAACGGGCGCGCTGAATCTTTTCCCGCTTCTGGACACAGGGCTGGCAGTTTATCACAGCATGGATGACTTTGGAGACTGGGGAATGGAGGCCTATCAGCCGTTGGATTAGGAGAAGCCGATGATAACATTGATTATAGGGGGAAGCGGAAGCGGAAAGTCTGCCTATGCGGAACAGGTTGTTATGGATTTTGGGGACAGGGACAGAATTTATATCGCGACGATGTTTCCCTTTGATGAAGAGAGCCGCAGAAGGATTGACAGGCACCGGAGGATGCGGGCAGAGAAAAACTTTACGACGATTGAGTGCTATACGGGACTGAAAACTGTGGAAATACCGGAGGGCGCCTGTGTGCTTTTGGAGTGCATGTCAAACCTTACTGCAAATGAAATGTTCCGGGAGGACGGAGCAAAGGAGGATACGGTTTCCGAGATTCTGGAAGGCATCAGGAAGGTAGATGCTCAGGCGGAACAGCTTGTGATTGTCACAAATGAAATCTTTTCCGACGGCATAGATTACGATGCGGAGACAACCCGATACCAGGCATATTTAGGAGAGATGAACCGGGAAATCGCAAAGCTCGCCGCCAGAGTGACAGAGGTGGTATACGGGATTCCCCTGGTGCGGAAAGGATAGAATGATGGGAAGATTATGGAACAGTTTTAAAATTGCCTTTTCCATGTATTCAAAAATACCGATGCCGAAAAGCGAGTGGACAAAGGAAAATATGAGGTATATCATGTGCTTCTTTCCGCTGATTGGCGCTATCATCGGGGGGCTTTCCTGGATGTGGGGCTACTGGGGGATACGGCTTGTGAACAGCCGTACCTTTTATGCCGTGGCGCTTCTTTTGATCCCTGTCATGGTGACGGGCGGGATTCATCTGGACGGGCTTCTTGACACCTCGGATGCTCTGCATTCGTATCAGTCAAGGGAGAGAAAGCTGGAAATCCTTAAGGATTCCCATGCAGGAGCATTTGCAATCCTCACGGCTGTAGTGTATTTTCTGGCGTATCTGGGCATAT
>CANDMH010000246.1 GCA_947385785.1 uncultured Lachnospiraceae bacterium
CGCCGAACGGAACTGCCGGTTTCGCAAGCTTCTCGGTCAAAGCATACAGACGGGAGCCCTGGCCCCCGGCGAGAAGCATTGCTATCATTTCTTTTGCCATATTATACCCTCCTGATTTTTAAAACATAAGGAAAGCGCAAATTGATTCTGCACAACTCCTAAGTAAATTATACAACATAATGGAAATAAAGAACAGGCTTTTTTGTGAATTTTTTGAAGAAATGTGATTTTTTTCCGTTTCACTCTGTGGCTTATGATAATCCCAATTCCCTGTGGAAATATTTTAATGTAGAATATTGATAGATTTTCGGATAATCATAAAAAAATTGTGGTGTCAGATTCAGTATTTGATAATCAAATGGATCTTCCATGGACATAACATCTCCTTAAGAAAAACGGGAAGGCAGCTGCCCTCCCGCTATCATTCATCACTCGGTCACTTTTATTTTACCGCCCCGTCAGAACCGTCACGGGGCTCATCGCTCTGTCACTTTTATTTTACCGTCCTGTCAGAACAGTCACAGGACTCATACTGTGATGAAGGAACCACTCAGTTTCCTTATTTACATTGTACCCAATCCGATTCGAACATTCAATAAACAGCTTGTGAACATTTCATGAAAATCCCATGAATTCAAGTATATGTTACCTGGCCGGATACCGCTCCATCATTTTCCGCTTTAATTCCATAAGGACGTCCATGGCAGGCTGCGTTACGGCTAAAAACTCATTTTCCCGCACTTCGTCATACCGGACATAAGTTGACCCCGGCACCATGTCGGCCGCTATCCGATTCTCATGTTCCCGATACGCGAACATGGGCGCAATAATACCCTCCCCGTCTCCCCCGTATAACCGGTATACCGGTACCTTTCCTCCCAGCGCGTCCGCCTGGCCTTCCAGAAACAGAAGATACTCCTCCCCTGTTTCCATTATATTCACGAATGACCTCTCCACAGAGAAAGGTTCATCGAACAGCGACAGCGACCATCGATAAAACGTTACGTATATCTCCTGTCCCTCTTCCAGGGCCGTTCCCTGGTATACGTCCTGCACCCTGACAGGCTGCCTGCTGGTACCTGCCAGGTGCTCCACATCCGCCAGCGCAGTCGCCCTCACAATCTCTGATACGCCCGGCAGCTCCTTTGCCAGAAATTCACATTCAGAGATACATACATCTTCCGGAATCTGTGCCACATAAATGCTCTCCAGGTATGTTCCGTCCCGGCTCACATCAGTGTATGTCTTTCGTTTGGAAATACCGAAGCAGGTAATTCCCGCAAGTACAAGGAGCGTAAAATAAAAACAGTACCTCAGTTTCATTTTCCATCCTCCCCGGCGATATGCCCTTCCGCCACTTTATATACACGATCGGCCAGAATCCCCATGTCTTCCCTGTTATGGCTTGCCAGCAGCACCAGGGCGCCCCTTTCCTTTTCCTGCCCGATTAACTGTCTGATCTCCTCCACGCCGTTTTCGTCCAGTCCGTTAGTCGGCTCGTCCAGCATGATCACATCCGGCTTCTCCATAATCGCCTGCGCAATCACCAGACGCTGTTTCATTCCCATGGAATATTTTCCGAAGGTTCTTTTATCCGACGGGTCAAGTCCCACCCGGCGTATCGCTTCTTCTATCTGCCGCCTGTCCGCGATTCCCTTTATATCCGCCAGGTACCGCAGGTTTTCCATCCCTGTCAGTCCGGGGTAAAGCCCCGCATGCTCCAGCATGATCCCCAGGCTCGGCAGGACGGAAAAATCCCTGTGCAGTTCCTGCCCGTTCCAGCATATCCTGCCTGTATCGATCCTCATCAGCCCGGAAAGCGCCCGAAACAGCATGGTCTTCCCGGAACCGTTCCTTCCCCAGAATCCGTACACCTTTCCGGAATCCATCTCCAGGCAGATGTCCTCCAGGATCTTCTTTCCCTTTATATTTTTACTGACTTTATCAGCAATCAGCTTCATCTCAGGCTGCCCCCAATTCTATATCCTCTGTTAATAATTCATGTCTTTGAACCAAAGCCCCTCCTGCCAGCAGTACCGCCAGGCAAAACAGGAAAAGCACCGCCGCTGAAACCCATAAATTCATGGAATACCGGTTTCCGGCCAGTTCTGCCTGTGCAAAAGCGCCTCCGTGCCAGCCCAGAATTGTATGCGCTACAGGGTTAAAAGAAAGAAACCTTTCGATGGTGTCCTTCGAAACCTCCTCCACTTCCATCTTATGTACCAGACTCAGGCTGGCCGTGCACACCGCCAGAATTCCCATAATCACCATGAAAGCAGTACCGCTGCCCGTTTTCATGGCACAGAGATTCATAAGCAGAACCCATGTGAAAATCCACATAACATAAATCAGAATATGATATCCCAGAAGCAGAAACCCTCCGGGGGAAAAGATGATTTTGTAGCGTACCATCGTTACCAGAATCACCGTTCCCGTGAACAGTATCTCAAACAGGCATACATCCCCCAGTAAAGAAAGCGCAGTCTGTCCATACCATTTCAGCCGGTTCGTGCATCTGCTGAACACATAGATACTGGCTGTACAGAAATGACTGTACAGGCTGTTCCCCAGGATCATAATGACCACATAACAGGGAATCATCCGCAGCACATACCGCATCAGCTCCGGCAGGGAACACCCCAGCGAAAACGCTCCCCTGGAACCGCTGAGCTGCAGCACCAGCTCCGCCAGCGTAATGTTTCCCTCCCATGGATTTACAAAGGCAAAAGCCATATAAATGCCAAAAACACTGCCGAGCAATAGAACTGTCTTTTTCTGCCGCCACATCATTCCCATTTCTCCTTTTTCATCCCCGCCATGCAGAAAGCTGCCGTCAGCGCCGCAAGGAATCCCGCCATGCCCAGGAGGTACCACACGTTTTTCGGCGTATCGTCAAACAGCAGCACATATTCGTACCAGGTGGTACTGGCCCCGCCCTGTCCGATTACCATATTCAGCCAGGAAGTGCCATTTAAGAGCAAAAATACAGGCAGCAGCAGTAACACCCGGTATTTTACGGATATGGCAAAGGAAAACGCCGCTGTGAACATTCCCAGTAGCCCCGATATCATACCAAAGAACAAAGTTCCCGCCACCGCATAGAGAACAGGCGAAAGCATATAGATCCCATCCCCCAGATAACGATGAACCATCTGTGCATATTCGGGATGATAAAGACCCAGGTTTGACAGATCCTTTTGCGCTTTCATCGGAAAGGAGATGCAGTTCATCAGGATTTCCGCCATAAACGGAAGCGAGAACACCAGCGCGGTAGTAAAGAAAACCGCCCACAGTTTGCTCCGCAGATAGTTTCCCTTCCCGATTCTGGCAATCA
Source organism: uncultured Lachnospiraceae bacterium (assembly GCA_947385785.1). Classification (GTDB taxonomy): domain Bacteria; phylum Bacillota; class Clostridia; order Lachnospirales; family Lachnospiraceae; genus Acetatifactor. The sequence continues at coordinate 3,335 of CANDMH010000246.1, forward strand.
GGAACACCTCTTCCTTCGTCTGCTGCTCTTTTGCATAGGAAAGACCTGCCGGCATTGCCGCAAGGATGGGATAAAGCATCGTAAACAGCATGGTAGTGCCCGCATTGTAATTTGTCCTGTTATAGCTAAGACACAGAAGCTTCATGGGCTGGTACATCTGGGAGACATCCCTCCCCTGAAACTCCAGAACATTCCCCACGTAATTATAAATCACGAGCCATGTCAGTATCAGCATTACCATCACGGCTTCCTTCTGCCTCAATAGAAATTTTGTCTGTCTCATGATCACTTTCAAAAGCATAGTTCACCTCCTCCGAAGCCTTTTTCCTTAATCTACCCTCTCCGCCACATACATGGACACTCTCGCCTGGATTACATCCGCCGTTTCCTCCAGGCCCTTGGCCCCGCCGAAATAATTCGCTGCCTCATCCAGAAAAATCCGGTAGATCCTGCGATCTGTCCAGCTGCTCCTGCCTTCCAGGTTCCTGGTCCTTCCCGCAAAGCTGTTCAGCTGAAAACCCAGGGGGACGGCATACAGTCCCTCCTGATAGGAAAAGGCTGTCAGTATATTCTCAAAACAGGCTTTCCTGCCCTCCTCCCCCATGTAGGGAGACAAATCCTCCGTATATTTTCCCACGATATCACTGGTGTTGTACCCGTTTCCGAAATCAATCAGGTCCGGCCCGTTTCCCGAAACGGTTTCCCGCTGCAGGCGGAGCACGCCGTCTTCCTCCGGTTTCTCTGATCTTTCATATTGTTTTATTTCAATCCTGTAGTCGTTTTGGGAGGCATTATACAGCTCCACCTGTTTCCGCAGAAAGGGGCTTTGGTCAAATGCCGCCAGAACCAGAACCTCCGCCTGCGGGTTTTGCTGCCCGGGCTGCTCCTGCTGTGCTTCCTGCCCCTGCTGTGCTTGCTGTCCCTGCTGCGCTTCCTGTCCAGGCTGTGCCTCCTCTCCCTGCTGCGCTTCCTGTCCAGGCTGTGCCTCCTCTCCCTGCTGCGCTTCCTGT
>CANDMH010000247.1 GCA_947385785.1 uncultured Lachnospiraceae bacterium
GATAAACACCCATCTGGGAATATCGATCCACACATTGAAAAAAGCCAGCTCTATCCTGCTGGAATTAAACTTCAGAAAGTTCATGGCCGTCAGCACCGCCACGCACAGATCCAGGAATCCTTTCCGGAATTCCCCCCATGGGGTCTTTGCCGCGTCATCCAGATATCCCGTGATCATACAGACCACCACCAGCAGCAGATAAATAACCGTTTCCACATTCAAAGGGGCAAAAAGAAGCGCGGCAGCCACAAATGCCAGCACGAATATAATGCCTGCCCCTCTCGGCTTCCCCGCGGAAAGTTTGCCGTCATGGGCAAATTCCCGGCCTTCGTCCCTGGGAAGATACTCTCCCAGCTTCGCCGTCGCCAATACAGTGGCCACAAACGCAAACAAAATCCCCCCCAGAGCAAGCAGGGACGTCCGTTCTCCGGATACAATCAAATGTAACATATGGCTCCCATCCGCACCTTTGTGCTGTTTTTTAGTAGGAAGTGCCTGCGACACTTCCTTAGGAATGGCCACAGACCACTTCCTTACTCCCAGGCAAATCCTCAGAGTAATCATGATTTTATCACAAAACAGTTGGAATTGCAATCGGCTGAATTTTTCAAAATTCCGTGCCGTCACTTTAGTATTTCTAATTTTTTACCTCTATAATATAGGATATATAAATTCATATAGACAGACTCCACACCACAGGCTTTCTACAAATGAGGAAAAGAAAATGAACACTACCACCACAGCCGCCCAGATCGGCACGATTATCACACAGCTCCGCACAGAAAAAGGTTTAAAGCAGAATCAGCTGTCAACTATGCTGAGCATATCTCCGGGCAACTTATCCAACTATGAACACGGCTTATACTGGCCCGCTCTGGATATGCTGTGCAAAATTGCAGACCTTTTCAATGTATCCACAGACTTTCTGTTAGGGCGCACCGGCTACCGCTGCCCGCCGGAAACCTTCCGGGAATACGTCACGCCCGACTGCACAATGTACCATATCGTAAATATACTTCTGGAGCTGGATACCGGTTCCAGGGACGCAGTGGTAAAATATGCCAGGTACCTGAAGGAGGCCAATCCCGGCGCAGTCCCCAGGCAAAACGGCAGGCAGCCTTCCCGAAAAGCCTCTGCGCACCGTAAAAAAGCGGATTAGGAACCCATATCCTCCTTGAGAAGCGCTTCAAAGGGTCTGTTTGGCGTCGGCCTGTTTTTTCCGTTATATTGTTCCCGCATATGGACAGCAGCCCTCTCCACCGCTTCCCGAAATCCCCCGGCGGAAAGCCGGACGGCCCCTTCTCCCCAGATAATCATCTGCTCCAGCCTGTCGGAGGTTGCAACCGTGACATGATGCTTTTTTCCGATTCCGTGTACCGTCTTCTCGATATACTGGTCTGCGGTTTCCGCCTCTCTGGTGTATACCACATGGATATTGTGATACTTCTGCACAGAACCGGGATTTCCCTTCACCTTGTAGGCATCGAAGACCAGGATCAGGGTGCATCCCTCATACCCCTGATAATTACTGCAGATATCCATAAGCTTATCCCTGGCGCTGTCGATATTCACCTCCGCCAGTTCACGAAGATCTTCCCATGCGAAAATAATATTATAGCCGTCTACCAGAAGATACTTATCCTTTGGCGGAGCGGCCGCCTTCGCAGGCGAAGCCGCCGACGCGCTCAGGGCATTTTCGGATTCGGCATAATCTTCCTGACCTTCCGCGCTTCCTGTATTCCGCTGATGATAACGGTATGGTTCATAATCCCGTTTCGCCTTGCCGTAAGTGCGCAGGAATATCTCTTCGATTTCTTCCTGGGTGATATAATCCGAAGCGCTTTTTGCCTCGTCTGTCCTTTTCTTCCTGCCCGGGAGACTCCCTGCCCGTATGCCGGGATGCCTGCCCACGCCTTCCCCATACCCTGTTCCGTTTCCGGCCTCCCCGGTCCGGTATCCTGCACTGCCTGTGGACCCGACGGCTCCATATCCTGTTCCGTTTCCAGCCTCCCCGGTCCGATATCCTGCAACGCCTGTGGACCCGACGGCTCCATATCCTGTTCCGTTTCCGGCCTCCCCGGTCCGATATCCTGCACTGCCTTCAGATCCTGTGGCTCCATATTCCGCCCTGTCCCCGGCTCCCGGTTCATACGCGCCTGCTCCGGCCGCCATTTCCGGGCTCCACCCGTTTTCCAGATGGGCATACGCCGGCACCTGATCCCATGGCACCACAAAGCCCGCCCCGTGAGCGCAGAAAACCGACGAAGACGGATTCTCCAGGTCTGCCTCCGGGTCATAGCCGGCCAGTTCCAGAACTTCCTCTGTATTGTGGCAGGGCTCATACCCCTTTAAAGAGCAGCTCAGCCGCCCCAGTCCCCGGGTATAGGCATTCACTTCCCTCTGATACCCTCTCATGGTCGCCGCCGGCGCCGATCCGGTAATCGTGGTAAATTCTCCTTCTGTCGCAGGTGTGTCAAACCGTCCGTTCATCCGCTGAATATCGGATATTGCCTTGCCCATCTGCCCTGTAGGCACCTCCAGAATAAAGGAAAATACAGGCTCCAGGAGCACGCTCTCCGCCTGCATCAGCCCCTGCCTCAGCGCCCGGTAAGTAGCCTGCCTGAAATCGCCGCCCTCCGTATGCTTCAGATGAGAGCGCCCGGTGAGCAGAGTAATCTTCATGTCCGTGATGGCCGACCCCGTCAGCACCCCCGGGTGAGAACGCTCCTCCAGATGCGTCAGTACCAGCCTCTGCCAGTTTCTGTCCAGAATGTCCTCGCTGCAGGCACTGGCAAACTGCAGTCCGCTGCCCGGCTCTCCCGGCTCCAGCAGCAAATGCACCTCCGCATAATGCCGCAGCGGCTCGAAATGCCCGATGCCTGTGACGGCATTTGCAATGGTCTCCTTGTATACAATCTGCCCGTCCGTAAACTCCACTTCCAGCCCAAAACGTTCCGAAATCAGCCTTTTCAGGATCTCAATCTGTACCTCTCCCATGACCTGTACATGAATCTGGGGAACTGCCCTTTTTCTGCCCTGCAAGGCTGCCGGATTTCCTGCCGCTCCCGCGCCTTTTTTTCCAAGTGCCGCACTCCCCGCCAGTCCGCCGGAATTCTTTTTCCCGGTCATCGTCCGTGCGCCGGAATCGGAAAGCGGCTCCGCTCCCGCCGGCCCGCCGGAGCCGATTCCCCCTGCCTCCTGCCATACCACATGGAGCTGCGGCTCTTCCTCCTCCAGTTTGCGCAGCTGCCCCAGCACTTTGACGGCATCACTGCCCTCCGGCAGCAGCAGCCCGTAGGTCAGCACAGGCACCAGAACGGGAAAGGCGTTCCGGCTCTCTCTTCCCAGCCCCTGCCCTGCAAACGTCCTGGCAAGCCCCGTCACGGCACAGATACCGCCCGCCTCCACTTCATCCGCCGCACTGTACTGGGCTCCCGCATAAATCCGCAGCTGGTCGGCCTTTTCCTCCCAGATTTCCCCCTCGGATGCGGCGCTGCAGGCATTGCTCACAGGCATCTTTACCCGCAGAATGCCTCCCGTGACCTTCAAATGGGTAAGACGGTTGCCGGAGGCGTCCCTGGATATCTTGAAGACACGTGCCCCGAAATCGTCCGGCCAGGACGGGCACAGGGAAAACCTGCGGATTCCCTTCAGCAATTCCTCCACACCCTCCAGATGCAGGGCGGAACCGAAGAAACAGGGGAATACATGCCTCTTTGCCACAGCCTGCGCAATGACACCGTCTTCCAGGCAGTCCGTTTCCAGATACGCTTCCATCAGTTCCTCGCCGCACATGGCAATCGATTCCAGAAATTCCGTCCCCCTGCGCTCCGCCTCCGGCCCGAACTCCTGGCATCCGCCGTCCAGCTTCGCCTGCAGTTCCCGCAGCAGCTTCTCCTTATCCGTATCCGGCTGATCCATCTTGTTGACAAAAAGGAATGCCGGAATCCCATACTGCTCCAGCAGCCGCCACAGTGTCTGTACATGCCCCTGCACCCCGTCCGACCCGCTGATTACCAGAATGGCATAATCCAGCACCTGCAGCGTCCGCTCCATCTCCGCGCTGAAATCCACATGTCCGGGTGTATCCAGCAGCGTGATATCCAGCCCCTCCCAGGAAATCTGCGCCTGTTTGGAAAAAATCGTAATCCCCCGCTCCCGCTCCAGCGCAAAGTTGTCAAGGAAGGCATTCCCATGATCCACCCTGCCCAGCTTCCGTATCCTGCCGCCTGTATCCTGAAATCCATATTATGGACACTCAAAACCTACTAAAATCAAAGGGCAGAA
>CANDMH010000248.1 GCA_947385785.1 uncultured Lachnospiraceae bacterium
ACACAGTAGAGAACACTCTTTCCCTACACGACGCTCTTCCGATCTGGATGCTTTGTGACCCATCGGGCGGAAAGGTCTATTTTGGAATGTCCCATGGGGCGCAGCTTTTCGGTGGGCGGGATATCGCCGAATGCGGGCAGTCCGCCGGAACCGGGCAGTTTTGTCTGGGGCGTGGGGTGCGGCGATTCTGTATTTGCCCTGGCAGAAGGGGAGGCCGCCGTTTTTGCGCTGTACAAATTTGTCAAGGATGATACTTTTGGCTCTTTCTGCGATCCGGAAGCGGATGCCAGGACGGCGCGGGGCCGCTGGACGGCTGGCCGCGTTCCCGGGGCAGGCAGGCTGTCTGAGGAGAGTCTTTTTCGGCCGCCGAAACCACGTTGACTGAGCTGGTCATTCGTATTCGCTGCAAGAACATCTGTTTGACTGGCAGAGTCTATATTTCGTTCTGGCAACCTCTGTTTTTGACCCGGGCGGTCATATTCTTGACCCGGTCCACCTGATGATTGACCGGATTGATTTGTGGAAATTATGATTCTTTTGCTATTCTCTCCGCAGGAGCTTCTCCCTGATGAATCTGTTCTCCTAGCGTTTTCCTTTAATGATGCTTCGGGTGGTCTTTTTTCGCCCGCTGTGGTGCCGGAAACATTCGTTAAAGCCGCTCTCTTTCCGTCAACACCAGACGTCTTTATCTCACGGGACATTTTTCCGTCAGCATCAGCCCCCTTTGTTTCACAGGGCGTTTTTCTGCCTGTATCAGGCGCCTTTGTCGCATGGGGCGTTTTTCCGACGGTGCCGGATGTTTTGTCGGGAGAACGCCCGGAAGAAGCAATACTCATCCCCTCTTCTGTCTCCATAGCGTTATCCCGCTTCTCCGGTATGGGGTCTGCAATCAGTCCGGTAAGGTTGCCGGTGTGGAGAACACAGAGTTCATGGAGCGCGCGGGTGGCAGCTACATAGAGCAGCTTGGCATGCCCGTCGTCCACCGGGTACTCTTCTCTTGTGGGATCCAGAATCAGCACGGTATCAAATTCCAGTCCCTTGGTATATTCCACGGGGAGTACCATGATACCGTTTCCGAAGACAGCCGTTTCCAGGTCATTTTCCATTACTTCTATATACTGCCCCAGTGCTTCAGCGGCCAGGTCCGCGCTGCGCTGGTTCCGGCAGACCACAGCAATGGTATCATAACCGCTCTCCTGCCATTCACTGCAGATTTGGGCCGCTTTCCTGATGATCGTATTCCTGCCTGGTTGTCCCGTTTCCACGGATAATTTTTCTTTTTCGGATAGACTGTCTTGATCTTCTTCCACCGAAGGACATTGCTCCACCCTGACAGGATTGCCATGGCGGATGATGGGTTCCACCGGATAGCTGGAAAATCGTCCGTGATGAAGAATTTTCGTGGCAAACTCCGAAATTTCTACTGTATTACGGTAGCTTTTCTTTAAAATGCCGAAGCTGTCCATTTTATCCGGCAAAAGGAGGGCCCGCAGTTCCTCCCAGTCATTCAGCCCAAAGCCGAAATGAATATTCTGGGATACATCCCCCATGATGGTATAGGTGCAGGCTTCAATGCAGAAATGCAGCACGGAATATGCCATCATTCCGTAATCCTGGGCCTCGTCAATAACAATGTGATGGGCTTCGCTGATTACCTCGGTTTCCTTGATTCTTTTGTAAATATAAGCCAGGGCAGCCAGGTCGTAGACGTCGAATTCCTGCTTCGGGGTGCCCGCCCCTTTTTTCCCAAGGGAAGTATTTTCCTTTCCGGGAAGCTTTTGTCCTGTGTGAATTTTTTGGCCCGTGGGAATTTTTTGGCCCATGGAATTTTGTTCCGCGGGAAGTTTTTGTCCCATGGGAAGCTTTTGGCCTGTGGGAAGCCCTTGTCCCACTACTATCCCCTTCTCGGTCTGTCTGTTCAAAAAATCCTCATAAAGCGCATAGATGGAGCCTTTCCATACCTTGTCGCCGTATCTGCCCCTGTAAGCCTTCAGAATGGCTTTCCGTTCTGCTTCAGTGTATTTGACGCCTTTTCCCAGGAACTCTTCCTTGATTTTGATGATCAGGCGGTCATTGAGCATATTGATCTTGCTCTGCATGGAGACCTTCGGGTTCTGGAGAATATACCGCTCTACCGCTTCCCCGTCCACCAGGAGAACCAGGTCAAAGGGATTGACCTTCTTTCCTATAGTAGTGTCGTAGACACCGTTTTTCCCGTCTCTTAAGCCCTCGACGAACTGTTTGGGGTTCAGGTAAATGGATTCCCGCAGGATGCTGTTCCATTCCAGCCTGTCACAGTATTCCTTCAGATCCTCAAACCAGCGCGAGGTTCCCTTGACGCTGCCCAGGTTGTCGGTCTGGCCGCTCTTTTTGATGCTGTATTTCTTCTCGTCCCAGTCCTCGTACAGGAGTCTGACGAAAAGCTGTTCCATGGTCATCTGGCGGATTCCGTACACATCCAGGTCCGGCAGCACTCCCGTAATATAATTCAGCAGGATGCGGTTGCTTCCCACGATATAAAAATCATCCGGTTTGAAACGTTCCTGATAATTGTACAGGATAAAGGAAATCCGATGCATGGCCACGGTGGTTTTTCCGGAGCCGGCCACTCCCTGGACGATGATATTGTGATAGGGCGATTTGCGGATAATGTCGTTCTGCTCTTTCTGGATGGTGGCAATGATTTCACCCAGCACAGCCTGCTTGTTTTTGGCCAGATATTTGGTCAGCAGCTCGTCATTTGCGACTACCTCGCTGTCGTAATAATCCAGCAGCTTCCCGTTTTCAATCTCGTAAGTCCGCTTCAGCTTCAGGTCAATGGGAATCCGCTTATCCCCGGGGGCGACGTAGCTGCATTTTCCCAGGCCGTTTTCATAATAGGCATTTGCCACCGGGGCACGCCAGTCCACCACCGCCTGATGCGTGGTATCTCTGGATATGCCGCCTTTGCCGATGTAGATACTTTCGTCCTTTTCCAGCATTTCGTCATAAAAGTCAATCCTGCCGAAATAAGGCTTGTTCTGTGCTTTCTCATTCCGTTCCAGCGCCCGCTTCATCTGTTCGTACAGCGTCATGCTGTTCTCCAGCAGATTGATCAGCTCCGGGTTGTCGTCGTGGAAATGATCCAGCATGTCGTCGATTTCTTCCCGCATCCTTCCGACCTGCTCGCCGTAAACTTCCAGATTGCCCCGGATGACGGCCAGGGTCTCTTCCAGAAATGCTTCTTCCTCCCGGCGGGACGTGCCGTGCACATTGCTTTGTTCGTCTTGATTCATTGGGATCTCCTTCCTGTAAAGGTGATAATGTTGCTGTGAACAGTAACACGTGATAATAAAAAGTATACAGGAAAATGAAAATAATACTAGACTTTTCTTTTATAATCTGGTAAAGTGTTATATAGAGTTGTGCCTGAAAAAAGCTACCGTTTACCGGTAGCTTTTTGACGTTATTACATGAAAATCAGGATTTTTTATTCAGGCAGCAGTTTTTATATTTTTTACCCGATCCGCAGGGGCAGGGGTCATTGCGTCCTATCTTCTTTCCCGCGCGTACATAGGGCTGCTCGGACAGGCCGTCGCTGATGACTATGCCCCTGGATTTGATACGTTCATTGGGATATTTCTCATAATAGTATCCGCCGTTGATATCAGGCTCTATCCGGCGATATGTTTTCAACAGCTGCTCCTTTAGAAGAGGGAGCTGTTCTTCATTCTTCAGCTCATCCACATAGGTCCGGATCTGTTCCCAGAATGCCGGGAAGTTCTCCCGCAGAGGCTCTTCCTGTCTTAAGATATCTTCCCGTTCCTCAATCATACACAGGCGGCAGTCCAGTATGGCAAATTTCCGAATCTGGGCGGGATGATCATTCAGGCAGGTGCAGGCTTCGTAAAGCCGTCTTATGGTACCGCTGTATTGGGGATCGTTATCTATCTGCTGGAAATAGAATTCCCTTTCCACATTTTCTAACCAGACTTTCTTTTCCTCTGTGCGGACAGCTTTGCGTACCGCGGACAGAAGTCCGCCGATTTTCACGTATTCATCCGGTGAGTGATTCATTTTGCATTGACGATATACAACCATGCCCAGTTCATGGATAAAATCGTCCATGTAGAGACTGTATTTTTCCACGGTAAGGCGTAATTCATCGATAATATCTGTAATATTGGATTCGCTGTCGTAATATGCCAGCTCCAGCAGGGAATAATAAGCTGTCAGCAAGATCGGAAGAGCGTCGTGTAGGGAAAGAGTGTTCTCTACTGTG
>CANDMH010000249.1 GCA_947385785.1 uncultured Lachnospiraceae bacterium
CTTAGGGGTTGCTTTTACTATGGCAAAGTGGAGTTTACTTTGGCAATCAACCAAATTTTGTTTGCTTTTCTGAAGAGTTGATGGTACAATAGTAGCAGTACTTAAAAAATTCAGTTAAAGGGAGGAAATCTGATATGGCAGAGAATAAGAAAATGGAGGCTTCGGTTAACTGAATAAAGGGTATGGAAATGCCCATTTTTAGGTACCTGTATGAATACTGTCGATGAAAGGCACATCATATTGGTGTGTCTTTTTTGTGTGCAGAATTACGGCCAGGATCCGGGAAAAGAATCCTCAGGCACTTTAGGGCGAGGTCTTGCGCATTCCGGCAAGATTTCAGTTCGTTCCAGTTTGTCCGGGTTAGGAAAGGAAAAGGTGATGTGTTATGGCAGAAAAAGATATCAGGGAAATGGAAATCAGAATGATGGAAAACAGACAAAAACACAAAACAAAGAATCGAAGGAGATTAAAATTTGAAGAGATTAAAGTATTATATCCTGAATATGAAACCGGCCAGTGAAACTTATGAGGAGATGTACGAAGGCAAAATGCTTGAAAGCTTCCTGGACAAAGACCCCATCGTGCATAACCATGCCGTATACTGGGACGGGGAGATCGGCTACGAAATGACGAAAAGCAACCGCCTGGAGCTGTCGAAGCCCACGGTTACCATCCATATCCCGGCAAAGCAGTTCCCTGTGGAAGACACCGGGACGGCGGCCCTGGATTCCGTTTTCCGGGCGTTCATTCCCTATATCAGGGAACTGAATGAAGGCAACGGCAACAGGAAGCGGACCGCCAGGGAGAATGGTTACTACTATATTTATGAACCCAACAATAAAGTCCTGGCCAGAAACGTGGTGTCAGCGAAGATGGTGCCCCAGAAATATTACCGGATTCTGGGCAAAAATACCATCGAGCCCATCGATGGCCTGCGGGACAGAGGGCTTACCTCTTATTCGCCGGGGAAAAACTGCATGATCCAGCCCATGGACGGGCAGAGGGGGATACCGTCCTATCTGTGCGTCAGCATCATGATCCAGGTGCAGCTGCCGGAGGGAAAGCACAAGAAGGCAGTCCAGATGCTGACCCATGACCTGCCGGAGGCGGTGAACCGCTTTGTGGAGGAGTTCGATCAGAAGAGGCTTAAGGAGGCGGTTGCCCTTTATGAAAAACAGGAGGCCATCCGGGCATGGCTGCGGGAGACGGGGCACTGCGCCTTTGTGGCGGAGGGAAGTATCCTGCCCAGGAGTAAGGGCGGCGACAGCCCGCTGCCGGGAGCGGTTCCCTTTGCGGCGCCGCAGGGAGAGGCTGTGGAAGTGGAAGGCCTGAAGGGAATGGTTTTCCGGAAAGGCGTAACGGTAATAACGGGAGGAGGGTATTCCGGAAAGAGTACCCTGTTGGATGCCCTGAGCGCGGGTATCTATAACCATATCGGCGGTGACGGCAGGGAACTGGTGATCACGGACGCTTCCGCTATGAAAATATCCGCGGAGGACGGCAGAAGCATCCGCCATGTGAACCTTTCCCCCTTTATCAAATGGATTCCGGGCGGGGATCCGAAGGATTTTTCCACGGAGCATGCCTCCGGATCCACCTCCCAGGCAGCCAATATTATGGAGGCCGTGGGGTGGGGGAGCCGGCTGCTGATGATCGACGAAGACAAATCCGCCACCAATTTTATGATACAGGACCGGGCTATGAAGGCTTTGATTGAAAAGGAGCCTATCACGCCCTTTGTGGAGCGGGTGCAGGAGCTGTCCGTGAGAAAGGGCGTTTCCACCATTCTGGTAATCGGCGGCAGCAGCGAATATTTACAGGCGGCAGACCGGATTTATATGATGAAGGATTACCGGATACAGCAGGTGACGGATATGGCGAAGGCGCTGCAGGCGGAATATGCTGGCCGGGGCGGGGAGAAGCTGTGGCAGGAGAAAAATGCATATGAGGGCAGTGAACTTCAGGCGGAATATACAGACTGGGAAAAGAAGAGACTGTGCCTGACAGAAAATGCTGAAAGGAACAGGACGGAAGTACTGGAGGAAACCGCCGGGAGGAACAGTAAGGAACTGCCTGGGGAGGCAGCGGGAGCGATGGGAAGGAAGAGCAGCCGGAGCCGGCTGAAAGGAACGGGAAGGAGGCACAGCAGCCCCGGACGCAGCCGGAACCGGCGGATTTTACAAATACAGACCAGGTGGACGCCAATTTTCTGAATACCCGTCCGGAAGGCTCCGCCACGGAGGTGCTGAAGGTGTCGGATCTGGGCTTCCTGATCCTGGGGGAGGAGCGGATCGATATCCGTTTGCTGCATGATATCGCCAGTATTCCGCAGCTGAACGCCATTGCCTTTCTGCTGCGGCGGCTGATGGGGCAGGTGAATCCTCTGGAGCGGTTTCAGAAGTTTAATCTGCCGCAGGAGGAGGCCCCTGCCCCCAGATGGATCTGCCGGGAGAAGGAGGTGGAGCGCCTGTTGGAGGAAATCGGGCGGGAAGGCCTGGAAACAGCATACTCCCCCTTCTTTACAGAATGCAGCAGATGGATGGACATGCCCAGGAAGTATGAGCTGTTGGCGGTTTTGAGCAGGATGCGGCTGGAGGCTGCGCCGTAGGACATAAGGAAATGTCTGCAAATTGTATCAGTTATTTTCCGACAATTCCGAAATAGATTGATTGTATCACCTGTATTCCGATTGGCCGAAAGCTGCCTGACCTGGTGAGAGACAGCACTTTCGGTCAAGAAAAAGAAGCCTCCATGCGATATCCTTATACTTGTGAGCGCGTTTATACCGCAGACCGCCAGGATTTATAGTGATGCCTTCGGGAAAGTACCTGGCTGGAGGTCTGCAGTCGGGTTGTACTGTAAATTTAACCGGTGCGCAGTGTAAATGCGGCTTTCCTGCCCTACATTACAGAAGCGCTCACTCGTTATACATGTAGGTTGGTACAGATATTTTCGGCTGCAGCAGTTGTTTTCCGACAATTTCTAAGATAAGCCGGCAAAAGGAGATTAGGATGGAGATGCAGAAAAGGAAGGATACACCCAGGAATTTTTGGAAAAACATTTGTTCACTGATCAGTTTTATACGGTTAAACGACAAAAGAATATTTCTTTGGATAGGAAGCTCGATTGTTCTGTCGGCGTTGGTGCCGTTTCCCTACATCCTGCTTTCCAGGAAGGTCATAGACGCCTTCACAGGAAATGCAGATTATAGAACCACAGTAAAGATCATAGCGCTCATGGTGGCCCTGGACTGGCTGCTTCGGACCGTGAACCAGTTTATTGACACGGAGCTGGATAAAAAGGTCAAGCGCCTGGAATACGGGGCCATCCAGAGGCTTTTTTACAAAATGTCAGTCATTGATTATGAACTGTTGGATGATGCGGACACAAAAGATAAGTTCGGAAAAGCGACGAAGTGCGTAATGTCGCTGAATTTTTATGAACTGGTGTTGTCCGTGAGGACATTTTTCTCCGGCGGGCTGATCCTGCTGGGGGTCATGGGCATCATCGGGTCAGTGGACCCGGTGCTGCTCGTGGTGATTTCACTGGTGATCCTGGCGAACGCGTATGCCAATTCAAGACTGAAGAAATACAGGTACAGGATGGACAGCGAGCTCTGGCCCATTGACCGGAAGATGGAATGGTTTATGCAGTTTTCCGCCAATATCGAGTATGCAAAGGAAATCAGGGTCAACCAACTGCAGGAGTTTATTTTTCAAAAGTACCGAAAGCTGTCGGACCGTTATTACGGCCTGCTGGACCGTATCACGGATTCGGAGGGGATCGTGAGGTACATAGGGATTCTTTTGTCCGCCCTGCAGGAGGGCATGGCCTACCTTGTGCTGGGCTTTAAGATCCTGGTGGAAAAGACATTGACGGTGGGCGAGTTTACCATGGTTTTCGGCGCCATTACTTCCTTTAAGAATGCCTGCAGCGGGATGATAGGAGGCATCATTGAAGTCCTGAACAGAGGGCGGTATTTTTCCAATTACCTGGAATTCATGGAGCTGGAAGGCAATAACCGCAAAGGGGATGCGCCCGTGGAGGCCAGGCCGGGGCAGGGGGTGGAGATCGAGTTTAAGCATGTCTCTTTCCGGTATCCCAACCAGAATAAATACGCACTGAAGGATATCAATGTGAAGCTTGCGCCGTTTACAAGGGTTGCGGTCATCGGGGACAACGGGGCGGGAAAAACCAGTTTTATCAAGCTATTGTGCAGGCTGTACGAGCCGGAGGAAG
>CANDMH010000250.1 GCA_947385785.1 uncultured Lachnospiraceae bacterium
GCATCGTCGCCGTTCACAATACCCACGCGGCACTGCCGGAATAAAAGCCCTTTACATGCCATATACTCTTCAAAATCGGCATGTTCATTCTCTCCGATATGATCCGGCTCCAGATTGGTAAAGATACCGTAGTCAAACACAAAGCCCTGTGTCCGGTGAAGCTTCAGGGCCTGGGACGATACCTCCATTACCACTGCATCCAGCCCGGCCTCCGCCATCCTGGCAAAGTCCTCCTGCAGAAGGTAAGACTCTGGTGTAGTATTTTCCGCATGAATATGCTCATCTCCTATGACAGTCTCGATGGTTCCGATCAGCCCCGCCTTCATCCCGGCATTTTCCAGAATCGACTTAACAAGGTAAGTGGTAGTGGTCTTGCCTTTTGTACCGGTGATGCCGATCACACAAAGCTTCCCGGCCGGATGCCCGAACCATGCCGCCGAGATAAATGCCAGCGCATATCTGGTATCCTCCACCTGAATCACCGTTACCGCTTTCCCCTTCACCGCTTCCACCGGCCTGGATACCACCAGCACGCCGGCGCCTTTCTCCGCCATCTCCGCCGCATACGCATGGCCGTCAGACTTCGCTCCTTCAATGCATACAAAAAGGCATCCCGGCACTGCCTCTTTTCTGGAATCGTAAATAACCGCGGATACCTCTGCATCGACAGTCCCCTGTATGCACTTATAACTGATGTCCTCCAGCAAATCAAGTAATCTCATAAATATCCCTTCCTGCCCCCTTAACTGGCATCTGCCTTCCTGGCTGCCCCATATCCATTCTCTATTCTACTCTAATTTGCCTTTTTGTACCACCCCTAATTTCAAAAAGTGGAAGTTATGGCAGCAGAAGCACAAAAAAGCAAAAAGAAAAGCGGGAGGCCCGGCTCCCCCGCTCTTTATTCCGCTTTTCCCTGCCCGGCAGATCTTTCTTCACAAAAGACATTTCCCATACTTACTGCTCAATCATATCCGCATACTTAATTCTGTAAATACGTCTCAATGAATCGTCTATCCGTTCTTCCGAAATATTCCCGTCCGCAACGGCCTGAAGGATTCCGCTGTAAGCCTTTTCAAAATCTTCCGGCATCAGCAGCATATCGCAGCCTGCCAGAACGGCCATGATAGCCGCCTCATCCGCACCGTAATATTCGGAAATGGCAGACATGCTCAGCGCATCCGTAATGATGACGCCGTCATAACCCATCTCCTCCCTCAGAATATCAGTCAACAGATGCCTGGAAAAAATACAGGGCTCATTGTCTCCGGTTAAAGCCGGGGCAGCCATATGTCCAACCATGACCATCCGGGCCCCCGCATCTATCCCTGCCTGAAATACGGTCAGTTCCTCCGCCCTGAACTGCTCTTCCGTTCTGTCGGAAGAGGCTATCCCGTCATGAGGATCCTGCGCGGAGCTGCCGATTCCCGGAAAATGCTTCAGGCATGCCGTCACATTCTGCTCTTCCAGTCCCTTCACCATGGCTGCCACAAATCCCGCCGCCATTCCTGCGTCAGAGCCATAGGCACGCCCCTCCATGATACTGCCTTCCACATTGGCCAGATCCGCCACCGGCGCAAAATCCACATCAAACCCAATGCCTGCCAGTGCGCTTCCAATGGCTGCGCCTGCATTGTAAGCATTCTGCGTATCTCCTGTGGCCCCGATGTCTCCGGCAGCATCCACTTCGGGTCCTATGCCCGCCCTGGCTGTCCTTGCCACAGTGCCGCCCTCCTCGTCCACCCCCAGGAAGACAGGATAATTCGCATACTGCTTCGTATTTTCCAGCATCTCCTTCAGCTGCTGTTCCGACTGAATGTTTTTCGCAAAATAGACCAGTCCGCCTACCGGATACTGCGCCAGCGCATCCCTGGTACCCTCTCCCGCCTGCACCGCGGTGGAAACCCCGGTAATATCTTCCGGCGTGACAAAAAAGAGTCCTGCCACCTTATCCTCCAGAGACATCGCTTCAATTCCCGCATTGACAATTTCATCCAGCCGCTCCTCCGGCGTAGGCTCCACCACCTCGGGGGTCGGTTCCGGCGTGACTACAATTTCTTCTTCATCAGCCAGCAGATCGTCTATCATTTCCTGCTTCTCCTGCTGTTCGTCCGGCCGGCTCTCCTGCTGCTGACTCTGCTTTGCCTCCTGCTGCCCTTCCTGACGCGCGTCTTTTCTTCCCTTCAGCAGAAAGCTTACTCCGAATACGATACCAGCCGCCAGGGCCAGAATCAGAATTATCATCACAATATAGACAATGATCTGATTTCGGATCCGCCTCTTCTTTCTGTCTTCCCTCTTCCTCTGCTGCTGTTCGTTCCTGCTGTCCATATGTATCCTCTCTCGATTTACAGGAATTGTCGGTTTTCCACAAAATAACAGGAAATGGACTTACATCCATTTCCTGGTTTTTCCTTCACTTCATCCTGAAGTATATCTTCTCTTTTGCAGCTGAATATCAAGCATTTGCATTCTGTTTCTTTTGTACATCAATGAAGGATGATGACTCTATTATATTGCCCAATTTTCTCTCTGTCAACACAGAATGACGCATTTCCAGATATTTCTACAAATCATACAAATTTTAAAGGTTCGTCAGAACAAATATGTCATAAATCGCCTTAATCGCAGTCTCAAAGTCATCATTTGCCACGCCGATGATGATGTTCAGCTCGGAAGAACCCTGGTCAATCATTTTCACATTCACATTCACATGGGCCAGCGCGGAAAAAATCCTTCCCGCCGTTCCTCTCGTGGATTTCATTCCCCTTCCCACTACCGCAATCAATGCCAGATCCGCCTCAATCTCAATGGAATCCGGCTTCGCCACTCTGTAAAGGCACGCCGCAACCTTCTGCTCCTTATGCATAAATTCATCCTGATGCACAAATACGGTCAGCGTGTCGATACCGGACGGAATGTGCTCGAAGGAAATCCCGTTCTCCTCAAAAGCCTCCAGAACCTTCCTTCCGAATCCGATCTCACTGTTCATCTTCGCCTTCTCGATGTTGACACAGCAGAATCCCTTTTTCCCTGCGATTCCGGTGATGACATATTTGGATTTCTGGCAGGTACTGCCCACAATCCAGGTACCATTGTCCTCGGGAGCATTGGTGTTTCGTATGTTAATGGGGATATTCTCCTGGCGCACGGGGAAAATCGAATCCTCATGCAGGACCCCTGCTCCCATGTAAGAAAGCTCCCGCAGCTCTCTATACGTAATCACGTCAATCCTCCTGGGATTCTTTATAATCCCCGGATCAGCCACCAGAAAACCTGATACATCCGTCCAGTTCTCGTATACATCCGCCTGGGCCGCTTTCGCCACAATGGATCCGGTAATATCGGAGCCGCCCCTTGAGAATGTCTTCACGCTTCCATCGGGCATTGCCCCGTAAAAGCCTGGGATAACCGCATGTTCGCACTGGGCAAGCCGACCTGAAAGCAGTCTGTTGGTACGCTCCTGGTCGAATTCCCCTTCCGCGTCAAAGCAAACCACTTCGGCCGCGTCAATGAACTCATATCCAAGATAATTCGCAAGAATAATCCCGTTCAAATACTCGCCTCTGGAGGCCGCATAATTGCTGCCCGCCTTCCCGTCAAAATTCTTCCTGATAATTTCAAACTCCCCGTCCAGGTTTAAATCCAGGCCCAGTCCTTCAATGATTTCCTCGTACCTGGCTTCGATAGCGGCAATAGCCTTCTCAAAATCCTTCCCTGCCTCCGCCATATCGTAACAGGCATAGAGCATATCCGTTACCTTTGTATCTTCCTTAAAACGCTTGCCGGGGGCGGAAGGCACCACATATCTTCTCTCCTCATCGCTGTGGATGATATCGGCCACCTTCTTAAACTGCTCCGCACTCGCCAGCGAGCTTCCCCCGAATTTCACTACCTTAGACATTCTCATCACTCCTCACAGGACTTATTCTTTTCATTCACAGCTCTTCCCGGAAACTGCCCGCTCCCTACATCAGGCGCATCTTACCCAAAACCACATCTCCCAGTTCCGCGCACTTTGCGTAAAAATCCTTTTCCTTCATCACAGGCGTAAAGAAACCGTATTCCTCCCCGGACTGAATTCCTTCCGCGGCTGCCGCATCATCTTCTCCCCAGAATGCTTTCTCCACAGACGCGGCTTTGGAGGCG
>CANDMH010000251.1 GCA_947385785.1 uncultured Lachnospiraceae bacterium
ACCGGATAATTTCATCCGGTTTTAATTTGAGATCAAGCTCACGGATTCAGGTATATCTATAAAAACCATCGTTCCGTCATAATCAACAGCATTTGTGATGCTCCATGGCAGTTCCATGCCGGCATACTGTTCCTCCCTGGGATCTGCCTGCCATCCAAGATAAGCCGCTTTGTTTACAGGAGTACCATTCAAAGATATTTCCCCCTGGAATTCTTCCGACACGGCGAATTCCAGAAAACGCTTTGCATGATCCATATTCCGGGAAGCGCCATTCACTGCAAGGACAGAAACTGCCAGACATGCCCCCTGGCATTGCCCCGGCATGGGACAGAAGCCATAATCCTCCCCTATATACTCCAGTTCAGCAAGGAATACCGCACAGTCTTTTCCGGAGCCGCTCATATATCCCGCCACAAAAGGCTGTCCCGAAAAAGGGGCTATTGCGTGGTTGGCGGCATTCTCAACCCCACGTACGCCAAAGCGCTTCTCCAACGGGCACTCCCCTGTCCAGTTGCTCAGCCTTAGGTCCCATTGCACCGCCGGTTCCTTCATCTGTTCATCGTATATACGTTTTGCCTGTTCGAGAAAATCCGCAATCGCCCCGCGATCCAGGTTTCCGTTTTTCATCCACGCCCCCTGGGAAGACTGGCTTAACAGGCGCAGGGCGCTTTCCGCGTCCCAGAAGCTGATGAGGGAACCGGATGTTCCTCCCTCCCGCTCTGCTTCCAACAGCTTCGCCAGATCCGCCAGCCCCTCCACTCCCTTCAGTTTCTCCCGCTCCCCACACAAAACAGGGACAAAGAAACTCATGGGAACTGCATACAGTCCGCCGCCTGACCTGAATGCCTGGACAATATTGTCAAAATATTCCTCCGCCTCCAATACAGAGGACAAGTCCAGAAGCACCCCTTTCTCCAGATAAGATTCAAAGGGCAGATCATCCATCACCAGAATATCCGGTCCGTTTCCTGCCGCAATCTCCGTCGCAAGATTCTTCAGGGCATCCTGCTGCGTGACGCCGTAGCCTGTCTTCACACCCACCTCATACAGGACACTGACATCCGGACAGCGGCTGCGGAATGAGCTCACTGCCTGCCGGACATTCCCATCCTCATAAATGCTGTATATCCGCAGGGAAACTTCAGGTCTTGCAGGAAGCTCCGGATCATAAACATACCGCATCAGGCTCCCATCGGAACAGCTGACCAGAAATACCGGCTTTGTCTGCGCATCCCCGCCCTCCAGGACGGCCAGCCCTGCCGCCTCCCTGTTCAGGTCGCCTATGCCGCAGGTATCCCCGTCAATTACCAGCTCCATCCCTTCGCCATACAGCTCATGCCAGTACAGTCCGCTTTTCAGCAGAAGATAAATCCCATCCCCGCAGGCATACATACACAGCACCGAGCGGCCGGGCGGCCTGCCCCCTGTATTCTCCGCCACAAACAGGGACAGCGCCTCGTCCTGCCGCTGCGCTATCCCGCCTTTCTCCAGATCATAAACCAATACTCCGTCCGCATGTGCCAGGTAGAGATACTTCTCCCCTGCCGTCAGACTGCCAATGAGGTATTCGCTTTCCAGCAGAAATTCCAGTTCTCCTCCGGAAGGTTCCAGACGGTAAATTTCCCGGCCTTCCACGGAAATGTAGAAACAACCCCCGCCATAATAAAATTCAGGATAAGCGTTCACATCCAGGCCGGATATCTCTGTTTCCCGGCCATCCGCGGTAAGCATAAAACAGACGCCGCTGTCCTCATCCCGAAACAGCCTGTCCCCCTCCGGGGAGACTGCGGTCCGATAGACAGATTCCTGCCATTTTACATAAGACGGCGGAACATCCCCATCTTTCTCAAAGCACTGCCCGCCGTCCGTGGAAAGCAGGTCCTTCCCCCCGGCATCCACAAGCCGTATCCGCTCCTCTGACTGAACCAGCCCCGTATAAGCATTCCCGGTTTCCGGCAGTTTGACCTGCTCTTCCGCATATCTGCCCACGACCTCCTTCTCATCCGCTTTCCCTGCGAAGCATGCGCAGCATGCGCAGCCACAGCAAAGCAAAACTACAGTTACTGCCAACAACCATCTCCTCATACCGATTCCTCCCAATCCCCAATCCTTTTGTTATACTCGTAAGTGCATTCATTTGCCAGGATGCCGCCTTACAGTACTCACTCGTGCCCGTGAGTATATTTTGCAGTCTATCCTGTTCCCATGCCTGCTGTCTGCCACGAACTTCCTCATTCTTCCAGATACAGCTTCACTCCTGTGTCAATCTTCCCCAACGCCTCCTCCAGGGTGCACTTCCCCGCAAGGAAGCTCTGCCCGGCTTCCAGCACAGCATGATATACCCTGTTGTCACAATATCCCACCTCCGTTATCCTGGAAAGCAATCCGTCCAGCTTCCTGAACTCCTCTTCCCCCGGCCAGTAAACTTCAAGGAAAACCATGTCTCCCCCATTGTTGATTAAAGTGCCGGAATAGATGAGATTTGCATTTCCGTCACCCCCAAAGGATACACTGGAGGTTCCCCTGGGATCCTCCCATCCCGCAAGGTAAGCCTCCCTGTTCACCGGTATGCCGTTTAACCCCGCCGCCTGCTGCCCTTCTGCAGACAGGGCATATTTCAGAAACAAAAGCGCCTCTTCCCTGTGGCCGGAAGCCTGGTTCACCGCCATCAGGCTTTCCGCCAGACAGGCTCCATACTGCTGCCCCGGCATCAGTGTATAATCCGCCCCCATATAATCCACGCCCGCGCACAGGAAAGAAAAAGGTTCCGGGCTTTTGCCTGAACAAACTACATCTTTTATTTTCCAGCAAATATAACCATGCCGGTTTCTATCCGGCTGCATTACGAAGCATCACAGACAGGGTAAACACGCCCTCCCGAGCCGTCCATTCCACCGCCCCATGGTATTTTTCACAGGTTCTTTTGATATTGGCAAGCCCGATCCCATGGGATTCCCCATCGCCCTTCCTGGTTTCGGGAAATTCCCGCCCTTCCCTGGTTATCACTTTTCCGTCAAAACGATTCCTGATCTCCAACAGGAACATCTCCCCCTCCAGAAAGGAGCACAGACGAATAAAGCAGTCTGCCTCCGGCTCTTCCTCCCTAAGCCTGCCGCAGGCCTCCACAGCATTGTCCAGGGCGTTTCCAAGTATCACGCCGATGTCGTAATCCAGAATCGTCAGCACCTCCGGAAAGACCAGCTCATCCACATCCACCTTCAGCCCGGGAATCCTCCTGCGGGCCCCGACTCTCCAGATAGAGGATATCCCTCCGATCCAGGGCAAGGCTCCTCCCCCCTGTCCGGACCACCAGCGGCGCCTGCCCCCTTCTGCGGCGGACCGCTGCCTCCGCCCTCCGGAACACTTCCCCGAATTTCTCCTCATTAACGGGCTTTAACAAATAATGAAACGCAGATACGTCAAAGGCTTCGAATACCGCCTCCCTTATCCCCGTGATAAAGATCAGCACCACGTCCGCATTCCGCCGCCTTATCTCCCTGGCCGCAGCAATGCCGTCCATCCCGCCCATCTGTATATCCAGGAAAATGATGTCAAAGGAATCAGCCGCTGCCAGCAGCTCCTCCCCCGACGCGTACAGCGCAATGGGGCAGCCCGCCTCCAGGCGCTCTATAAACTCCTTTATCTGCCGGCAGATCTCTATTTCATCGTCACAAATTGCTATCTTCATTGTCGATGCTCCTTCTCTACTGTATCCTATCATATAGGAAAAGCTTCCCCTTTTCCATAGAAATGTAATCAATGCCGGAAATTATGTAACAAATGGCCTGGTGAAAGGCGCACGCGGGATTTCCGTGCATAATGCGCACAAAAGCCCTCACGGAGGCACCGGGTGAATCGTAACGTGCACACGTTACTGTTCACGGGTGCCTCCGCGAGGCGTTTTCGTGCGCACTTTGCACGAAAATCCCGAGACTGCAGGCGCCAAAATGAGCGCACTTTGCTCATTTTGTGTGCATCATGTTGCTGTGAGCGGCGAAGCCGTGAACAGTAACGTGCACACAGCCAGTTGCCGTTTTTGTCCAAAAAATATTTGCAATTCCTTCCGAAATATGCTACACTTTGTACAAAGCATTATTTCAAATCCGGTATGGCCGTTAGG
>CANDMH010000252.1 GCA_947385785.1 uncultured Lachnospiraceae bacterium
CCTCCAGCGGCATGGAGGATCCGAAGAACTGGGGAATCCAGTGCATGGTCAGCATTGCCCGTGAGATCAGGGACGGGAAGCTCACCGGTAAGATCTATTCGCCCGTGGTACTTACCGGATATGTGCCGGATTTGCTGAAATCCATCAGCATGGTGTCGGAAGATGTGAAGCTGGGCTGCGGAGGCATGTGCGGCAAGGGATATAAGGAATGGGTGAAAGTTTCGGACGGCGGTCCTTACATTAAGGCACGGATACGGCTGGGATAATGTTTCAAAACCGTTTATCTGATTTATACGCACAGTCAAAGACATTTGCCAATCGAAAGGTATAACCAGTGAACGCTTCTATTGTCAGGATTCTATTGTCAAGAATAAATGCGCTCACGAGTACAGGAAAAGAAGGAAATGAGGATAGCCATGATTGAGAAAATATTGTCCGCCCTGAAAACAGCGGGGGTGGAAATGTATCAGATAACAGAGACAAAGACGGAGAGTTCGGAGTTATTCTTTATCCGCCGGTCACTGGATATGCAGAGAAAGAAAAACGTATGCCAGGCTGAAGTTGTGGTATACAGGGAATTTACGGAGAGCGGTAAGCGCAGAATGGGTTCCGCCACAGTTCAGGTTCAGGACAGCTTTACCGGAGAGCAGATGGAAGAAATGTTCCGGGACGCTTTGTACGCGGCCGGATTTGTGAAAAACGAATATTATGAGCTTTACGGAGGACAGAACGCGGATGCGGAGAAAGAGGGCGCGGCAGATGGTGTAAAAGCGTCCGCCATGGAAGAAAGGACGCTGACGGAGATCGCACAGCGCTTTACGGAAGCCCTTTATGCGGAAGATACGGATAAAGAGGTATTCCTGAATTCGGCTGAGATTTTTGCTTCCGTAACCGCATGCCATATTCTCAATTCCAGAGGCGTGGATGTCAGTTACCGGAAAAGCAGAGTGGAAGGCGAGTTTGTAGTACAGTGTACCGCCGGGCAGGATGTGGAGACTTATCAGGATTTCGCCTATGAGGATATGAACACGGATGCCCTGCGCAGAAAAGTGCGGGAGACCATGGAGGCAACCCGCGCCCGGGCAGAAGCCGTCTCCGCGCCGCCGGCCGGGACATACCGGGTCATTCTGAGGGGCGCCTGTGTGGAAACCATCCTCAGCTATTATGTGGACCGCTCCAATTCCTCGCTGATCTACCAGAAGTACTCGTCTTTCCATACAGGCTGCGATGTCCAGGGCGCAGAAGTGAAAAAAGACCGGATCAACCTGACTCTGAAAGCCACCGTGCCATACAGCACGGAAGGAATCCCCATGAAGGACAGGGAGCTGGTAAAGGACGGAAAACTCCAGCTGATTCACGGAGGCAACCGTTTCGCCTGTTATCTGCAGATTGAGCCTACGGGAAATTACCGGGGATACAGAGCGCCCGCGGGAACCGTTTCCCTGGAGGAGATGCGGAGTGAGCCTTATCTCGAGGTGCTGAATTTCTCCGATTTCCAGATGGATGCCTTCGACGGACACTTCGGCGGGGAAATCCGGCTGGCTTTCCTGTATGATGGCGGGAAGCGGATTTCGGTTACCGGCGGCTCCGTCAACGGGAATATCCTGGACGCCCAGAAAAACATGGTATTTTCCAGGGAAGTGCAGGTGGAGAAGGACTTCGAGGGACCGCTGGCGGTGTGTCTGGATAATATCAACGTGGCTGGAAATTCGGAAGGAGAATGATTGAAACCAACAAAGCGGACGAAATATTGATTTTGCAATGTGAAAACACAAGACGAACAAATGCGAACATCAGTTTGACAAGAAAAAACACTTGACACCACCGCATTTCTGTAGTAAGATACACAAGGTTGGTAAAGCTATGGACAGAATATATGAAAAGACAATGCTATTCGATTTTTACGGAGAGCTGCTGACGGAGCATCAGCGCAGCGTCTACAGAGATGCGGTATACGATGATTTATCCCTTGGGGAGATTGCCGATGAGCGGGGCATTACGAGACAGGGCGTACATGACATGATACGCCGCTGTGACAGGATTCTCCAGGAATATGAGAACAAGCTTCATCTGGTAGAGCGTTTTGCCAATGCGAGGAAAATGATCGGAGAGATTGAACGGCTGACGACAGCGGCTGAGAATGATGCTGACAGGCAGGAAAATCTGCGTGATGTACGGAGATTGTGCCAGGAGCTGCTGAATGAACTGTAAACGAGCCGCAATAGATCTTTGGTTTCCTTATACTCGTGAGCGCTCCCTCATTCTATATTTGTGTTGGCAGATGCTTTTGGCCGTGAGTACAAAATGTCGGAGAGCTGTGTCAGGGAGAGAGGGTATCTGTGACCGTTTCAGTCAGGGACAGGATGCAGGATATCTATTACAAAAAAGCAGCAAAAGGAGTTGCAGGTGGCATTCGAAAGCTTAACAGATAAACTTCAAAATGTATTCAAAAATTTAAGAAGCAAGGGCCGCCTGACGGAAGCGGATGTAAAAGCCGCCATGAAAGAGGTCAAGATGGCTCTGCTGGAGGCGGACGTCAGCTTCAAGGTAGTAAAGCAGTTCGTCAAGGCAGTGGAAGAGCGCGCCATCGGTCAGGATGTGATGAACGGACTGAATCCGGGTCAGATGGTAATCAAGATTGTAAATGAAGAAATGATCAATCTGATGGGAAGCGAAACCACTGAAATTGCCATGCAGCCCGGCAAATCCATCACCGTAATCATGATGGCAGGTCTCCAGGGTGCCGGCAAGACCACTGCCACGGCCAAGATTGCCGGAAAGCTGAAGCTGAAAGGCAAGAAATCACTTCTGGTCGCCTGCGATATCTACAGGCCTGCCGCCATCGAGCAGCTGCAGATCAACGGCAAAAAGCAGGAAGTGGATGTCTTTTCCATGGGTACAGACCACAAGCCCCCCGAGATTGCGGAAGAGGCAATCAAATACGCCGAGAGAAACGGTCATAACGTAGTCATTCTGGATACGGCAGGCCGTCTTCATATAGACGAAGATATGATGACGGAGCTCCAGGAGATCAAGGCCAGAGTTAACGTACATCAGACGCTGCTGGTGGTGGATGCCATGACCGGTCAGGATGCCGTAAACGTGGCAAAGGAATTTGACGAGAAAGTAGGCGTGGACGGAGTAGTCCTGTCCAAGATGGACGGCGATACCAGAGGCGGTGCGGCGCTTTCGGTGAAAGCAGTGACCGGCAAACCCATTTTGTATGTGAGCATGGGCGAAAAGCTTTCCGATATGGAGCAGTTTTACCCCGATCGCATGGCAAACCGGATTCTGGGCATGGGAGACGTGCTCTCCCTGATTGAAAAAGCCCAGGAAAGCATTGATATAGATGAGGAAAAGGGCCGCGAAATGGCCGGCCGCATGAAGAAGGGAAAGTTTGATTTCGAGGATTACCTGGAAAGCATGAAGCAAATGCGCAACATGGGCGGCCTTACCAGTATCCTGAGCATGCTGCCGGGATTGGGAATGAAAGGGGCCGACCTGGAGTCCATGATTGACGAAAAGCAGCTGCGTCAGATGGAAGCCATCGTCCTGTCCATGACAAAGGAAGAACGGCGCAATCCCAAAATACTGAATCCCCGGAGAAAGCACCGCATTGCAAAAGGTGCAGGTGTGGACATTGCGATAGTCAACCGCTTCATCAAACAGTTCGAGCAGAGCCAGAAGATGATGAAACAGTTCGGCGGCGGAAAAAAGAGACGAGGCGGATTCGGAGGCTTTCCCGGAATGGGCGGCGGCAGGTTTCCGTTTTAACGCAGCATGCCGAACCGATGCTTTTGGGCAATCCTGTTTCATGGTTTCGGTTTTCCGTTTTGCCGAAACGAAACAGACAGATAAAAATGGTGAACAAGGAGAAATGGCTCCTTTTCATAAGGAAGTGCCTGCCGGCATTTCCACGGGAATTGTCTTTGCGGCAATTTCTGAATAAAGAAAATTACACATTGAGCCTAAGCGGCAGAAAGAGGTAAGAAAATGGCAGTAAAGATCAGAT
>CANDMH010000253.1 GCA_947385785.1 uncultured Lachnospiraceae bacterium
TTGAGGTGGGACTGGTGGAAATACGCATCTTCAATCGGGTGCAGAGCCCGTGACGGAGGCTTTGTCTTGGATGAGATGGTGTCGTCCACGATGCAGAACACAGGCTTTCCGGACTGCCGGGCTTCCTCATAGATGAACTGGATTACGCTGCTTTTTAGTATGTTTTCCAGTTTGGCGTCATCCCACTTCCCTTATTACGCTGATTCCGGTCCCGACATCTCATTCTGCCCGTTTCGCTGCACCAGGATCAGTTTCTGCCGCACCTGGCCGTCTTCCTCCCATATCCGGCAGATGCCATGGTATTTATCCACAATCTGCCTTACACTGATCATGCCGATACCGTGAGCCTTCCTCGTCATGCCGCCATCCGCAACGCCTTCCCACTGCGGTCCTGCCTGTTGTGGTTCTTCCCGCCGAGCTTCTCTCCGCTGCGGTTCTTCCCGCCGAACTTCTCTCTGCTGTGATTCTTCCCGCCGAGCTTCTCTTCGCTGCGGTTCTTCCGGCCGAGCTTCTCTCCGCTGTTCCGCATGCTGCACTCCACCCGGCTCATAGCGCCCTGAGTTGACCATTTCTATCTCCCACAGCTCTCCCCGGGAAAGCAGCATTACTCCGATGCTTCGGGGCTTCGGCGCTTCCTGGCAGGCACGGATGGCGTTATCCAGCAGGTTCAGCAGCAGCGCCGTCATATCCATCCGGGCAATGCCCCGGGGAGTTCCCACAATCTGGTAGGAAAAAGTAATTTCCGCCTGTCTGCAGGCTTTTCTTTTCGCCATCATAATATAGGAAAGCTCCCTTTCACCGCCGGTTACCCGCCCCTGCCGGCTCTCCCTGGCCTGTTTCAAATCTTCTATATAGCTTCTCGCTTCCTCAGCGCTGCCTTCCTCGTACAGGGCTGCCACAATATCCAGATGATGCCGGAAATCATGTTCGAAAATCGCCAGTTCCCGGTATTCCCGCCCGGCTTCTTCACGCCAGTTCGTCCCTGCTCCGGCATCCGCTTCGATTCCCACGTTCCAGTTCTCTCCTGCCCCGTAACCAGCCCCGGCCTCACGGGATGCTCCCGGCAGCATTTCTGACACTACTGTCGGTAATTCTCTCCGCTTTTCCAGCCGCCAGCCGCTCTCCAGCTCCTGCCGGATACAGAAAATCTGCTGAAAAACCAGAATACCTCCCGCAGTCACATACAGCGAAACCGACATCACCTGTATCTGCCATTTTTCTCCATAGGCAAGACTGCCCAGAAACCCTGCAATCAGCCATAAAATTCCCAATGCCGCCATCCATAAGGGATATAACCTGCCCCGTCCCAGCAAATACAGCCCCGCCATCGCAAACAGCGCCGCGGCAAGAGCCGTCCGCAGCAGGGACGTCTGTTGCAGGCAGAGCTGCTGCAGCCCAGCCTGCTGCAGACAAAGCTGTTGCAGACAAAGTTGCTGCAGGGCACTTCCCGTGCAAATCTCTGCCAGGCTGCGCGCCATCAGCCAGACACCCCCTGCCAGAAACACCCCTTCCCGCCGTCCCGCCGGCAGCTTATTTCGAAATCCTGCCCCTTCTCCCCATACAATCTCCGTCAGCATCATCCACAATGCAGTCAACAAAGGAACGGCATACCGTATCTCCGGAAACAGAAAACTCCCCAGTTCCAATCCGGCGACTCCGGCTCCCGCCCATACTCTTCCTCTGGTATTTCCGCAAAAGCAGATGTAAAATCCCGCCGCAACCAATCCCACTAACATTTCATCAAATACTCCATATAAGCCCTGCGCACACTTTCCCTGCGCTCCCTTGCCACAGCCAGCTGCTCTCCGTTGGCCAGGATTACCGCATCCTTTTCCATCCGGACAATGTACAGCGCATTCACCATACAGTTACTGTAAATCCGGATAAACCCCTCTCCGGACAATTCAGCCTCAAACTGCTTCATGGAACCTGTCTCGGAAAAGCAGCTGCCGTCCTTCAGCGTAAACTGTACTTCGTGGTCATAGATATATTTCAGATATATGACCTGATTCAGCTCCACAATCCTGTCCTGCTTCTTTTTCTTCGTCACAAAGACCGGGTTCTGCTTCTCTTTCTCCAGAATTCTCCCCAAAGCTTTCGGCAATTCCGCGGCAAGCATCTGCTTCGGGATAAAAGCCGCGGGCTTAAACTGAAAGGCGTCCAGCACCAGCTCCATGTGTTCGGTAATGAACACGATCTCGCATGCGGGATTCTGTTTTTTCAATACAAGCGCCAACTCGTATCCTCCTGTCCCGGGCATCTCGATATCCAACAGCACCAGGTCATAAGCCTGCCGCCAGAAAGCCGCCTGCAGCGCCTCTCCCGCATCGAACACGTCCGCCTTAAGCCCCAGCTTTTTCAGCACCGCCAATACCGCCGCCTGATCCCGCGGGGAATCATCACACAATCCAATCCGCATATCGCTCTCCTGCCTCATATTGCAATTATACCGCCGCATTCCGATATTTCTGCCGCCTCGAAACCGTCTGTACTATTCTAACATTTCGCCCTGGTTTTTTCCATAAAAATATTTTCTATTCCCTTTCTGAAATAAATACGGTATAATGGAGCCACAATTCCGAAATACAAGAAGAAGGAGAATATTGCCAATGAAACAAGATTTAATCGTCATCCTTGACCTGGGAAGCACACAGAATACCGTCCTTGCAAGGCAGATCCGGGCTCTCGGCGTATACAGCGAAATCCATCCCCATGACATCTCACCGGAAGCCCTGAGCACTCTTCCCAACGTAAAGGGAATCATCCTGAACGGCGGAGAGAACCGTGTCGTTGACGGACAGGCCGTGGAAATCAATCCGGCGCTTTATGAACTGGGATACCCTGTCATTTCCATCGACTACCCCCAGTCCAAATGCCAGACCCGGCTCTCCGCTCTCCCTGACCAGGACACGCTGAAAAAATTCCTGTTTGAAGACTGCGCCGTACAAGCCAACTGGAACATGAAAAATTTCATCGAAGACCAGGTAGAACTGATCCGCCGGCAGGTAGGGGACAGGAAGGTATTGCTGGCGCTGTCCGGCGGTGTGGATTCGTCTGTGGTTGCCGCCATGCTGATCAAAGCAATCGGCCAACAGCTGGTATGCGTACATGTGAATCACGGCCTGATGCGCAAGAACGAATCCGAAAGCGTTGTCAACGTATTCCGCAACGAACTGCATGCCAACCTGATTTATGTAGACGCATCCGATCGTTTCCTGGGCAAACTGGCCGGCGTAGCCGATCCCGAGCAGAAGCGGAAAATCATCGGAGGGGAATTCATCCGCGTCTTTGAGGAGGAAGCAAGAAAACTGGATGGCATAGATTTTCTGGGACAGGGCACCATTTATCCCGACATCATTGAGAGCGGTACCAAAACGGCCAAAGCGGTAAAATCCCATCATAATGTGGGCGGACTGCCGGAAGACCTGAAATTCGAGCTGGTGGAGCCGCTGAAACAGCTGTTCAAGGATGAGGTGCGGGCCTGCGGCGTGGAACTGGGACTGCCCCATGACATGGTGTACCGCCAGCCCTTCCCGGGACCGGGTCTGGGCGTGAGATGTCTGGGAGCAATCACAAGAGACCGTCTGGAGGCAGTTCGGGAATCCGATGCCATTCTGAGGGAAGAATTTGCCAGGGCCGGGCTGGATAAGAAGGTATGGCAATACTTCACCGTAGTGCCGGACTTCAAATCGGTGGGCATGAAGAACAATGCCAGAGTATTTGAGTATATGGTGATTATCCGCGCCATTAATACCATTGACGCGATGACTGCCTCTGTGGAAAAGGTGGACTGGGACATTCTGGAGACGATAACCGGCAGGATACTGGCTGAGGTGGAAAATGTGAACAGAGTGTGCTTTGACATGAGCCCGAAGCCGCCGGCGACGATTGAGTTCGA
>CANDMH010000254.1 GCA_947385785.1 uncultured Lachnospiraceae bacterium
CTTCCGATTGCCGCATTACCGGCGGCAGCTCCCGGGGCGGCAATTCCCGGGACAGAAGATATGCAGCAGCGGTTCGTTCCGGAGGGGCATATCAGGTCAGGCCGGGGAGGAGCGCGGCGGGAAAGCGCGCCAACGCCAGGCGAAGAAAGCGCGTCATGATGCAGCGGCTGATGGTGGGAGTATGGATTCTGTGTCTCATTGCGCTGGGAACGGCTTTTGTGATCCGCAATCGCCAGGTAGCGGCTGCGGGAAACACGCTGGGAGAGGGTGCCGGCTCTTTGCAGGGAGTAAATGACGGCAATATGGGGGGGCAGGTATCCGGCGGACTTGTCCAGGGGCTTCCGGCGGAAGTATATGCGAAGCATCCGAACTGGGAGGAGAATCTGCTGACGCCGAATGAATATTCCAGACC
The DNA here is from genome assembly GCA_947385785.1 of uncultured Lachnospiraceae bacterium. Lineage (GTDB taxonomy): Bacteria > Bacillota > Clostridia > Lachnospirales > Lachnospiraceae > Acetatifactor. The sequence continues at coordinate 413 of CANDMH010000254.1, forward strand.
CGGTGAGCCTCTGGAATCCGTTACAAACATATTTGTTCATTACACGGCAAATCCCGGCACCAGTGCGGCTCAGAACCGCAGCTATTTCGAACAGCAGAAGGACACCCATGAAGTCAGCGTCAGCTCCCATTTTATCATCGGTTATGACGGAGAGATTATTCAATGCGTGCCTTTGGACGAGATTGCCTATGCCGTGATGACCCGGAATTATGACTCCGTTTCCATAGAATGCTGCTATAAAGCCCAGGACGGATCCTTTACCCAGGAAACCTATGATTCCCTGATTTCGCTGCTGGCATGGCTGACGGACGCCTACGGACTGGACACGGAGGATATCCTGCGCCATTACGACTGCGGCGGCAAGAAATGCCCTTTGTATTATACGGAACACGAGGATGCATGGGAACAATTGAAAAAGGACGTGGACAAGCTGTAGAATCTTTGTTAAAATAGAACTTGTCGGCGGATGCTGTAAAACAAAAGATGGTATGCGGCAGCTGCGGACAAGGAGGGAAGAATGAATATATTATCTCCGTCTATTTTGGCAGCTGATTTCAGCAGGCTTGGAGAGCAGATTAAAGAGGTGGAACACGCGGGAGCGAAGTACCTGCATATAGATGTGATGGATGGGGTTTTTGTACCGGATATTTCATTCGGGATGCCGGTGATTTCTTCCATCAGGAAGTGCAGCGATATTGTGTTTGATGTGCATCTGATGATTGACAGACCGGAGCGCTACATAAAGGAATTCGCCGACTGTGGGGCGAACCTGATCAATTTTCACCTGGAGGCGACGGAGGATGTGGTGGGGGCAATACAGAGAATCCGTTTCCTGGGCAGGAAGGTGGGCATTACCATCAGCCCGCAGACCCCGGCGAAGGCAGTGGAACCTTATCTGAAGCTGGTGGACATGGTGCTGGTGATGACGGTGAAGCCGGGGTTCGGCGGACAGAAACTGATACCGGAATGTCTGGATAAGGTGAGGGAGGTTCGGGCCATGGTGCTGGAGAAGGGGCTTCGCACGGATATTGAGGTGGACGGCGGTATCCGGGTTGACAATGTGAATCAGGCGCTGGAAGCGGGAGCAAATGTAATTGTAGCCGGTTCGGCGGTATTTAAGAATCGTATTTCCGACAATGTAAGAGCCTTTCTGGAGAAGATGCAGTAAAGGGAATGGCCGCGCAGGAGAGGAGGCAGTTCATGCAGTTTAACGGAATCGGAAGCGGGCATGATTCGGAGATGCACCATGTCACGAATTGTATGCATGACCATGCCCATTACAGGAAGCAGGAAGATGCCGCCGGAGCGGGGGCTGCCGGCATGGAAGCACAGGCAATGGAAATGATGCAGAAGCAGGAAGGGGAGTTGTCGCTCTCCGCCTGGCTGGACAGGATGCTGGGAAACGGGAAGCGGTTTCTCCGTGGAATCTGGAACGGCAGCGGGGACGGGACACCGGGGAGTGACGGAGGAAAGGCGGATGCCGCCCAGGTGATGGCTCAGGTGGGCGACGTGAGTACGGCCGCACAGTCCGGTGTCAGTCCGGCGGGACGGAACGTACATCAGCCGGATACAGATTCGGCAGCACATATTTCTCAGATTGCGGCGGTCTCCGGTGCGGTTTCTTTACCCAAAGAGGTACAGGATAATCCGTATTTTTCTGCCATAGATAACGCCGGCGGGCAGAGCGGGACGATGCTGCAGAAGATGAGGGTGAAATTCAAGGATATCACGGGACAGCTGGCGGGGCATCTTCCGGGGAATTTTTTCGGTGCCAGGAAGAGGGATTCTTTTCGGGCGAAACAGGAGAAGCCGAAAGAGGATCTGCGGAAACACAGCCGATTTCATGGAGATGATCTGGAAATCGACTGTATTCTTACGGACGACAGCTATCTGCTTGACTCTTACGACAGAAAAGGAGAATACAGCAAACTTTCCGCCAAAAAGTAATAAATAAGTTTTAAAAAATGATATTGTCAGGGTTATTGACAGATAACAGGGTTTTGTGTTACCTTTTTATATGATGTACATGCGGGCGTTTATGTATATCCATCTTGAGAAAAGGTATACCAGCTCGTCTTCCGGTGCAAGATAGGCAGTAGGAGACGGGCTTTTTTGAGATTTTCGGGTTTCGGATCCCGGCAGAGAGGAGCAGCCAAAATGGAAAGCAAGGGAAAGTACTATCTTACCACTGCGATTGCCTACACTTCGGGCAAGCCGCACATCGGCAACAATTACGAGATTGTGCTGGCGGACAGTATTGCACGTTTCAAGAGGAAGGAGGGATATGAGGTCTTCTTTCAGACGGGAACGGACGAGCATGGCCAGAAGATTGAGCTGAAGGCCCAGGAGGCGGGCACGACTCCCAGGGCATTTGTAGACAATGTGGCGGGCATTATCAGGGGAATGTGCGATACGCTGAATATTTCCTATGATAAATTTATCCGTACCACAGACGACTATCATGAGAAACAGGTGCAGAAGATTTTCAGGCGCCTGTACGAACAGGGGGATATCTATAAAGGGGCCTATGAAGGAATGTATTGTACGCCCTGCGAGTCGTTCTGGACAGAGTCCCAGCTGGTGGACGGCAAATGTCCGGACTGCGGCAGGGAAGTGAAACCCGCCAAAGAGGAAGCATACTTCTTCCGTATGAGCAGGTATGCGGACAGGCTGATAAAGCATATCAATGAGCATCCGGAATTTATCCAGCCGGTATCCCGCAGGAATGAGATGATGAACAATTTCCTGCTCCCGGGGCTTCAGGATCTGTGTGTGTCCAGGACTTCGTTCAAATGGGGGGTTCCTGTGGATTTTGACGACAAACACGTAGTGTATGTGTGGCTGGACGCGCTGACCAACTATATCACCGGTATCGGTTATGACGCGGATGGGAACAGCACAGAGCAGTACAAAAAACTCTGGCCTGCGGATCTCCATCTGATCGGCAAGGATATCATCCGCTTCCATACCATTTACTGGCCCATCTTCCTGATGGCGTTGGGAGAGCCGCTTCCGAAGCAGGTATTCGGCCATCCATGGCTGATGATGAACGGCGGGAAGATGAGCAAGTCCAAAGGGAATGTGATCTATGTGGACGACCTGGCGGAATTTTTCGGCGTGGATGCGGTGCGCTATTACATGATCCATGAGATGCCCTTTGAAAATGACGGAAATGCCACCTGGGAGCTGATTGCGGAGCGTACCAATTCCGACCTGGCAAATACATTGGGAAATCTGGTGAACCGCACCATCTCCATGAGCAACAAGTATTTCGGCGGCGCGGTGTCCGATAAGGGGGCGGCGCTTACGGAGAAGGACGCGCAGGCAGATCAGGAGCTGCGTCTCACCGCCACCGGCACACTGGCAAGGGCGGCAGGCAAGATGGAGGAACTGCGGGTGGCGGATGCGCTGACGGAAGTGTTTGTCCTGTTCAAGCGCTGCAACAAGTATATCGACGAGACCGA
>CANDMH010000255.1 GCA_947385785.1 uncultured Lachnospiraceae bacterium
GTTCTGCCCTTTGATTTTAGTAGGTTTTGAGTGTCCATAATATGGATTTCAGGTTTATGGGGCAACATGTCTTGGCTTGAAGGGGGATGCAATCTGCCTGGGCAGGGATGACGGTTTCTGGCAGGTGGATCTGGAGGAGGAAAGCCTGCTGGAGCTGCTCCTGTTCCTGGGAACATCCTACTCTGCCTCGGATGGGGAATTATGGGCGCAGAGCCGGGAGCAGCAGAGCTTCCGGGTACTGGAGGACGGCAGCGTGGAGACGCTTATGTGCCGTAACGACGGCACGGGAGCGGTCATGCAGAGGCTGTACATGGGCAGGGTGGAGAGAATTCCCATTGTCATACGGGCGGAGTCCTTTGGATCCTGGGTGATAAACCGCGTCAATCGGTTTAACCAGGAAAATGATACCTACTATGTAGTACTGGAGGATTTCTACCGTACGGGGCTCAAATGGGCATCCTATGACTCTGATTTCGAAGACTTTGTCAGAAAAACCAGCATCGAGATCGCCGCCGGGAAGGGGCCGGACATCTTTATGGGAGCCAGTATATTTGGGGATGCCGTCATCAGCCTGATAGAGAAGGGAGCCCTTGTGGATCTTGCGCCCCTTATGGAGGCAGACGGGATCCGAGAGGAGGATTACTTCCCGGTGGCATTCTGCCGGAGGGAAGGGGATGGGATATACGGCATTGCCGCAGGAGGAAGTTTAGTGGTGCACAAAACAGACCCGCGCCTGCTGGGAGGGGAAGAACCGTCCGACATTGAGACACTGGCGGATGCGCTTCTGGCCTGGCCGGAGGAAGCGGCTTATATGCAATATGTGGATTCCGCCGACCTGCTGCGGCTGTTTTTGGAAGGCTCCGAGGACTTATGGGGCATGGTGGACTGGGATGAGGGAACCTGTGATTTCAGCGGCGGGCTTTTCGGAAAGCTGCTGGCGGCGGCAGGGCGGTTCGGATACGAATCCGGAAAAAACAAACCCCTTCTGGCCTTTGACTGGGGTATCGACAATATTTATGATAATCAGCCTGGAAATGCAGTGCTTTCAGGAGTATTGTTTGATGACGGGCTCCATGGGGCAGTGAGTTCCTACAACATATTTTCCGTCAATTCCCATTCTGCGAATCAGGAAGGAGCCTGGGAATTTTTACGGTTCCTGCTGGGGGAGGAAATGCAGTCCGCTGCCAGGGGATTTACTTCCCCCGTGTTAAAATCGGCTTTTAAAGAGTGGATCAGGAAGGATCTGGAGTTGGTGAATAATAGTCTGGGGGAATACTACATGCCATATGGGGACATAGAGGATGGGGAAGTAAGGCATGGGAGTAAGCTTTTCCGGAAAAGTGACTTTACCGAGAGCGTGATAAACGAATATATCGACGCCATGGAAAATGCAAGGATGCTGCCTGTCCGTACGGAACCCCTCCTGGATATCATCTGTGAGGAAGCCGCCTATTACTTCAACGGGAGCAAAGGCGTGGAGGAGACGGCGGAAGTGATTCAGAACAGGGTGCAGCTGTACCTGAATGAACATAAATGATGGCTCTGCAATTCGAACTGTCGTTCCGCCTGGATTGGTGTCAGTACGATCGGAGTCATTGTATCCGGAACTTATCCGGTTCAAGCCAATATGACAAATTAGTTGAAAAATCAATTAATTTGTCATATTGCGTATTTTAACAAATCAGCCGCAGGCCATCCCTTCTTTGGATGATATGCCTGGCAAATATGTGTAAAGGAGATTGTATGGATCGTATGAAAAAATACCTTTTTTTGCTGCTGTTGTGTTTCTGCTGCCTGCTTCCGGGAGGCTGCGGTAAGGACGATGCACCCATCTCCCCGGAAGGAGTGGAGGACACGAATGAAACGAAAGAATATTATGATATTATGGTAGAAACCACTGCCTTTCCGGAACTGGACCACACGGGTCAGGTTCTGCATTTCCTGGGCATGCAGTTTTACCGGGGGGAAGCCGTGCAGCTGTGGGTACAGCTTACTTTCGATGCGGCCGGGGGCGCAAACGGAGGGGAAATTTTCCGGTATAAAATGGACGGAAGCCGGGAAACCGCCGCCGTGAATGTGCCGTCTGACTACCTTGTTTCCTTTACGCGCGGGTTTCAGGACAGTGAAGGAAATTTCTATTTCTGGGGAAAAAGGAGGAAATCACTGGATGAGCCGAATCCGGTCGTCATACTGGATCCTTCCGGAGAAGAACTATACCGTACAGGTTCTGATGGGAAGGACGAGTTCCTGTTATTTAACATCTGCCAGACTTTAGACGGCTCAGTTTACTGGCTCCTGGATGACGGGTATGGGACAACAAAACTTGCAAAGAGCCGCCCCGGCGCTCCGCCGGAGGAAATGTGGGATGTGAAGCAGTGGTATGGCGGCGGCTCCATTTCTTTTTATGGGGCAACATGCCTTGGCCTGAATGGGGATGCGGTCTGCCTGGGCAGGGATGACGGCTTCTGGCAGGTGGACCTCGAGGAGGAAAGCCTGCTGGAGCTGCTCCAGTTCCTGGGAACCTCCTATAACAACTGGGACGGGGAATCATGGGCGCAGAGCCGGGATCAAGAGAGCTTCCGGGTACTGGAGGACGGCAGCGTGGAGACGCTGAGGTGCTGCAGCGATGGCACGGGAGCGATCATGCAGAGGCTGTACATGAGCAGGGTGGAGAGGATTCCCATTGTCATACGGGCGGAGTCTTTTGATTCGTGGGCAGTAAACCGCGTCAGTCAGTTTAACCAGGAAAATGATACCTATTATGTGGTGCTGGAGGATTTCTACCGTACGGGGCAAAAATGGGCGTCCTATGACTCTGACTTTCAAGACTTTGTCAGAAAAACCAGCGTCGAGATCGCCGCCGGGAAGGGGCCGGACATCTTTATGGGCACCAGTATATTCGGGGATGCGGTCATCAGCCTGATAGAGAAAGGAGCCTTTGTGGATCTTGCGCCCTTTATGGAGGCAGACGGGATCCGCGAGGAGGATTACTTCCCTGTGACATTCTGCCGGAGGGAAGGGGATGGGATATACGGCATTTCTGCAGAAGGAAGTTTTTTGGTATACAAAACAGACCCCCGCCTGCTGGGAGAGGAAGAACTGTCCGACATCGAGACACTGGCGGATACGCTTCTGGCCAGGCCGGAGGAAGCGGCTTATATGGAAGGCGTGGATTCCACCGGCCTGCTGCGGCTGTTTTTGGAAAGCTCCGAGGATCTGTGGGGCATGGTGGACTGGGAGGAGGGAACCTGTGATTTCAGCGGAGGGCTCTTCGGAAAGCTGCTGGAGGCGGCGGGGCGGTTCGGATATGAATCCGGAAAGGACAAACCCATTTTGGCCTTTAGGTGGTGGATACAAGATATTTATGATAATCAGCCCGGAAATGAAGTGGATTCAGGCGTATTGTTTGATGACGGACTCCATGGGGCAGTGAGTTCCTACGGCATATTTTCCGTCAATTCCAATTCGGCGAATCAGGAAGGGGCCTGGGAATTTTTACGGTTCCTGCTGGGGGAGGAAATGCAGTCCGGTGCCAGGGTATTTGGTTCCCCTGTGTTAAAATCGGCCTTTAGAGAGTGGATCAGGAAAGACCTGGAGATGGATGGCCGAGGTGAATGGGATGGGCCATATACGATCATACGGGATGGGGAAATAAGTTTTGAGATAAGAACTTTCCAAGAAAGGGACTTTACCCAGAGCGTGATAAACGAATATATCGATGCCATGGAAAATGCAAGGATGCTGCCTGTCCGTACAGAGCCTCTTCTGGATATCATCTGTGAGGAAGCTGCCTATTACTTCAACGGGAGCAAAGGCGTGGAAGAGACAGCGGAAGTGATTCAGAACAGGGTGCAGCTGTACC
>CANDMH010000256.1 GCA_947385785.1 uncultured Lachnospiraceae bacterium
CACAAACCCTTTCTTTCTGTTCCTGTTCATTTCCTTCACCTTCTCCATCCTTTCTGCCAATTCATTCCTGCTTTCTGTCAACTGTGCCGCCAATGTCCTTTCCCCTGAATACAGCGCCATGTCCGCTATGACCTGGAAGTACCGCCTGGCCCCTCCTATGGCTCTGCATGCCCTGATGTCACAGGCATATTCGCTCCATTTCTGCGCCTCCCGGCACAGGCTCCAGGCCAGCGGATTGAAAAAGTGTACCATGCGCAGCAACAGCACACACCATTTCAGAAGCATGTCACCCTGCAGATAATGAGTGACCTCATGGGTAAATATCACCTGCAGCTCATCCTTATCATAACGCCGCGCAGGTAAGATGACCTTTGGGCACAGCATGCCACACATACATGGCGCCATAAAATAATAAGAATAGGATACCTGCGGCCTCCGCCCCTTTCCTCCAAGGCTCCGGTACACCTCATCAAACTGCCTGCAGACTTCCGGCTCACAGGGTATCCGGCTTCGCAGCTTCCGGTACAGCCGCCAGGCATCCCGGAACAGGCCTGCCGCAAGCGTCCCCGCCCCCAGAATCCAGACCGCCAGGAATACCTTACCTGCCAGGAACAGCCCGTATGACTTGCTGAACAGATAGCCATGCCCCAGCTCCCTGTTCACCGCTTTCTGCTTTAGAAAAGCATAAGCCGCCGGCAGGAAAAAGCTGATTACCGTCATCTTCAGCAGCCCAAATTCGGCTCCGGCAAGGCCGGCTCTCTCCAGCCCCCGCCCGGCAAGGCGCCAGAACAGGAAAAACAGGCTCCCTGTGAAAGATGTCAGCAGGATCCCCCAGCTGAATTCAATCATCCAGTCCATCCAAAGCCCTCCTGATCTGCTCCTTATCTTTTTCCGTCATTCCTCCGGCATGGAACAGGCCCATGACCAGCTCTGCCGGATTCCCCCTGTACCAGAAGTCCATTTGCTCCTGCAGAAGCTTCGCTTTGTAGTCCGCCTCACCTTTGACTGCACGGACATAGGACAGCTTTCCCTTCCGGTAGACCCGGATAAAGCCTTTCTCCGACAGCTTCAACAGGAATGTCTGCACTGTAGTCCTGGCATATTCTTTGGCATACTTCACCTTCAGGGCCGCCATCAGATCCGGCACCGAAATATCCTCCCCCGCATCCCAGATCGTCTTCATCACTATAGTCTCCGCGCTGCTCAGGTTTCTTTCCTCATTTAAAAAGTTTTCACATGTTTTTTCCATTTTCACCCTGTTTTCCTTCCATCTTTTTGTCCGCTTAACTGTCCGGATTCTATCTTACGACTTGTATAGAATTTTGTCAACAGGAATTCACTTGCAGAGCCCAAAAACAGGAAGTTGATAAATCCATTGTTTTATACAGAAAATTCTGGTATAATCTCCATGCAGCAAAAAGTAAAAAAGAATCCATAAAGACAAACTGGATGGAAATCGCTGCAACGGCGCCCCGGATTTTATCATAGAGATCGTCTCCCCCGGCAATCCGTCAGATGATTATATCCGTAAGGCATACTACTACAGCAAAGCCGGTGTCCGTGAATATTGGATTGTGGTCAACTTTTCCGGGATTGCCGATCTGTTATGACACTCCCTGCAGCTGACTGCAGGGTATCAGCCCAGGCAGGAAAGCCGGGAATTATCTTTTCATGAAACGAGGTACGATACAATGCTCTATACCCTGACCGACTTAGTCTGGCTGTTCTTCACCTATTCCTTCGCCGGCTGGTGCATCGAAGTATGCTACGCCGCCATCCGCCGCAGAAAATTTGTAAACCGCGGCTTCGTGAACAGCCCCCTGTGCCCCATCTACGGCTTCGGCTCCGTCCTGTTTAGCATCTTCCTGCCGGAACTGGCCGGGGAACCCTTCTTCCTGTTCCTGGGCGGCATGCTGCTGGCCTCCGTGCTGGAATACGCCACCGGCATGGCCATGGAGAAAATATTCCGGAAAAAGCTCTGGGATTACTCGGATATCAGGTTTAACTTAAGCGGTTATATCTGCGCGCGTTATTGCCTGCTGTGGGGCGCCCTGGCATTATTGACCATACTGGTCACCAATCCTCTGCTGTGCAGATTCTTCCGGCTCATTCCCCGCGCTGTAACTCTGGCTGTACAATGGACCGCCGTGGGACTTTTTGCACTGGATTTTATCACCACCGCCATGGCAGTCCTGAATATGAAAAGCACTGCCAGACAGCTTGCACAGCTCTCCGCCGGAATGCGGCAGACCTCCCGGCTGCTGGAAAACCGGCTGACTGCAGGCGTACAGAAACGTATGCAGAAGTCCTTTCCTTCCATCAGCACAGACACGCTGGCAGCGGATCTGAAAGCCCAGTCCCGTCAGAGGTTGGAAAAAGGAATCACCTTTGCGGAGGGCTGCAGTTTTTATAAACTGGTATCCCTGTTTTTCATCGGTGCTTTCCTGGGAGACATTACGGAGACCATCTTCTGCCTTCTGACCACCGGAATCCTGATGAGCCGCAGCAGTGTGGTCTACGGTCCCTTCAGCATCGTATGGGGACTGGGCTGCGCGCTGCTGACGCTTTTCCTGTACCGCTACCGCAACAAAAGCGACAGGTACATATTCATGGCCGGCACTCTGCTGGGCGGCGCTTACGAGTATGTCTGCAGCGTATTTACGGAACTGGTTTTCGGTACCGTATTCTGGGACTACAGCGGGTTCGCCTTTAACCTGGGCGGGCGCATCAATCTTCTGTACTGCTTTTTCTGGGGAATTGCCGCGGTTGTGTGGCTGAAGACGATTTATCCCCTGCTGTCAGGACTGATAGAGAAAATTCCCCCGAGAAGAGGGCAGATTGTGTGTAACTGCATGATCGTGTTTATGATATTCAACATGATTCTGTCTGCTCTGGCTCTGGCGCGGTATACGGAGCGGAATTCAGTACTGTCCGATGGCAGTATGCCGGCGGCGGTTCAGGATGTGGCCGCTTCCGGCAATGCCCGCACGGTCACTCCCCTGGAAGCATTTCTGGACTCCCATTTTCCGGACGAAAGAATGGAGCGTATCTACCCAAACGCAAAAATGGTGGAATGACATGCATCAGATACGCTCCGGCGTCCCGCTGAGCCCGCAGTACATTTCCGGGCGTCTGTCCCGGAAAAGCCCCCAGCTGAAGCGCATTTCCTCGATGGCATTCAGATCAAAAGCATGAAGGATCACCCCTTCTTCCGTTCTGCCCGCATCCTCCAGGATTTCTCCCGTCTCATCTGTAATAAATGAGGAGCCGTAAAATGTCAGGACGGAGGACTGCCCGTTGTTCTCATGGCTGGGCTTCACTCTCTCCTCCCCAATACGGTTTGCCGCTATGACAGGCACCACGTTTGCGGCGGCATGTCCCTGCATACAGCGGCGCCAGTGGGGCATACTGTCACATTCGATAATGGGCTCGGAGCCAATGGCTGTAGGATACAGAAGAAGCTGCGCCCCCATCAGGGCCATGCACCTGGCGCTTTCGGGAAACCACTGATCCCAGCAGATACCCACGCCTATTTTCCCGTAAGCGGTATTCCACACCCTGAATCCGGTATTCCCCGGTGTAAAATAAAATTTCTCCTGGTAAAAATGGTCATCCGGTATATGCGTCTTACGGTATATGCCTAAAACACTGCCGTCTGCGTCAATCATTGCCACGGAATTGTATGTCACGTTCCCCTCCCGCTCGAAAAAGCTGACAGGCAGAACCACCTTTAGTTCTTCCGCCACCCTGCGCAGCCTCCGGACTGCCGGATTCTCCTCCGCAGACATGGCCA
>CANDMH010000257.1 GCA_947385785.1 uncultured Lachnospiraceae bacterium
AGGTGCGGCGTTTTTCCCGGTTTTGCAGCGTGGCGGGAAGCAGGTGCGGCGTTTTCCCGGTTTTGCAGCGTGGCGGGACGCAGGTGGACGGATGTACGCAGAAAAGAACTGTGGGAAGGATATCCGCGGAAACAGACGTTTTGCAGCCGTCCAGGTTTTATCATGCGGCAGCGTATGAGGGCATCTGGCTGTTCTGCCGGGTGACAGCAATTGAAATATCTGTGGGCAGGAGGGATTGGTATGAACCACAAAATAGCCATAGTAGGATTCGGAGGTATGGCAGGCTGGCATTATGACGAGATACAGACCATCGGGAATCTGGAGATTGCCGGTATCTGGGATATCAGGGAGGAAAGGCGGCAGTGTGCGGCAGAGAAAGGGCTTCATGTGTACGGAAGCCTGGAAGAGCTGCTGGCAGACCAGGAAAGCGACCTGGTGCTGATCGCCACCCCCAATGACGTGCATAAGCCTGTAGCCATTGCGGCGATGAAGGCCGGCAAGAATGTGATCAGTGAGAAACCGGTTACACTGAGCTCCGGAGATCTGCAGGAAATGATGGACGTATCCGAAGAAACGGGGCGTTTTCTCACCGTTCATCAGAACAGACGCTGGGACGAAGATTATCTGACGGTAAAAAAGATACTGGAGGAGGGAAAGCTGGGTGAGCTGTTCCGGTTGGAATCCAGAGTGCATGGTTCCAGAGGGATTCCCGGCGACTGGAGACAGGAGAAGGAGCACGGCGGCGGAATGATCCTGGACTGGGGCGTGCATCTTCTGGACCAGATATTGCTGCTGTTTGCCGATGTGCCGCTGCGCAGGGTATATGCCACCGTAACCAATGTGACGAACCAGCTGGTGGATGACGGCTTTTATGCCGAGCTTGTGTTTGCAAACGGTGTGACGGCCCTGGTGGAGGTAGGTACCAGCAATTTCGTCTCTCTTCCCAGATGGTATATACTGGGGACAGACGGGACTGCTGTGATTGAGGACTGGAGCCTGAACGGCAGAATCGTGCGTGCATCCGGTGTGGACGAGAAGGATGTGACGCCCGTTATCACAGCTGCCGGGCTCACCAAGACCATGGCGCCCAGGCGAGACGACAGCATCTTCACTGAGGAGCTGCCCAAAGTGAAGAGTGATGTGAGGGAATTTTACTACAATGTGATGGCCGTACTGGAGGGCAGGGAAGAGAGCCTCATTCGTCTTCCTCAGGTGATGCGGGTCATGAAACTGATGGAGGCAATCGCGAAATCCGCTGAGACGGGTGAAGCAGTGCGGTTTGAAGAATAATACAGGCCAGATGCCGGGCAGGCTTGTCAGGGCGGATGCGGAGCGGACCTGGTACTCCGATTTCGAACCGAATGGAGCACCGTAGGCCTGGCATCAAAAGACAAATATAGGAATCAGACCCGCCAATGGCGGGCATGGAGGTGTAAAATGAAAAAATTGAGAGTCGGTGTGGTGGGCTGCGGCGGAATTGCAAACGGAAAGCATCTTCCCGCCATGAAGAGAAACGGTAATTTTGAGATTGTCGCGTTTTGCGATCTGGTAGTAGAGCGGGCGCAGAAAGCGAAGAAAGAGTATGGGACAGAGGACGCCAGAGTATATACGGATTATACGGAGCTGCTGAAGGAGGACGTGGAGGCGGTATATGTGCTGACCCCCAACAGCTCCCATGCGCCCATCAGCATTGCGGCTATGGAAGCCGGAAAGAACGTCATGTGCGAGAAGCCCATGGCGAAGACCTATGCGGAAGCAAAAGCTATGGTGGAGGCCGCTGAGCGCACAGGGAAGATTTTGACCATCGGCTACCAGAACCGTTACCGGGCAGATTCCGCTTATCTGAAGAGCGCCTGTGAGAATGGTGAGCTGGGCGAGATTTACTATGCCAAAGCCCATGCCATCCGCAGGAGGGCGGTCCCTACCTGGGGCGTATTTCTGGATGAGGAAAAGCAGGGCGGCGGTCCCCTGATTGACATCGGGACACATGCGCTGGACCTTACGCTGTGGATGATGGACAACTATGAGCCGGAGATGGTGATGGGATCGGTATACCGTAAGCTTGCAGACCAGAAAAATACCGGAAATGCCTGGGGAGACTGGGATCCGGAGATTTTCACTGTGGAAGATTCCGCATTCGGATTTGTAAGGATGAAGAACGGGGCGACCATTGTGCTGGAATCCTCCTGGGCGCTGAATACACTGGACGTGCGTGAGGCCCAGACGACACTGTGCGGCACGAAGGCCGGTGCGGATATGGCGGACGGACTGCGGATTAACCGCGTGAACCACAGCAGGCAGTGCGTGGAGAAACCGGATCTGGCAGCAGGCGGGGTGGCTTTCTATGACGGTGTGTCGGAGAAGCCTGATGATGTGGAGCAGAGGGTTTTCTACAATGCTGTGGTAAACGGGGAACCTCTGACGGTGGAACCCAGACAGGCCATGGTGGTCACACAGATTCTGGAAGCCATCTATGAGTCCGGGAGAACCGGGAAGGCGGTATACTTGTAATTGGCTGCGTGGCAATATTATTTGTGGAAAGGAAATAGAAGAATATGAAATTAGGAAGAATTGCATGGTTTGAGGAAGCGGATTTTCAGAATGCCCGGGAACGGGGCATGGAATTTATCGAGCTGGATGTCAATGACAGAGCGGAGACGTTTTTGGAAAATGTGGACGTAATTCGCGGCAGAAGCGAGACGTACCGGCTGCCCATCGGTGCAGTGGGCAGATGGGGCAGCGACAGGATCAGTAAGGAAGGCATCCGGCAGGAAGAACTGGAGCTGGAATACAGGCTCATTGATGCCACGGCTGCCTTAAGCTGCGACGTCTATATCACCGGCTGTAACTACGTGGAAGAACTGTCCTACTATGAGAACTGCGGACTGGCGATTTCCTATTTTGAGAAACTGATTGCCCACGGCAAAGAAAAAGGGGTAAAAATAGCCGTTTACAACTGCAGGTGGAATAATTTTGTCTGCAATCCCATGGCATATACCGTGATTCTGGGGTATCTGAAGGATTTGTACATCAAGTATGACCCCTCCCACTGCATTTATGACGGCGGGGACTACCTGAAAGAAGCCAGGGACTGGGGAGACAGATTCCTCCATGTCCATCTGAAGGGCTCTCTTGTGATTGACGGGGAGCGGTATGACGATCCGCCGGCGGGCCTGGACCAGACCAACTGGGGCGCTTTCCTGGCAATCCTTCATGCGAAGGGATATGACAGGTGCCTGAGTATCGAGCCTCATTCCGCAAACTGGAGAGGGGAGCTGGGAGAGAGGGGAATCGATTATACGATTCAGTATTTCCACAGTCTGTTGCTGTAAAGGTATCGGGAACTTCTAAGCAGCCTGCCGGACCGTATCGGGTATGGCGGCTTAGAAGTTTTAAGCCTGCCGCAGGCAGTTTGTTGCAAGGAGCGCTGAAAAAGCGGTTCTATGCTGAAGAATTGTAGAAGCGTTCACTCGTTATACATTTGGGTTGGCAATTGTTTTCGTTTATGAGTATAAGTCCTGTATTGCCATGGGGGAGGTGAAAGTTTGAAAATAAATTTACAGATATTGATTGGTATGCGCGCCGAACGCGCCAAAGATATAAAAATGAAAATATGTATCATTGCTATATGCATTACAATCATTCTTGGGATTACAGGGTGCGCGGATGATGGTGGGGAAACATTCGGGGAAAATACTCCCGATGAATACATCCTGAATCCGTGAGCTTGGTCTCAAATTAAAACCGGATGGGATTATCCGGAAA
>CANDMH010000258.1 GCA_947385785.1 uncultured Lachnospiraceae bacterium
GAAAACTACCGGATATTCGAGGAAACCCAGCCCGCCATTATCGAACAGGGGCAATAGGACCGGGTGCAGGCGCTCCGCTCCAACAAGCGCAGACGGACGAAAACCGGCAGGACAAGCATTTTTTCCGGCCTTTTGCGCTGCGCCGACTGTGGCTCCAAGCTGTATTTCTGTACCAGCCGGGATTCTGCGGATGGGCGCCGGGACCATTTTGTCTGCTCAAATTACAAGAGCAACACCGGCTCCTGCCAGATTCATTATATCCGGGAACAGACCCTTTACAGGCGTGTCCTGGAATGCGTACAGCAGACACTGACTTATGTACGGCTGTTCAGGGACGACTTCACCCAGGAGATGCTGCTGCAGGACGAAGCCAGCCGGAAAGCGGAACTGGCACAGAAGCGGAAAGCCCTGTCCGGCGCACAGAAACGCATGGATGATTTGGACAGGATCATCCAACGGCTTTATGAGGATTCTGTCCTGGGGAAGTTAAGCGATATGCGGTTTCACAAATTATTGTCACAGTATGAAATGGAGCAGGAAGAAATCCGTCAGTTATCGGCTGCGCTGGAAAAAGAGATTGCCGAAGAATCCGAACAGGTGTCTGATGTCGGCCGATTCCTGCAACTTGCAGAACAGTACTCGGAGATACAGGAGCTGAATGCCTCCACCGTCAATGAGCTTATTGAAAAGATTGTAATCCACAATCCGGAAAAGATAGGCGGGAGGAAACATGTCACGATTGAAATTTATTTTACTTATGTGGGAAAGATACGGATTCCTCTTCATAAGCCGGAACTGTCTTTCAACACAACAGAACCGGCGTGATCTGCGCCACGCCGGTTGAATGGAACTTTTTATAATACTTCCTTATGTGCCTCCGTCTAAGCAATGGGGTATCAAACTTGCCGCGCTGCTAAGCAGCGGGGTATTTGACCCTCGCGGCAGTCGCCAAATGTCTGCAAGCAGCCACTTGGCTCGTTGCTCACGGGAATAAATTCCTCCTGAAATAGTACCTTTGTTTCTGATTCCTTTGTCCGGCTCATCCTGTCCTGCAAAATTCTTTCCCTATGGGACACCGATGATATACCTAAAATCCTTTTATCCCAAATGCCCTGTTACTTGAAGGAAAAACCAGGATGCTGCTGTTGCTGAGAGACCGGATGCAGAGAATAAAGCGCTATTTACAGCTTCATCCCCTCCGGAAACGCTTCCTTTTGCATCAGCCCCCACATCCGGTCAATATAGGAGAGGGTGTAGAAATTTTCATAATAATGATAATAGAACGCCCCTTTTGGCGTCATCCGGTAATCTCCGTCTTGTTCCGTGACAAATCCCAGAAGCTTTGCTGCTGCCAGCTCAAGCCCGTACATCTTCCCAAGCGGCACCCCGAAAAACCGTTCAAAATCCCGGCTGCTCACTTTCGTGCTGTAGGCAGTCCAGAACAGATAGTATACCATCCGCTGCCGGCGGGTGAATCGAAGCGTCAGCGATGTGGGCAAACATTTCTGTTCGATTCGTTCTATATATGCTGGTACAGAAAAGGTATTGATCTTGAACTGATCTTTCAGAAGTGTGGCGGCCGAACAGCCGAACCCCAGAAAATGATCCCGTGTCATGGAGGAATAGCCTGCATGCTTTTCGCTGGAAAAGGTCCAGATGGAACTTCGGGTGTAGCCCTGTTTTTCACAGTATGCGGTCACCGCATCCAGAAGCCGGCGCTTTTCTTTTCGAGGCATGGCAGAGACCGGGCTGGACGTAAAAGTAAAATCAATAAACGGGTAGACCGCCATATGGTTGGCACCGTTTGCAAACGCAGTGTCCATGTCCTCTTTCAGATCTTCAAAGGTCTGCCCCGGAAGTGCAAAGATCAGATCCATGGACACGGTCTCAAAGGGCACTTCACGCAGCACCTCTTTCAGAACGGCCGCATCCACCGGCTTCCTGCCCAGAAGCTTCTGGAATTTTTTCCCAAAGGACTGCACCCCGATGCTGATTCTCGTCACCCCTGCATCTCTCAGTGTCTGAAGCACCGGAACCGTCACGTTGTCTGGATGAAGCTCTGCGCCAATCCCCTCCGTGATCTCAAAATATTCTCCAATCGTCCCGATGATCTCCTTCATCCGGTCAGCCGCCAAAGCCGGCGTCCCGCCTCCAAAATACAGGCTGGTGACTCTCTTTTGCTTCTTCGCCTGACTGCCTGTCAGACGGATCTCTCCAAGAAGCGCGTCCACATAATGGTCGCACAGTTCTTCCGAGTAAGGGACTTTGCAGTAGGGACAGAAATTGCAGATGCTTTTGCAGAATGGAATATGTACATAGAGCCCCAGCTCTTCGCATGCCTCAAAGGGCAGCAGCTGGTCGTATTCTTTTTGAAACAGAAAAGGCCTCACAGATCGGGTCAGCCACATTCTAGTCAGATCCGTCATTATGCTCATGATTTCCCCTTATATATATTTGAGATAGGTCCGCAGCATTTCCAGAATGATCCGGATATTTCCCCGAAACAGCAGGGTATATTCCGCCACGAAAAAATACCCGCAGGAATCGCACAGGCCCTCCACCTCAATACAGCGCCCGCAGATGCTCCGTTTTCCGTTCTCCATCACCACGCACTGGTAACAGGGGGTTGGAAAGCGGTTTTCTATGATATATGGAAAAGCACTCTTCAGGTTGAAAACCGGAGCTCCTTCTTTCATCATCCGGGTGATCTCCCGGCAGCATGCGGCCTTTTCTTCCCGGCCAAGGGCCAGCTCCCTGGTATCCGGATAGGGCGTGTGAAAATTAAACGAGACCGCCCGGACATGCTTCGTATCCCTGGCCGTTTCGCATACGTCCCGGACGGCATCTTTGTTCAGCCGGTTGACCGCCATATAAAAACAGATATTGTCCGCCGTGGCATGGCGAATGTTTTCCATGATAAGATCATAGGTCTCACCCCGGATCTGATTGTGCCTCTTCCGGTCTCCGTCCAGGCTCAGAAGGATCAGGTCCGCCTCCGGCAGATCGATGGGAAAGGTGCCGTTGGTGACCACGTTGACAATGAGAAATCCCATCTCTTTTGCTTCCATTACCAGATCTCTGAGGCACTTCTTATCGTCTCTCCACAGGAACGTCTCTCCGCCGCAGAAAAACAGAATCCGCACACCCATGGCATACAGCTGTTCCATCTCTCCCTTGATCTGCCGGTACGGGTGGATGACTCCTGTGATATTGTTGACCGAACAGTGGCGGCAGCTTAAATTGCACCTGTCCGTGACAATAATTGTGCCGAGGATCGGATCCTTTTTCCGGAATAAGACGGTCCGGATACCGAATTTTGCGAAATACAGGAAGGTAGAAATTTTCATCAGAAGCCTTCCTCTGCCGTTCTCTTTTCCTGCGGACTGCAGGCCTGCTTTGGCTCCTGTCCCAAAAGCCGCTTTGCATAATCAGAAAACGCTTCCATGCGCCTGGGCCTTTTGATATCCCCCGCTTCCGGAAAATGCGTTTCCAGCACTTCCGCCACCTTGCAAAGCAGCGGCTTCTTAAGCCCGGCCTTCTCAAGCACCTCATCGTCCCGGAACACTTCCTCGATATCCGAATCCCGGATGATCTCCCCCTGACTTAAGACCACTGCGCGTCTGGCAAAGCCGTAGGCAAAGTCCACATCGTGCGTGGAGACCACCAGGGTAATCCCCGCTT
>CANDMH010000259.1 GCA_947385785.1 uncultured Lachnospiraceae bacterium
ATAAAGTTCCGCATAATATAAGCTCTGCGCCTGCCGCCTTAGCAGGCAGAAGCCTGCTTGTAAAATTTACATCCTTCCGTTCCTTTCAACAGTTCTGGAAGAATGTCGCTCCGCTGTCCTCTGGCGGCCACATTGCCGTCCGCCAGCACCACAATCTCATCCGCAATGTTCAGGATGCGCTCCTGATGAGAGATGATGATCAGGGAATTGTCGCTGCTTTGGTGCATTTCCTCAAACACCTGAATCAGGTTGTTAAAACTCCACAGGTCGATTCCGGCCTCCGGCTCATCGAAGACGGAAAGCGGCGTGTCACGGGCGATGATGGTGGCGATTTCGATTCGCTTCAGCTCTCCGCCGGAGAGGCTGGAGTCCACATCGCGGTTGACATAGTCCCTTGCGCACAGTCCCACCTTTGACAGATAGTCACAGATATCAGGAAACTTGATGGAAGCGCGTTCCTCATCTGCCTTTCCGGCGGCAAGCTGGATCAAATCTTTTACTTTGACTCCCTTGAAACGCACCGGCGACTGAAATGCGAAACTGATTCCCAACTTTGCCCGTTCCGTGATATTCATGTGGGTTATATCAGTGCCGTTATAAAGTATTTTGCCCGACGTGGGCGTCTCGATTCCCATGATCAACTTCGCCAGCGTGGATTTGCCGCCGCCGTTGGGGCCGGTAATGGCGATAAATGCATGATCTTCAAAGGTCAGGTTCACATCCCTGATAATCTCTTTGTGTTTGTCGGCATCGTCGGATACCTGAAAACAGAGATTCTGTAGTTCCAGCATAAGAGTCCTCCCTGGCAGCCTCCGGGCTGCCTATGTATCAGCACAGATTAGTATAGTTACAATTCATTTGTGGCAGGAGGGCTGTCAGGCCGCTTCGTGCCACAGATAAGGTTACAGGGATCGTGAAGCGGTTCCTGTAGTATGGAGACACTTTCTTATACAGTATAACACAGAATTTGTAAAATCTATACAAATTTAGGGAATTTTAATACTACACCTTTCAAAGCGCTTAAAGATCCCGTCCCGTAAATACTGCCACAGAGCGGGGATGCATGACAAATTCGGAATCAATGCGCACTTCCTCTCCTTCCGGATAACAGTAGTGTCCGTTCCCGTCGCCCCAGGTATTGACGCTCAGGAACCAGGCCAGATGACAGTCGAGTTCGGGAACCGTGATCTGCACATCTTCCCAGTGGGAATTGACAGCCACATATACCAGATCGTCCGTCCGGGTTTCCGGATTGTAGCCTGCGAAGCTGATGGCCAGGGTTTTGGCATCATTGGGAATATACAGCTCTTTTGCGTTGACACCGTGGGTGTGCATCGGATCCATGCCGCAGACAGCATTGGGAAGCATCTTGCGGATGACGGGGTGATCATGCCGATATTGTATCATAAATTTGAAAAATTCAAACAATTCCCTGTTTTTTTCAAGCAGGCTCCAGTCCAGCCAGGAGGTTTCGTTATCCTGGCAATAGGGATTATTGTTGCCCTGCTGGGAATTGCCGAATTCGTCCCCGGCGAGAAACATGGGAGTTCCGCGGCTGCACATCAGCACGGCACAGGCATTGCGGATCATCCGGAAACGAAGCCCCAGTACTTCCGGGTCATCGGTATCCCCCTCGACACCGCAGTTCCAGCTTCGGTTGTCGTCCGCGCCGTCCGTATTGTTCCAGCCGTTTTTCTCATTGTGCTTCTCATTGTAGGAATAGAGATCGTACAGCGTAAAACCATCATGGCAGGTGAGGAAGTTCACACAGGAATTGTATCCGGCATAATTATTATTGTTGTCGGAATAGAAGCCTCCGTACAGGTCACCGGAGCCGGAAATGCTCCAGGAGGCGTCCCAGGCATGCCAGAAATCCCCCTTTAAAAAGGAGCGCAGAGAATCCCTGTAGCGCCCGTTCCATTCGGCCCAGCGCTTGCTGGCCGGGAATTTTCCCACCTGATACAGGCCGCCCGCATCCCAGGCCTCGGCAATCAGCTTCACATTGCGCAGTACGGGGTCGGTGGCCAGAAGCTCCAGGAGGGGAGGGTTGTTCAGGGGGGAACCGTCCTCATGCCGCCCCAGAATGCTGGCGAGGTCAAAGCGGAAGCCATCGATGCGGTAGTTCACCGCCCAGTACCGCAGGCATTCCAGAATCAGCTGGCGCACGATGGGGTTGTTGCAGTTTAAGGTATTGCCGCAGCCGCTGAAATTATAGTAATTCCCGTTGGGCGTCAGCATGTAATAAACCTTGTTGTCAAATCCCTTGAAACAGAAAGTGGAGCCTTTTTCGTTGCCTTCCGCAGTGTGGTTGAACACCACATCCAGGATCACCTCGATACCATTGTCGTGGAGGGCCTTGATCAGTACTTTCAGCTCCGTCCCTTCCTGATTATATTCGTTATTGGCAATATAGCTGGTGTTGGGCGCAAAAAAACCTACCGTATTATAGCCCCAGTAATCCAGGAGATTTTTCCCGTCCACATTCCGGGCATTCATGGTCTCGTCAAATTCAAAGATGGGCATCAGCTCCACCGCGTTGATTCCCAGTTCCTTCAGATAGGGGATTTTTTCCATCAGGCCTGCAAAAGTGCCCCGGTGTCTTACGCCTGAGGAGGGGTGGTAGGTGAAACCCCTCACATGGAGCTCGTAAATAACCAGGTCGCTCATGGTCCGGGCAGACTGGGGCATGGCCCCCCAGTCGAAAACATCTCTGATGACACGGGCGTGATAGTTTCCGGATTTTTTCACGCCCCACGGACGCTGGCCGGCTACAGAGCGGGCATACGGGTCCAGCAGAACGGCGTTTGAGTCGAAGGTCAGCCCGTTTTCCGGCTCGTAAGGACCGTCGATCTGGTAAGCGTACTCGAATTCTTCGATGTCCAGCCCGAATACGATCATGGAATAGACATCCCCGATTTTGTAGGCCTCAGGAAAGGGCAGCCGGGCGTAGGGGTCGGTGGCATTCCGGTGGAAGAGCAGGAGTGTACAGGAAGTGCCGTAATGGGTGTGGACGGTAAAGTTCACGCCTACAGGCAGCATCATGGCTCCGTGTACGTCAAAGAGCCCGGGGCGGACGGGAAAGCCTTCTATTTCAGCCACAGGTGTCAGGGACGTGTGGAACTCAGGGATATAACTTTGGGTGTAAAGTTTCAAATTCTGCCTCCTTATTCTGGTGGGCGGACACGGAAGCTGTCCTTTTCATAAGCCTCGCTGTAGACATAAACCTTAATCCGCATATTTCCAGCTGACGGCCGTTCATGATACATTTGGCAACTGCAAATCTGTTGGATGTGCAGTATATATTAAGCAGATAAATAGTGACAATATGACAACAGTATAAAGGATGCATTTGGAAAAAGCAATTGAAAGTTTCAGAAATTTGAGATATACTATACATAATATTATCTTACCAATGTGCCGATACCTGCTTTGGCTGGTATTTCAGCATATTTATGAATCAGCAGTAAGATATCTCAATTCAGTTCATCAGACGGAATGTCCGGATCGGTTCCGTGTCATTCCGTTTATACCATTCCCGGGGAAAGCGTGGGGTGGCGGGGTTATACTCGTGAGCGCATATATTTGCCAGGTGTTTGTCCTGCGGCACGGGTGCGCTCACTCGTTATACCTTTACGCTGGCAAATGTTTTCGGCCGTG
>CANDMH010000260.1 GCA_947385785.1 uncultured Lachnospiraceae bacterium
GTGAGGATTCCGGATACGGCGGCGGAGGCTGCGGCGTACAGCCCCATGGGACCCCGGGCCAGCCTGGCAAAAGGCCCCTTGCTGCTGAAGGTTGAGGTCTTGTCGGAATTGTATTTTCTGCAGATGATATCCTGGCGGTACATGCGCATGTCGGCAGCCAGGTGGTTTTTGTATCCCAGAAAACCATAGTGGCTGAACAGGCGGTTTCCCTGATTGTGGGTATCGGAATTAAATGCGAAATAGCTTTCCGATTTGTTGGAAAGGGCGGGGGCAAGGTATATAACCGCCAGCATCACGGCAAG
Organism: uncultured Lachnospiraceae bacterium; assembly: GCA_947385785.1. Taxonomy (GTDB): domain Bacteria; phylum Bacillota; class Clostridia; order Lachnospirales; family Lachnospiraceae; genus Acetatifactor. Next base: position 303 of record CANDMH010000260.1, read on the forward strand.
GATGGGCAGCAGAAACAGAGGGCTGTTCAGGAAAGTCATATTTCCGGCGCTGTCAGGCACCCGGCTGGTGAACAGGGTCACGGTCAGGGCGATGCCTCCGATCAGGGAAAAAAGAGCGGAAAGAAGGCTGTCAATCAGGCCAAAAGCCCTGCCCATGCCCCATCCGCCTCCTCCCTGGTTCTGAAGGATGGTGGTCAGGGCGCTGCCGGTCTGTGTTTCATCCATGATACAGAAGTCCATATCCATCAGCTTATCATCCAGCAGCTTGCGGGAATAGTAGTAAAATCCGGCGTTTTCCACCGCATGCACACGGTTCAGGAAAGCGCCTGCCAGTGCGATCAGCGCCGCCAGTATCAGTGAGGTCAGCACAAGCCGCAGCAGGGTATCCGGATTGCGTCTGCCGGCCAGCTCTTCGATAATGAGGGCCGACAGATAGATTCCCACATAGGGAGTCAGGGCATTCCAGATATCAAGCAGGATGCAGACTCTCAGCATTCTGGGCCGCTGTGTGTGCAGCATATGAAGGAGTCTTTTGTTCGTATTCCAGGTTTCTTTCCAGGACATTAATTTTTCCTTCTTTTTGAGTTTCATTCGGCAATGTCCGCCTTTCTTTCATGAGATGTTTCTTTTTCACGAGATGTTTCTTTTTCGTGAGATGTCTCTTTTTTATGAGATGCATTATTTTTATGAGATGCTTTATTCTCAGGGGGTGTTTCCTTTTCTTCCGGCGGTTCGTTTGTGCTGTCCGCGTAGGCTTTTGTCACGCCGTCTGTGGAATTCTTTTTATAGTATTTGCTCTGGACTTCAAAAAGCTCCGCATAGCGGCCGTTTTTTGCCAGAAGTCCTTCATGGGTGCCTTCCTCCGCTATATGGCCGTTTTCAATGAGGATGATGCGGTCGCAGAAGCGGGTGGAAGCCAGGCGATGAGAGATGTATACAGAGGAACGGCCGGTAGTCATCTCGTGGTATTTGCTGTACATGTCGGCTTCTGCGATGGGGTCCAGGGCAGCGGTGGGCTCGTCCAGCATCACAAAAGGGGCTTTTTTGCAGAGCGCCCTTGCCAGCATCAGCCGCTGGGTTTCACCGCCCGAGAGCATGACGGCGTCTTCATATACATCCCGGCATAGTTTTGCTTCATATTGCTCCGGAAGAGATTCGACCTTTTCCGTAAGTCCGGCTTTGGCGATGCAGTCCTTTACCAGAGGCATGTCGATGTCTTCTTCCCTCTGTGCCACATTGGCGGCAATGGTGGTGGCCAGGAGGCTGAAATCCTGGAAAACAGCGGCGAACAGCCTGTAGTAATCCCGGCGGTTGTATTTCCGGATGTCCTGTCCGTCCAGCAGGACTTTGCCTTCCGTGGGATCCAGAAAACCGCAGAGCAGCTTGATCAAAGTAGTTTTGCCCGCGCCGTTTAAGCCTACCACCGCCAGCTTTTCCCCCGGATGCAGCGTCAGGCTGATATGGGATAGGGTATCCTTTTCTGCGCCGGGATAGCGGAAGGACGCGTCTTCCAGGCGGAGTTCGCAGGCCTTGTCCATATCCGGTTCCAGAGGAGCGCCTTCTTCGAAGAGAAAAGGCTCCGGATATTCCAGACACTCTCTGATATTGGAGATATCCAGGCCCTGCTGGTAGAGGGTGAGCAGCGTGTCCAGAATGCCGCTGACCCAGCCGGAGAAATTTCCAGCAGCAGTGAAATACAGCAGAAACAGGGATACGCTCATACTTCCGTCAAGCATTAACCAGATCAGATAGGCGTAGACGAAGCCGTTGCGCAGAAATGCCAGTACCAGGTCTGCAATCCGTCCCCAGATATACACATTCTGGGCCTTACGCTGGAACATCTGGTAGGCGGACCAGGTTTTGGCATAGAGCTCCTCCAGCCAGGGACGCATGCCGAACAGGCGGATATCCTTCGCCATATGGCTGCTTTCGGCACAGTTGGAATAGTAGAAAAGCGTGCCGGTGAGCAGACCTTCCTCATCCCGGTGGCGGTAGCCGTACTCGCTTAAGGGCTTGTTGATAAAGTATCCCAGAAGCGATGTGACCAGGATGACCAAAATGAGCAGGGGGTTCACGGAGCTTAAGAGAGCCAGGTAAATCAAAAATCCCAGCACATTTTCAAGCAGACGTGTCAAAGTGTCCCAGACGGCCTCGGAGGCGGCTGAGTTGCAGCTGATGGAGTCCGAGGCTTTTCCGCGCATCTTGAGAAATTTTTCATCGCTGATATTGGGGTAGGAGGTGGTCGCCATTTTGGTATTCAGTTCTGTGATGATTGCTCCGCGTACTGTAACCTTGCCATAGAGGATGTTGGTATTCACATAGTCTGCGGCGGCGCTCAGCAGCATGGTAAGAGCTACGAAGCCGCCGATCAGTAGAAGCAGCGTGCTTAAGGGAGCGTGATTTTCCACGGCGCCCAGGATCACCGGGGTGATGCTTAAGGATGTCAGGTTGGAAGCCACTGCAAGCAGGGCGGTGAGGGTACACAGGACGGGTACCTTTTTCTCTTTTTCCCGGAATGCCAGCTTGAGCATGTACCAGGAGGACTGCCACATGTTGTATTTGGGCTTCGGGGGCTTGTCCTTTTGCTTTTTGGGGGTTGTGTTGTCTGTAGCCATAGTTTTCTCCTTCATTATAGATTCCCTGGAAGTGCAATGCTTCCCTGAAAACTGCCGGGAAATATCTGCACAGGTTAGCTGCAGACACTTCCTTTCATTCCGCAGCTGCTGTTCTTTTAGGAAGTGTCGGAAAATAACTGCTACAATTTCATTAGGAAAAAGCCCGGAAATACAATAAAATTGCTATAAACCTGTAGCAGTTATTTGTAGACAATTCCTTATGCTCCGGCTGTAAGGAAACGTTAAATTTATTTCTTTACAATCCCTGAAATGACAGCAGGCCTGGAGGAAGCCGTATGTACAGCCGGGGTATGACATACGGCGGGATAATTTCCGGCGGCTGTGCACTGCCGGAAAAGAGTGTATTGCAGTTTGTCTGGTCTCGTCTCCGGTCCGGAAGCTGTTATCATTATAGCATGGATGTGAAAAAAAGGGGGATTCGGGGACGAAATGTTCTCTGCGGGGGACGAAATGCAAAGTAGGCGGGTACCGATGTATCGATCTATATGACAGGGATGCGTATGCCTTCTGCAGGCATCTCACCGGGAGGTAGATGTGCAGAATGCTGCGGCACTGATTGCGGTGGCAGAAGTCCGCGGCGAGATTATTTTTTATACAGACCTGAATCCGTGAGCCTCATTACATATAGTTTTCCAAACATCGCATATTTTC
>CANDMH010000261.1 GCA_947385785.1 uncultured Lachnospiraceae bacterium
AGATATGAGGCTGTGACTGGAGTTCAGACGTGTGCTCTTCCGATCTCCGGGATTGGAAATCTGTTGGAACCAGACTCCAAACCTAGCGGTTTGTCGTTAAATCAGCAGGCTTGCAGTATTGGAAATCCCTTAGAGTCAGACTCCAGACCTTTGGTCTGTCGTTGAATCAGTAGGCTTGCAGTATTGAAACCCGCTGAAATCAGACTCCAGACCTACGGTCTGTCGTTGAATCAGTAGGCGGAGCCTACTGATTCATATTATGGGTGATAGCTGAACAAAAGATAATACAAATAAAATGGTTGAAATTACAGATATATTATTGTATTATGGAAAGACGGGACGAGAAAACAGCCCCGCCGCCGGAGCGGGAGGGCTGTCAGTCATGGTCTTTGGGGACAGGCGGCCGGATCTCGCCTTCTGCCTGCTCCACTTCTCTGATATGTTTTAACAGGACATATTCGATATAGTTCGTCATGGAGCGGTGCTGTGCGGTGGAAAGCGCCCCGATCTTGTCAAAAACCTCATCTTCCAGTCTGAGGGTAAATACCCGTTTGTTTGTAGCCATAAGATATATCCTCCACTTACTTGTCATCAGATATATTTTATGGTATTCTTTGTAACTATTATACAGTCACTTAACAGCTAAGTGATAGCAGATTAAGCTGAAAGAAAGGAGAGTGATGTTATGCACCAGCCACCACAGGGGGAATCCATCTGGGGAACCATCAACACCTGCGTGGAGATCGCGCTGAACGTCTACATGATCGTGGCCGTGGACGGGCAGGGCATTGAGAGGGAGGGTGTCATGGTACGGAAAAACGCCGTGAAGGACACCCTTTCAGAGAAGGCAGCCGCCATGGGGCGGGAGGACGGGGACTGGCTCTGTTTTGACGAGGGCAAAAAGGATATCCCCATGTATGAAGTGCTGCAGCGGCGCATGGCGCTGTGCAGACGGATGGAAGCTGTCGTGATGAAGCAGATGGAGGAGATCCGGAGGGATGGAAAGCTGTCCCTGACAGACTATTTCGGGGAATGTGCGCCGCCGGTGGAAACGCCTGCCGGACAGGTGGATGATATGCTCCATGTGCGGAACGGCATCTACATGACTCAGGATGAAGAGAGCCTGAAATTTGCCGTCCATGAGGCAGTGGCAGACAACTTTATGTCGCCCATGGCGGCAGAATGCGGGAGCAGGCAGGGAGACTACCTGTTTTACGATACCGCATCCAGCGCCGTCATGCTGAATGAACTGAAAAATGTGTTTGACGAGGTATCGGCACTGGTTATTTCCGAGGACAGCCTGTATGCCACCCTGGACCAGAATTTCCCTGCCTACAAGCAGCTGTACAATGCCTGCGTGCCGAAGGAAGAGCAGATACCGGAGGCGGATGCCCCTGCGGAACTGTTTCTGGCAGTGCAGCTGGAGGCGGCCAGGGACAGGGAGGAGCAGGAGAGCCGGCCCGTGGAAGAGGAAAGGCCGGAAGAAATGGAGGAAGAATTTGGCGAACAGATCGACTATGATATCCGATAGCGATCCCATGGAAAAAGATAATTCCATGGAGAAAGACAACCCCATAAAAAAGGGAATCCCCATGGAGAAAAGAAACTCCATAGAAAGGGAGTATTCCAAAGAGAAAGGAAAATCCACCGAAAAAGAATTTCCCACGAAAAAGAAACAACCCGGAGAAGATGTACCCCGTCATAAGGAAGAAAAAGGACGTGAAAAAAGCAGACAGGATGGTGAGCAGAAACACCGGTCAGCGGAGCGGGGCGGAAAACGGCGGCTGCGTGTCTACCGGGGCGGGAGCTGGGAAAGATACCCGGTTCCCCAGCTGCGTCTTGAGGGGAAATGGCTGGAGGACTATGGCTTTCTGCCGGGAACCCCCATAGAGGTGTCCTGTGCGAAAGACCAGCTGATCATCTGTAAAGCACCCACGATCAGTGTGCTGGTGATTGGCTCCCGTTCCATCTCTGCGTTTGACCTCTCCCCTTATATCCCCAGAGACTGCGGGAGGATTCTCTGTTATCGGGAAAAGGGGATCGGCTCTGTGGCAGAGCAGTATGCCCGGTATCATAAAATCCATGTGGAGACTGCGGAACCGGACGGTAAACAAAACGGCGAACAGAACGGACAAGGGGAGATTTCAGAGCAGGATATCCAGATGGTTGCTATGGCCGATCTGGTGGTTGCCGTATGGGACGGAAAGAGCAGGGGTACAAAGGAGATAGCCGATCATGCGAGAAAAACCGGGAAACCGGTGAAGGTCATTACGGTGACAATGGAATAAAAAAGAATATAGGAAAATAAGGCAGGCTGTATATCTGGATCATCAGGTATGTGGCCTGCCTTTTTCATGGGAGGTGAGATTCATTTGAAAATGGTATACCTTGCCAGCCCCCTGCGTGGGGATTATGACAGGAATATCAAAAATGCGGTGGAATACAGCAGGCTTGTCAGTGAATGCGGATTGCTGCCGCTGGCGCCCCATATTATTTTCAGCCAGTGGTGCAACGACACCATCCCGGAGCAGAGGGAGCAGGGACTGAAATTAGGGATTTCCCTGCTGGAAAAAAGTGATGAGATGTGGGTGATGGGTAAGAAGGTAAGCCAGGGGATGCAGAGGGAGATCGATTTTGCGCAGGAACACGGAATCCGGACGTATTTTGTCCCCTATCCCACACTGAAAGAGTATTATCCCGTCAGCACAGATGAAGTCCCGCTTTTAAATAGTCAGGACTGCAGGGAGGGAAGCCGGGAAGAGAACTATATGGACAAGTTGGTGGTGCTCAGGCTTGAAAGCCTGAAACCGGAATACCGCAATGCCCGTAACCAGCTGTGGATTGCCACCCATGGCCCCGGTTGCGAGGGAAAAGGGGGAAGCTTCAGCGATACCGTCCATCTGTACCATCCCATTGACAAAGACCATATGGCGGTGTCGAGAACGGAATTGCTGGGCATCCCCAGGGAGGAAACGGTGGAGATGCTGAAAAATGCTTACCCGGAGTTTGTCAGCGGGATTGCGGAATACGGGCAGGAGGAAGAAGAGGAACTGTGCCAATGAAGAAAAAAGAAAAGCTGATCTTAAGCGTTATCCTGCTGGCAGTGGGAACCATTCTGAACCTGTTCTTTACGGCGGCTCTGCACGGACTGATGTCCAGGAGGTACGATACGCTGACGCTGGTTCCGTTTTTCCGGTGCCTGTCGGGGCTGTTTACGGAGCGCCGGCAGTTGTTGCTCTTCCTGTCCTTTGAGGGCTTTCTGGTGCTGTGCTGTATCCTCTTCTGGGTGCAGAACAGCCGAAGCTATCAGAGCGAGCTTGTGAAGGTTGCCGGGGATATCTACACCCCGGCCCCGTCAGGCCAGTACCAGCACGGTTCGTCACGGTGGCTGAAAAAGGAAGAGAGGGACAGGGTATTTGCGACTCAGATCATCGACCCGCATAATGAAGTGATCCGGATGCTTTTGGATACGGGGTATGATAACCTGCCGTTTCTGGAAAGGGGAAATGGTACAGGAAATAAAGCAGAGGATACCGGACAGGAGAAAGCAGGGAATATGCCGGAGGACACAACAGCAGG
>CANDMH010000262.1 GCA_947385785.1 uncultured Lachnospiraceae bacterium
GACGCTTCCGAGGAGGAGCTGAACGCGGCTTTCCGGGATAACACAAAAGCGATGTTCGGTGAAACCATAGCCAATCCGGCCCTGACCGTGCTTGACATTGAGAAATTTGCCAGATGCGCTCATGACCATGGTGTGCCGCTGATTGTGGATAATACTTTTGCCACTCCCGTCAACTGCAGGCCTTTTGAGTGGGGAGCGGATATCGTGACCCATTCCACCACAAAATATATGGACGGCCATGGGGCGGCAGTGGGCGGCGCCATCGTGGACAGCGGAAAATTTGACTGGATGGCCCATGCGGACAAGTATCCCGGGCTCTGCACTCCGGACGACAGCTATCACGGAATTACTTACGCCGAAAAATTCGGAAAAGAAGGCGCGTTCATCACCAAATGTACGGCACAGCTGATGAGAGATTTCGGTTCCATTCAGAGTCCCCAGAATGCCTTCCTTCTGAACCTGGGGCTGGAGAGTCTGCATGTGCGCATGAAACGGCATTGTGAGAACGGACTGGCAGTGGCGGAATTCCTCTCAAAACATCCCGGGGTGGCTTATGTCAATTACTGCGGCCTGCCGGGAGATAAATATTTTAACCTGGCGCAGAAATACCTGCCGGAAGGCAGCTGCGGCGTAGTCTCCTTTGGCCTGAAGGGCGGACGGGAGGCAGCCGGAATCTTTATGAAGAATCTGAAGCTTGCCGCCATCGAGACCCATGTGGCGGATGCCCGCACCTGCTGTCTGAACCCGGCTTCCAGCACCCATCGCCAGATGACGGACGAGCAGCTGAAGGAAGCAGGTGTGCCTGCCGAACTCATCCGTATCAGCTGCGGAATTGAGGATAAGGACGACCTGATTGCGGATATCGCGCAGGCGCTGGAGTGCTGCGGCTGATACCGCCTGCAGGATTGACTGGAGCTGCTGATAGGAGCAGGGGCCTGCGGGGAAATCAGGATGCCGGCCGGCGGCTGTTTTTGCATATTTTGCACGGGAGGTAGACAGTATGGGCAGGCGGGACAATGGGGAAGGGGAATCGTCCATGGAGAAAAAGCGTTCAGAAGAAAAACATTCCGCGAAGGAAAAGCATTCTATGAAAGAAGGGCATTTCATGAAAGAAAGGCATTTCATGAAAGAAGGGCATTTCATGAAAGAAGGGCATTTCATGAAAGAAAGGCATTTCATGAAAGAAAAGCGTTCGGCGGAAGAAAGAAAAACGGAATGCAAGGACTTTGAAAAGCTTATCCCCGAATTTATAGCGAAGAAAATGGATTATCCCACCCTGAAGCGTTTCTATGAGCATGTACAGCATTGTCCGGACTGCCGTGAGGAGCTGGACATCCAGTTTCTGGTGCAGGAGGGCATGCAGCGTCTGGAAGAGGGAAGTGCCTTTGACCTGCAGTCCGAGCTGAAGCAGTGTATGGAAGAGGCGGCAAAGAGCATCCGTTACCACAGCGCTTTCCTGTATCTGGGGATTGTCATGGAGATCGTGGCCGTGGGACTGCTGATTGGTATTGTGATATGGATATTACTGTGAAACGTAGACACTTCCTTATGATGGATCAGGTAAAAAGGCGGTAAAAAAATATGGCAAAGAATCAGAAACTGGTACTGATAGACGGGCACAGCATCCTGCACAGGGCATTTTACGGTGTACAGGACCTGACCAATGCCCAGGGGCTTCATACAAATGCAATTTACGGATTTTTGAATATTATGTTCCGGTTTCTGGAAGAAGAGAAACCGGATTACCTTGCGGTGGCATTTGATGTGCATGCCCCCACTTTCCGCCATCAGATGTATGAGCCTTACAAAGGAACCAGAAAGCCCATGCCGGAGGAACTACGAGAGCAGGTGCCGGTGATGAAGGACGTACTCCGGGCCATGGGGGTGGTGATCGTGGAGCAGGAGGGCCTGGAGGCGGACGATATCCTGGGAACCCTGGCGAAAAAGGCTCAGGCCAAAGGGATGGAGGTAACCCTGATATCCGGCGACAGGGACCTGCTGCAGGTTGCGGACGAGCATATCAAGATCCGGATACCCAAGACGAAGATGGGGAAAACCGAGGTGGAGGATTATTACCCGGAGGATGTGCAGGTTGCGTATCAGGTGACACCTCTTCAGTTCATCGACCTGAAGGCCCTGATGGGCGACACTGCCGACAACATTCCCGGCGTACCCAAGGTGGGGCAGAAGACTGCCACAGAACTGATGGTGCAGTACGGTTCCCTGGAGAATATCTATGCCCATGTGGAGGAAATCACCAAAAAGAGCATCCGGGAATCCCTGATTCAGAACCGTGAACTGGCGGATTTGAGCAGGGTACTGGCAACCATCCGCGTGGACTCTGATGTGGAGCTGGATTACGACGCGGCGAAGGCGGAAGGCTTCTACACCCAGGAAGCCTACGACCTGTTCAAGCAGCTGGAATTCAAGCAGATGCTGAGCCGTTTTGAAAAGGAGAACGTGAGCCGCGGCGGCGATATCACCAAAACATTCCGAAAACTGGAGGATCAGAAGGAATTCCTGGGATGGCTGAAAAAGAGGAAAACGGGAGCGAATGTGGGTCTTTTTCTCGCCCTGGAGGACGGAAAACTGCTGGGCGCGGCGGCAAGCAGCGCAGAGGAAACTGTCACGTATATTCTGCCTGTGCAGGAAAATGTGCAGCTGTCTTTATTTGAGGAGATTCCCGGGGAGGGCAGGGATGAGACGGATGCGGACAGGAAGCAGCTGTCGGACGCGCTTCTGGCGCTTTCCCAGAGAGTGAAGCTTTCGGTCTTCGATATCAAGAAACATTATCGTTATATTGAACAGAAATCCACGGAACAGTATTTTGATATTCTGATAGCGGCATACCTTCTGAACCCTTTAAAGAGCGATTACGACCTGGAAGCCATTGCGGCGGAGCACCTGGGGCTTACCATACCCGGACGCGGGGAGGTCTTCGGAAAAAAGAAGCTCCATGAAGCCGCGGCGCTTATGCCGGAGCAGTTCGCGGAATATTGCTGTTACGGCGCTTATGTGTCGGCTGCCGCCGCGGAGGTGCTTGAGAAAAAGCTGGAAGAAGCCGGCATGGATAAGCTGATGCGGGACATGGAGATGCCCCTGTCCCTGGTGCTGCACGATATGGAGCGCGAGGGCGTGGAGGTGCGCCGGGAGGAGCTGAAGGCCTACGGCGACGCGCTGGTGGAGCGGATAGAAGAGCTGGAGCAGTCCATCCATGCCCAGGCGGGAGTGAAATTCAATATCAATTCTCCGAAGCAGCTGGGAGAGGTGCTCTTTGATACCATGAAGCTTCCCGGGGGAAAGAAGACCAAGACAGGTTATTCCACAGCGGCGGATGTGCTGGAAAAGCTTGCCGGGGAGGCGCCCATTGTCAAGGACATTCTGGAGTACAGGCAGCTGACCAAGCTGAAATCCACCTATGCCGACGGACTGGCGGTCTATATCGGGGCGGATCAGAGGATTCACACCAGCTTCAACCAGACGATTACCGCCACCGGACGCATCAGCTCCACAGAGCCCAATCTGCAGAATATCCCCATGCGCATGGAGCTGGGCAGACGCATCCGGAAGGTGTTCGT
>CANDMH010000263.1 GCA_947385785.1 uncultured Lachnospiraceae bacterium
CCGGCCGCAAACTGTAACGCATCCAGCCCATTGAAAAGTCGCCTGACGGCGAGGGGCTGGATGCCCGCCCCATCACTGTATTGGCCGGTTGCCTTGCAGCGTGTGCAAGGCACCGTGTGAACAGTAACTATAGAACTCCTCTTCGGAAATGCCCCCTCGTGAAGGCGCTGCCTGCGCCGTGAGAATCCATGTCCTTTCTCTCAACCGGACGTTGAATGGGCTCTCCTTTTGTCCCCTTTCCCTCCGCGTCATCGGAGAAAGCCCGCCTGCATTCCAGAAGCACCCGCCTTGTGTGCTCCCTGTCCTCTATGGAAAACTGCAGCCGGAGCCGTGAGGGGCCGATCTCCCTCAATGCTTCCTTTTCATCAAACAGACAGAGAGGCACCGAATTATAAATGATATTATAACAATCCCGGCAGCGTTTTTCCACATAGAACGAATTCCCATACCGATCCGTCAGTTTCCTGATATTCTCTTTCATTCCTGTCTGCTTCCGGCATTGATCCACTGTTTTTGTAATACACTGCGCACTCACCATAACCGGAAGATATCCATAGATCAGAAGCTCCATATGCTCTGCGCCCAGCTTCCCGATCTCCGTCCGGTTCAATTCCACGGGTACGGTAAACTCTTCTACCCCCTGCCGGTTCCAGAAGGTCCTTGCAGCCTGGTTCATGACATACAGATTATGGTCCAGAATCACACCGCTGCCAAATTCTGCCTGCTTGCTGCCTGCTTCCCCGTCCTCCTCCACGGCCTTCTTCTCCGCAGCTTCCTTCCCCGCTTCTGTCTTTTCCGCAGCTTTCAGAAGTGCAAAGCTCTCATAATTCCGCAGGAGTATCCCGTCAAAATGAATCCCGGAAAAGCATTTCATATGTTCCTCCCACAGGTCTATGGCCTGCTTCCGCAAAATATGGGGCACCGCAAGATAAATCTCCCTCCCCTGCCTCCGAAGCCGGGCACAGCTGTCTGACAGCGCCTCACTGGAAGCCGACAGACCAGGAGCCGCGCTGTCTATATAGACCCGCGATACTTCCGGAAATGCGCACACCTCTTCCAGCTGGGGAAGGGTTTCCACCAATGCGGAAAATATAAATGTGCTCTCACGTTTTTTTTCTTTTTCCGGAAGCAGTTCTTCCCGGTTCGCACGGATATCCGGATACTTTCCTTCCCTTTCGTTCCCGGCATCCGCATTTTTGCATATAAAGCATTCTGCCGGGGTATCGGCCTTCATCCGGTAAAACTGCCGGCATATTTTTGTGCGAAGCTCGTCCAATGCCCGTCTCCGAAGCTCATTGATCTGCTGCATCGGCAGAAATACTCCTTCTTCCAGTTCGATCTCCAGGTTTTCGAATTCGAATTCCGTATTCCCGGTCTTTTCCAGCTGCCTGCGGATGCGTGCTTCATCCAGTGGGCTTTTCTCAGCCCTTTCCACGGCAAGCTCTGAGGCCGCTTCCACAGACACCTCTCCCCTGCATACTGTCATAATAGCAGGTTCACCGGAAAAAAGCCTTAAGAAACCATAAATTTTTTCTTTTATTTTTCTCTGCTTCCAAAAGTCCTGAAGCTCTCGAAGCAGTTTTTCATTTCGAATCCGGTACAGGACAAGCCCTTTTTCCAGACATCTCCCTCTGGGCAGAGGGATGGTGAGCATACTGCCCTTTCCATAGTCCTTACCGAAGGTGTGATCTCCCTGCTGCGGAAATGCGAGAACATCCCCTTTATGGATCTCCGTCAGTGCCCTGGCAGTAACCTCCCTGCCCTTTTGCTCCATAATCTTCACGGCCGGAACCCCTGCGTGGTTCGGACGGTCTGCCGCAATCATATCTCTTCCATTGTACTGCCGAACCTCTGTCGGGCGGCGTCCGCCTATCCCGCAGGAGCTTGTATGATGGGATGCTCTTTGGGTATCCCCTGTCGGATGAAGTCCGCCCTCGCCGCCGGGGCTTGTATGATGGGATGCCCTTTGGATATAATATCCTGTATGGAATCCGCCCCGATTATACAAGTCCATCAGCATTTCCTGATCTGCTTTGCTGACGCAAAACCGCTCCATGCCGGAGCTCAGATATAAATCCACATACTTCCGATACATGGACGTCACTCCGGCAACATACTCCGGCCGCTTCATCCTGCCCTCGATCTTAAAGGAATCAATTCCCGCCTCGATCAGATCCGGTATCAGTTCCAGCGTACAGATATCCTTCAGACTCAGCAGATAACCTTTTTCCCCGCCTGATGTGTAGCGGAGACGGCAGGGCTGAGCGCACTGGCCGCGGTTCCCGCTCCTTCCGCCGATCAGGCTGCTGAGCAGACACTGGCCGGAATAGCAATAGCAGAGCGCGCCGTGGACAAAGCATTCGATCTCCATCCCGGTGGCCTGCTTCATGTGACGTATCTCTTCCAATGACAGCTCCCGCGCGGGAACTACGCGCACGGCGCCGCATTCCTTCAAAAACTCCGCGCCCTCGGCTCCTGTGATCGTCATCTGTGTACTGGCATGGATATCCAGCCCGGGAAAACAGCTTCGAATGGTCTGAAACACTCCCGCATCCTGGACGATCACCGCATCCAGCCCTCCCCGGTAGAGGGGCTCCAGGTAGCTGTAAAGCTGCGGTAATTCCTGATCCTTAACCAGTGTATTGACAGTCAGATACAGTCTCCGTCCGTGCAGGTGCGCCTCGTCGATCGCCTGCAGAAGCTGCTCCTCCGTAAAATTCTCCGCATATGCGCGCGCACCAAAATGAGGGCCGCCTGCATATACCGCATCCGCCCCTGCCGCCAGCGCTGCCCGGAAGCTGTCATAAGACCCGGCCGGAGCCAGCACCTCCACGCACCGCTCTCTGTTCATTTTCCGATCCTCTTTGTAATATTCGATGTCCCGTCTTGAAATCATAGCCTCCCGCATATACGATTGAAAAAAATCTCTCTTCTGAACAGCTGCAATCCTGTCGGTACTGACAGCTGCCGGCTGTTCACAAAAGCAGAAACTTACTTTCTTCGATTTTTCATCTCGGTTTCCAGTTTCACGATCTGCATCTGCAGGTCATTATTCTCTTCCTTCATCTTCGCCAGTTCCTTTTCCGCATTCTCCAGCTTAATCTGGACAGATATCAGTTCGTGCTTCAAGTCGTACATCTCTTTGTCTTTCAGTTCAATGTCGCTTTCCAGGGAATCTCCCTGCTTCTTCGCTTTGAAGTAATCATCCGCAATATTCAAGGCAAGGAGTACATTGCGAGTGTCTGCGCTCTGCTTGCGGTAACCATCGCTGTTCGCACATTCCGTAATCTTATGGTTCAGATAAGAAGATACCTTCTGCAGATATTCTTCTCCCTCAAATCCGCTTAAAGTATAAACTTTTCCTCCGATGAGTACTTCTGTAAAATGTTTTGCTGAACTCATAGCTTCCTCCCCTTGCGTTTGTTACTTGTTATTATAAACTATCCGACAGCAAAAACCAACTGTTTTTTCCATGAATTTACAGTTCATTATAACCCGAAAGGTTACAGTTCACTGGCCAGCCAGCGAACTGTAACGAATCCGGCCTATTTAAAGTT
>CANDMH010000264.1 GCA_947385785.1 uncultured Lachnospiraceae bacterium
TACGAGATATGAGGCTGTGACTGGAGTTCAGACGTGTGCTCTTCCGATCCGCAGACTGCCCGGACGTTTGCTCCTTCCAGCGTCATACGGCGGGCCATGATGAGGCCGATGTCCCCTGAACCCAGGATGACCACTTCCTTTCCCGGCAGATATCCTTTTTGGTTAACCAGCTTCTGGGCGGTGCCGGCGCTGTAAATACCTGCCGGGCGGGTGCCGGGAATGTTCAGCGCGCCTCTGGGGCGCTCCCGGCATCCCATTGCCAGAATGACGGCGTTTGCCTGGATGGTGAAAATGCCCTCTTCTTCGTTGGTGGCGGTGATTTCCTTCCGGGAGGAGACGGACAGCACCGTTGTCCTGTACTTGACGGGAATCTGTAATTCCTGTATCTGTTTTTCGTATTTCCAGGCGTATTCCGGACCGGTCAGTTCTTCGCCGAAGCGGTGCAGGCCGAATCCGTTGTGGATGCACTGCTGCAGGATACCGCCCAGGTGTTCGTCGCGCTCCAGGATCAGGATGTCCCGGATGCCGCTTTCATATGCTGCTATGGCGGCGCCCATTCCGGCGGGGCCGCCGCCTATGATAACCAGTTGTGTCATGCTGTTTCTCCTTAATTTTAGTTCCGCATCAGCCCAGCCCAGTACCGGGCATGGGCATTGAATTTCCGGCCGCGAAAAGATGCGTTGTGTATGGCGCTATTTCGGATCCGGGACCTGATTTTGTGACCTGCTCAAAAGGGATGCCGTATTCCCGTGAAAGGAGTTCCGCGATGTAAGGCATGCAGAATCCTCCCTGGCATCTTCCCATCTGGGCCCTGGTGCGGCGCTTGATGCCGTCCAGATCCCGGGCGGGAGGGTTGGTATGGATGGCGGCAAGGATTTCACCTTCCGTGACGGTTTCACAGCGGCAGACGACACGGCCGTAGGATTTGTCCCGGCGGATTATCTGATTTTTTTCTTCCGTGGAAGCGTAGCGGAAGGCGTATATGGGTTGGCGCAGAGGCTGCCAGTCCTTCTTTTTGCGCAGGATAAGTCCCTGAGCGGCCAGCATATCAACGATATATTCCGCTATGGCGGGCGCGGCGGTGAGGCCGGGAGATTCGATGCCTGCAGCATTGAAAAGGCCCGGGAAGGGAGAGTTGATGATAAAGTCGCCGGTGCTGCCTGCGGCGCGGAGGCCGCAGAAAGAGGTGATGATTTTGTTCAGGGGAATGTCCGGCAGGCTTTCCCGGGCATGCTCTATGATTTGCGCCAGGCCTCCTTCGGTGGTGGCCGTGTCTGTCTTGTCTTCCAGGTCCGTGGAAGTGGGACCCAGAAGGAGGTTGCCGTCCACGGTGGGGGTGGCCAGGATCCCTTTTCCCATTTTGGACGGCGTGCGGAAGACGGTATGGGAGAGGATGCCGCCGCATTCCCTGTCCAGCAGCAGATATTCTCCCTTTCGGGGGCGAATGCGGAAGGAAGTATCACCTGCAAGCCGGGCGATTTCATCTGCGTGAATCCCGGCGGCGTTTATGACATATCTTGCGCGTATCCGGCGGCAGCAGCAGACGGCCTGTTCAGGCGCGGCGGAAGTTCCGGCATAATCATCATGGAAGTTTGATGAGCCTTCAGCAGGCTTCGCCTCGGTAATTTCATAGCAGTCTTCCTTACGTTCAATATGAGCCACATTGAAATGAAGCAGAAGCTCGGCGCCATTGTCCATGGCATTGCCTATGGCTGCTATGGTCAGCTCATAGGGGCAGATAATGGCGCAGGTGGGAGCATACAGGGCGCAGATGACCGCTTCGGAGAGACCGGGTTCCAGCAGGCGGGCTTCATCTCCGTCCAGAATCCGAAGTCCTTTTACGCCGTTTCTGATACCCCTGACGCGGAGCATTTCGATGACTTCTCTGTCTTCTTCGCTGAAGCCGATGACAAGGGAGCCGTTTCTGATGTAGGGAACGCCCAGCTCCTGGGTTATATTTTCCATCATTTCTGAGCCCCGCACATTCAGCAGGGCTTTTAAGGTGCCCGGCTCCGCATCGTAACCGGCGTGAACAATGCCGGAGTTGGCACGGCTGGCGCCTGCTGCTACATCGTTCTCTTTTTCAAGGATGCAGATTTTGAGTTCGCAGGATGCCAGCGTCCGCGCCAGCATTCCTCCGGTTATACCTGCACCTATAATTGCTATATCGTACATTTTTGTATGCTCCTTCCTGTTCCGCGAACCCTGAAATTATACTCGTGAGCGCATTCATTTGCCGCCTTCTGTTATATGCCGCCGAAGCGCTCATTCGTTTCAACGGTAAATGTTTTCGCTTGTGAGCATAAGGAATTGTCACAAAATAAATTTGTAGGATTCCGCACGGGAAGATGCATATTACTGGTGTTTCATTCCTGAAAGTGCAAATTTATTTCTTGACAGTTCCTAAGAGAAAGTTCAGGGAAGTGCAAAATGTCTGCAAATGAGTATCGTTATTTGAGTATTGTTATTATAAGAAAAAATAGTATAATAATCTCGTAGAATCATACCGAATATTTCTATTTTCATACTATCGGATACAAGCGGAAAGGAAAGAGTGATGGAGCAGACTGTATACAGGCAGCAGCTGGAGGGGATGATCATGGTGGAGCATGTAATCCGGGAGGAAAATTATTCCATGCCGAACCGCCATTTTCATGACACATACGAACTGTATTATCTGATAGAGGGGGAGAGCTATTATTTCATTGACCGGGAGACTTATCTAGTGAAAGCGGGGGATGTGGTCCTGATTAAGCCCAACCGGATTCACAAAACGAGTTTGGCGAAGGTTTCCCGCCATAACCGGATCCTGCTGCAGATCACAGAGAGGGCGTTTGAGCCTTTTTTAAACAGGAACGGATTTCCTGCGCTGGATGAGCTGTATGGCAGGCTGGGCAGGATTGTCAGTCTGGTGGAGGAAGACCGGGACAGGATGCAGGCACTGATGCTCCAAATCGGGGAAGAAATCCGGGGCAGACAGAGAAATTTTGAACTGATGGTGAAGGTGAAGCTGTTGGAGCTGCTGGTGCTGTTGTCCCGGTATCAGGGGGACGGGCTGCCGGAGGAGGAAGAGCGGATGGCATATACACCGAAATACCAGAAGGTTCAGGAGGTGGTGGATTATCTGCTGGCAAATCCGGAAAGCGGGGAGAATCTGGAGGAGCTGGCAGGGCGCTTTTATATCAGCAGATCCTGGCTGAGTCGGATTTTCAGGGAGGTCACCGGTTTCAGCGTTGTGGAATATAGCAATATCCTGCGGGTCAGGAAGGCAAGAAAGCTTCTGGCCTGCAGTGACTACTCCGTCACGGAGATTTCGGAGCAGATGGGATTTGAGAGTATTACGTATTTTGAGCGCGTATTTAAGAAATATACGGATTGCACACCGTTAAAATACAGGAAAGAGAAGAGGGAGGTTTGAGCATGACGGAAGGGCGTCCGGCTGTTCGGTTATGGATGTAGAGCGGAGAAAGTACAGAAAAGTTCGCCTTATATGCATGTAAGGCGAACTTTTTTGAAAAAACATTATTTATAAAA
>CANDMH010000265.1 GCA_947385785.1 uncultured Lachnospiraceae bacterium
ATGCACAGTGCGGAAGGAATATGCACAGTGCGGAAGGAATATGCACAGTGCGGAACAAAACAGGAGAAAAACATGAAGAGAGGATTTAGCACTGTGGCCTGTATGGACGCTTCCCTGGAGGAAATTCTGGCGGCATGCGGGAAATACGGAATGGAGGGCGTGGAAATCCGTCTGGGAGAGGACAACAGCGTCCTGGGGATGAAGGAACAGTCCCAGATTGAGTTGATGGGGCAGAAATTCCGTGCGGCAGGGGTGACAGTTACCAATCTGGGGAGCGGTATCTGCATTGGCGGATATGATGTCGAAGTCATGAAATCCGCTGCGGAGACCATAGATTATGCCCGGCTGCTTGGGGCGAAGGGAGTCCGTATTTTCCTGGGGCATTTTCCTTCGCAGGCAGTGCCGGAGACAGATTATGAACAGGGCGGAACGGCTTATGGAGGAATCATAAAGCTGCTCCGGGAAATATGCACACTGGCAGAGCGGGAAAACGTGGAAATCTGGATTGAGACACACAATGAATTTTCTACGGGAAAGAAATTAAGGGAACTGCTCCGGCAGACGGGACGCGGCAATCTGAAAGTGATCTGGGATATTATTCATCCCATTGAGGCAGGGGAAGAAATTGAGGAGACCTGGGAGGCCATAGGAGACAGGATTGCGCATGTACATATCAAGGACGGCATGGATTCCGGCCGGGAGGCAGGCGGGGAGTACCGCTATACAATGTTGGGGGAAGGAATCCTGCCGGTCTGCGCTGCACTGGATTTGTTGGGGAAAGCAGGCTTTGAAGGATATCTCTCATTCGAGTGGGAGAGCCTGTGGCGGGAAGAGCTGAAAGGCTGTGTAAATACGCTGGACTGGGTGCTGAGGCAGTTTACATCCTGCCTGGAACGGTATGGGGACAACCCGGTGCCGATGCCGGGACAGGCCTGGAAGGCTGCGGATGCGCCGGGCAGGATGGATGAATCCGTATTTCATATTTTGCCGGGGGGAACAGGCGCAGTGATTGACAACCGGAAGCCCTATGCCGGTGGAAAGCGGTATGGGATTGTCCTGCAGGTGATGCCGGGCAGGACGTACAGGCTCCATGCCCCGTACCGGGAATGGGATACCCACAGCCGGAATGTGGTATACGGAGTCGTTACGCTGCTCAAAGGCGGAGGGGAAAGAACCAGACGCATTTATCTGGAGAAAAGGAGGAAGAATCTTCTGGAGCTTACCTTCCGCACAGAGGAGGAGACGGAAATCCTTCTGGAGCTGGGAATCAAGAGGGAGGGAATGGCGATGTGGTATCGGCCCTGCCTGTGGGAGACGCCGGAAGGGGGCACGGAAGAGAAAAAACACAGGAGGCTGAAGGTTGCTGCGATACACCTGGATGTGGTGGAAATGTCCTATGAAGAAAACCTGTGCAGGATTGGGGAGGCCTTTGACCGGGCCGCTTCCCGGGGGGCGGATTTGCTGGCGTTTCCAGAGACCATGGATACCAGGGGCGTGAAAAATCTAGCATATGAGGATTCCTTTGCCTCCATGGATGGGCGTTTCTGTTCCATGATGCGTGAGAAAGCCCAAAAACACGGCTGTTATGCCTTTTTTTCCTTCCGTGAGCTGGACTGCCATGGTGCGCGCAGAAACACGGCGGTGCTTCTGGACAGGGAGGGGAAAACAGTGGGAAAATACCATAAGTCTCATCTGACGCTGTCAGAGTACGAGAACGGCATGGTGCCCGGGGACGCTTATCCGGTGTTTGACACGGAGTTCGGCAGGGTGGGAATGCTGGTCTGCTGGGATTTCTTTTTCCCGGAGCCGGCCAGGGCCATGGCCATGCAGGGGGCAGAGATTCTACTGGTATCTACGGCAGGCGACCCTGTCCACAGGTTTATCGGCAGAGCCAAGGAGAACGGCGTATATGTGGTAACCGCCTGTCCCCATACGCAGAGATACGCAGGGGTTGCGTCCACTGCCGTTATCGACCCCTGCGGCAATGTACTGGCGGATACAAATGAGGAGGGCGAGGCAGCCATGGCGGTGATTGATCTGGACGAGGAGAAGACTGTCTACTGGCTGGCCCTGGGGCCTGTGGACGCCATACCGAAAAATGTCTATCTGCAGGAATACCGGGATGATATGTTCGGGGAACTGGAGAAATACGCGGGTACGCCGGTTCTGCGGTAAAGCGGCAAAGTTGTTTTGGACGTCGGGGCTGCAGCCTGCCGATGCAGGCGCAGAAGGCGTTTTGAACGTCGGGGCCGCAGTCATGCCGATGGCAGGCGCAGAAGGGGCGTTCTGGATGCCGGGACGACAGTCGTGCCGATGCAGGCGCAGAAGGTGCTTTGACAGTCGGACTGTAGTCATGCCTATGGCAGCCGCGGAAGGCGTTTCGGCCGTTGGGGCAGAGGTGTCGGATGAAATGAAAGAAAGGCGGGATGTATCAGTATGGAAGTATTTGTGTCGGTGCCGAAGAAAAGTGAAGTAATGGAAACCTTCCTGCCGGAGTCAGTGAGAAGGTATCTGGAAGAGAGATTTCAGGTGCGGTATTCACCCCTGGAGCGGAATCTGGCGCCGGAGGAGGTATCCGTATATGCGGGAAATGCTCAGGTGATTATCACCGGATGGGGGCATCCCAGGCTGGACGTAGGGACGGTGGAGGGAACTGGAATCCGGCTGATTGCTCACACGGGCGGAAGCGTGGGAAGTCTTGTGAGCCCTGAGATTTACGGGCGCGGAATCCGGGTCATCAGCGGAAATAATCTCTATGCGGACTCGGTGGCGGAGGGCGTTCTGGCATATATGCTGACGGCCCTGCGGAGGATTCCGGATTATGTGGACAGGGTACGGGACGGCGGTTGGAGTGGAGAACAGGATGTTTCGGAGGGTCTGTTGGACCAGACGGTGGGGCTGGCAGGCATGGGAGCCATCTCGCTGCGCCTGATGAAGCTGCTGCAGCTGTTCCATGTGAAGATAAAGATATTTTCCCGTTATCCGGTTGATGCGGGGATTCTGGAACGATACGGGGCGGAGCAGGTTTCCCTGGAAGAATTATTTTCCACCTGCAAAATTGTCAGCCTGCATTCGTCCATGAGCGAGAGCACAAGGGGGATGATCGGCAGAGAGCATTTCGCTCTGCTGCAGGACGGGGCGCTGTTTATAAATACGGCGAGAGGCGGCATCGTGCGGGAGGAGGAGATGGTGGAAGCGCTGCGGGAGAAACGTTTCCGGGCCATCCTGGATGTGTACTGCCAGGAGCCTCTCTGCCAGGACAGCCCGCTGCGCCATATGGATAATGTGTACTGCATGCCCCACCAGGCAGGGCCAACCAGGGACAGAAGGCCGCTGATAGGCCGGAGGCTGGTGGATAACATTGTGAAATTCCAGGCCGGGGAGGAGATGGAACTGGAAATCACCAGAGAGTACGCGGGCCGGATGACGGCAGGCGGTTAATACGGGCTTCTCATGCGTCGGGCAGCCCTGCCTGCGAGAAGGCATGGAGGGGACTTCCCC
>CANDMH010000266.1 GCA_947385785.1 uncultured Lachnospiraceae bacterium
GCCTGGGAAAAAGCCTTCGCATCGTCAATGGCCCAGCGGTTATCCCAGTCAAACAAAAGCGCCGCCCTGGGCTTCACCGTGGTTCCCGCCGCCGGAGCAATCTTTTTCAGCAGCTCTCCCACTTCCGCCACTTCCCGGAACACTCTCGTATCATCCGTCCCGATATGATCCACCACGGCGCCGTGGAACTGCTCATAGGAACCCCGCCCCTTTCTCCACTGGAAATACTGCACGGAATCGGAACCGCAGGCAACCGCCTGAAGGCAGGCCAGTCTGTGGACGCCGGGACGCTTCAGCTTGTTTACCGCCTGCCAGTTCACCAGGCCGGGAGCGCTCTCCATCATCATAAACGGTTTGCCGCGTTTCAGAGAACGCATCACCGCATGTTGAAACGCCGTCTCGTTCATGGTATCCGCCAGTGTCTCCCAGTCATTGTGGAAAGTGGGATAATTATCCCAGGAAACCACATCCATGTCAGGCGCCATCTTCCGGTAATCCAGCCCTCCGAACAGCCGCATCAGATTTGCGGTGGTTGGAATGTCCGGGGTTACGCTGCGCAGCACTTCAATCTCCGCCTTCATGAAATCATTGGTATTCCAGGTAGTGAAGCGCTTCCAGTCCAGATTCAGCCCCATGACACTGGTCTCCCCGTTTGCAAAGGGAGGCTCAATCTGCTCGAAGCTGTTATATCGGTGGCTCCAGAATGCAGTCCACCAGGCGGCGTTCAGCTTCTCGATGTCATGATCGTACTTGTCCGCCAGCCAGTTTCTGAATTTTTTCATACAATGCGGGCAGAAGCATTCCCCGCTGAACTCATTGGAAATATGGTACATGATTACGCCGGGATGAGAGCCGAAACGCTCCGCCAGCTTCCGGTCAATGCGCGCCACCTTTTCCCGATATATGGGAGAACTCATGCAATGATTATGGCGGCCGCCGTGATGTGCCCGCATGCCCGTCCTGTCCACCCGCATTGCCTCCGGGTATGCGGCGTCCAGCCAGGCGGGCCGGGCGCCGGAGGGCGTAGACAGCACCGTGTATATGCCGTTTTGATACAGCCTGTCTATGATGGCTTCCAGCCATTCAAAGTGAAATTCTCCCTCTGCGGGTTCCAGGACAGACCAGGAAAACACCCCCAGAGTGGCGCTGTTTACGCCGGCTTTTTTCATCAGCCTCACGTCTTCCTCCAGAATGTCGGGCCTGTCCAGCCACTGCTCCGGATTGTAATCCCCGCCGTGGAGAAATCCTCCCACCTGGGGGAAAAGTATCTTTTTTTCCATATGTAAATGTCTCCTTCCACATGATTGCACAACAGGCACATTCCTTTGTGCCGCATTCAGATTTCCATGCCTGTTTCAGTATAGCCGCTTCCTCTCGGAAAGTCAACGGTTCTGTGCCGCTTGTGGAATGGAATGTTGAGAGCTGGTGAGCACTTAAAAAAGCTTCTTCGTATAAAAATACCCTTCCATGTTCACCAGAATGCGGCCATCCGGATTGATATAGACTGACTTGATATAGGATTCATCTTCTTCCTTCTCAATCCTTGATTCCGTGAATTGTCTTGAAGAAGTATCAAATTTTATCAGATGATCCTGAAACATGTTGACGAAATATATTTCATCGGGACGCCCGCCGCAGGATTCCGCAATTTTATATCCTTCCGGAAATGCGCGCAGACACTCCGGCGCATCCACCTGCACCAGGCGCCCGCCCGTCTCTTCGAAAATAATGATTCTGCTGTTTAAAGTCTGCAATACGAAAAATCCGCCCTCAAGGCATCTGATTCTGTAGACGCTGTCATACGAAGAAACGGGCTCCAGATACAGGAAATCCTCCAGATCGATGCTGTATTCCGCCGTCTTTTCACCGTCGGCATCCAAAGAGCAGATGGAATAGCTGCTGCCTGAACCCTGTACGGATTTTACGAAAATGTGGAATAAACCGTTGCTGTAATCGACAGTGGGTACAATCTCCCCTTCTCCCCCTGTGATATTGTATCGAAACCGGACAATTTCTTCCCCGGTATGTTCCGTCAGGTTCACCCGCAGTATTCTGTAAATATAAGCTTCCTCTCCATCGCGTGCCTCTGAACAGGGATAGAACAGGGCCAGTTCTTTCTCGGAAATCCTGCTGATATAAGACATGGGAATATTGGAATCCCAGGTGTATATCCTGGATAAGGTACCGTCCGCATAACAGTACAGGCAGTTGGTCAGCTCTTCCCCCTCTTTCGTACAGACCGTAAATGCAAGCCCGTCCTCCAGCGGGACAGGGCTTCCGACGGTCATGTAGAAACCGTCTATTGTGCCGGATATACGAATACTGTTATCCTTCATATTTTGCTCATACAAGGTAAATACAGCGTTGTCCTGATCTTTGCTTTCAATAATTTCGTAGAAATATATTCTTTTGGACGTATATAAAAAGACTGAGGCATCCTGGTGGTTATCCAGCTCATGGAGCTGATGAAACTCCCCCGTGTCTGACATGCTGGTATCTGCCGAACAGGAAGATAGCATAAAAATACACATGGCTATGTACAGAAGTTTTTTCATTTTCCTCTCCATATATAGATGGGCAAGTGTATACCCACCCATCTACCGCTTCTACCATTTCTACTCGCTGTCATGTTGTACATACGTAATAGAAACCCGTTTCCGGCTCATTAATACAACTTCATATACAATTGCCCCCTTGGTACGACGACATACTTTGCACCTGTTTTGATAACCATTGCGGACCCGATCTACACAGACTGATTCCCATTGATGCGGAACATATTCCGTCTGCTCGGTTTCGACCTTATAGCCACAATTGCATTTCTGGGTCACAGTATAGCTGGTAATTGAACAATATTCTTCCGACGAACTTGTTGTAACTGGTCCGATACTGGGTACCAGTGAATGAGTGTGCCCTTCAGCGGCTATAGATTTTGTTGGGATTGCCAATAAAAATATCATAACTACGGCAGCTAATCTTCTTACACTCCTCATCGCTCCTCCTTCGCTTAAAACGTTATCACTGCAAGCATTCAAATCACTTATAATATCCCATACCTCTGCTGGTGGTTGCGCTGTAAGCCTCGTCTGCAGTAATCCAATATTTACCACTAAAATTAAGTTCATCAACCCATCCTATATAAGGGTCAGTTACCTCAATCAATGAACCGCCGGTATTAATACCGCTTGCATTCATAAAATGTCCGCCGCTGGTACTGTATAGCCAGTTGCCTCCCTTTTGCACCTTAACCCATAAAATGACCGGGACATCGCTGTTTATGTCGCTGTATATATCCTGGCTCATGCCTGACGCTGAGGATGGATATGTCAGTGCATAAGTGTGTGTAGACTGCTTGCTGTTTACGTAATTTTTTAATAGATCTCCACTGGTTCCCTTTGTGCCGCTGTATTCTACTCCCACAGATTTCCAGATATCATCCTGGCTTTCTTCTATGCTGTTTGTA
>CANDMH010000267.1 GCA_947385785.1 uncultured Lachnospiraceae bacterium
AGATGAATCCCAAGAAGGCGTATCTGGGAGCCATGCTGGATCCTTCGGTGCCGGATGTGGAGTGAGGAAGTGTCTACAAATAACTGCTGCGAGTTTCATGCTGTTTTCATTGAATTTCCGGGCTTTTGTTAAAACATATTATTAGGAAGCAAGTGCGGCTTCCTATAATCGAATGCGGTGCAAAGGGCGCACCTTTTATCAGAAGCGAAGGAATTGCTTCTGATAAGTTATATTACAGGAGCCGCTTCGCGGACCCTGTAATCAAATTGATGGAATACAATCAAGGAAATTGCAGCAGTTATTTTCTGACAATTCCTAAAGCATAATAAAATTGATGCCATATGGAGGTTCGGCACATGAAAAAATCATTTTCTGCCCTACTACTTCTCTCAACGCTCCTGCTTTTTTCCAACGGATGCGCAGAAGATTCTTCTTCCGGAGAAGTGTCCTCTGCACAGACTGTACAGGAGCAGGGACAAGCCTTCCCGGAATCTCCGGACGGGGCATCCGCTTCCCGGGGAAACGCCTTTCAGTCCATGGAAGCAGCGCCCATCACCCAGGGAGACGCCCTGTTCGTCCAGCAGTACCTGTCACTGTCCATAAAATCTCCTGACGGAAAAGACAGCGGCCATATGCCCCTTGCCGACAGCTACGGGAGCAAACTCTATATCCTCTCCGCTTACCCGGAGAAGTCTGACGGCAAAAACGGATGGCAATATTTTCTCAACCTGTTTGACGCGGACACCGGGCAGCTGGAGCAGAGCCCCTTCCCTCTGGAATTTCCGGAAAAAGGGCTCTGCAGCATTCTGTCCATGGAGGTGAAGGGGGAGGATGAGCTTTCCTTCCGGGTGCGGGAAACCGGCACGGAAGACTCGCATGAATTCCTGGTCCGGACAGATATGGCCGGAAATATCCTGGCTCTGGAAGACAATTTTCCGGACGGAAAAACCTACCCCTGGAACCCCGGGTATGAGGAGAGCCGCATGGTCTTCGACCAGACGGGCGGCAGTACCATACTCTGCGAATGGGACGGCAGCGGAGACGGGGAGGGCGCTTCCCTGTTCTGGTTTGACAGGGAGACCGGCGGCAGGAAGCCGATAACCAGCCTGCGGGGGGAATACCTTTCGTCCCTTTATCTGAGCAGGGACGACAGCATGTACTATATCGGCAACGGCGCTCTGATCCGTTGGGACATGAAGGCCAATACCCGGCAGGAATTGTCCCAGATCTACGATATTGGCGTCCCCATGATGGCGGGCTATGTGGGGCTTCTGCCTGATTCCGCAGGGGATGTCCTGGTATGCTTTCTGGAGGGCAGCAGCCTGGGCGTCATTGTCCTGTCGGAAGAGGAGCCGGAATCTGAGGAGGAAATCCGCATGGCCTATCTGGAGCCGGAAGGCCCCCGCTACTCTATTAAACTGGCATCCGAATATTCCAGGGAGCATACGGAATGCCCCATCAAAATGGAGCAGAACGGCGGAGACAAGGAAACCTTCCGGAACCGCATCCTCATGGAGCTGGCTGCGGACAAAGGGCCGGAGCTGATGTGGGTTTCCAGGGAGGATATGGCCATCCTGGCGGAAAAAGGGGTGCTGATGGATCTGAAGGAGCTGATCCCGGCGGACATCTATGAACAGCTTTTCCCCTTTGCCATCCAGGACTGCACCATAGACGGGAAAATGCTGGGGGTGGCTCCATGGTATTCCCTGCATACCATGGCAGTGTCAAAGAAGGTGTGGACGGAGGATTCCTGGACGCTTTCTGAATTTCTGGATGTAGCGGAGAGCCGGACAGACTGGGAGCTGATCCTTTGTCCGTCCAGGTATGACGGCTACAGCCTCTTCTGCAACCTTCTGCCCGGCCTTGATGGTACGCCCTTCCTGGACATGGAACAGGGCGTTGCCCATTTTGACCATGAGGAATTCATCCGATTGCTGGAATTCTGCCGTCAAAATGGCGGCGCACCCCTCCGTTCCGAAAAGGAAGCCATGGCTTCGTCAATGACTGTGAGCCGGGACGAAGCGATGCAGATCCTGCGGGAAGGGAACTGCGTGGCCGAAAGATGGGATATGTACGATGGGCTGCATGGCTTTGCATCCAGTCTTGCCGAATTCGGGGAAGATATCTACATGGTGGGTTCTCCCTCCTATGCCGGCAGCGGCCATTATGTGGGCAATTACAATGGCTATCTGGCAGTGAACGCAAAAGCGGAACACCTGGATGAAATCAAGGAATACATCTCCCTTCTGTTGGATTACGAAAACCAGTTCACGGTGATGGGCTGCTGTGTGAGAAGGGATGTGGCAAGGGATCAGGTTGTCAGGGACGAATTTTCAGGGGAGCTTAGAATCCTGGCAGGGAAACCGTCTTCGGAAACGGTACTCCACAGCGAAATGGAGCTGAAGCCGGACGGCACCAGCTATCTGGAGGAATATCTGGCATTTCTGGACTCCTGTGTGCCAATGCCGGATTATCCTTCCCGGATCTCCGCTATCCTTTGGGAGGAACTGGACGGGTATTTCTCGGGAACCAGGAATGTGGAGGATACGGTGGACATTATCCAGAACCGGGTGCAGCTTTACCTGGACGAGGGGAATTGACAGGAGATATGGGGTCTTGTGTTTTCGTGGCCCATATATTATACTGGAAGCATCGAGGTATGCTGATAGGCAGGGGGAGCGAAATGTTGAAAAGAGAATTGCCGGAAAGGGAACATGGGCACAGTAGGGACCGGAAGGAGAGCCGGAGCTGGCAGGCTGCCTGGGGCAGGCAGGACACCACGCAGGCGAAGAAAGGAGCAGTATATGGCAAGGACAGTGGGGATAGGGCATCAGGATTTTGAGCAGCTGTTACAGGCGAATTGCTTTTATGTGGATAAGACGGAATTTATCAGGGAGTGGTGGGAAAGCAATGACGTTGTGACCCTGATTACCCGCCCAAGGCGTTTTGGCAAGACGCTGACAATGAGCATGGTGGAGAAGTTTTTTTCCGTAAAATATAAGGGGCGCGGCGATCTGTTCCAGGGGCTCTCTGTCTGGAAGGAGGAGAAATACCGTGCTCTGCAGGGGACTTACCCTGTTATTTTCCTTTCCTTTGCAAATGTGAAGGAACCGGACTTCCAGCGGGCGCGTTCCAAAATCTGTATGCTGTTAGCCATGGAATATGCCCGCCTGCGTTTTTTGGTGGAAAGCGGTCACCTGACGGAGTGGGAAAAGGACTCTTTTCTCCGAAAAAAAACGGATATGGATGATACGGATGCCACGATGGCATTAAATCAATTGTCGGAATATTTATATCGTTATTACGGCAAGAAAGTGATCATCCTGCTGGACGAATACGACACGCCCATGCAGGAGGCGTATGTCAATGGGTACTGGGAAGAAATGGTGGCTTTCATCAAGAGCTTGTTCAATGCCACCTTCAAGACCA
>CANDMH010000268.1 GCA_947385785.1 uncultured Lachnospiraceae bacterium
TACAGCACCGTGGGAACCGTATTCAGCGTCTGCGATTCCCTGAATTATATTCTGGAAGAGGAGGAGCTGCTGGAGGTCTTTTCCCTGGTGAACAATTATCTGTTTCCCGGGGGGATTTTCATATTCGATTTCAATACGGATTATAAATACCGGGATGTCATCGGAGAGAGTACCATTGCGGAAACCAGAGAGGACTGCAGTTTTATCTGGGAGAATTTTTATGACCCGGAGGAAGAAATCAATGAATATGACCTGACGGTTTTCGTGCGGGAGGAAGGAGATACGTTCCGGCGTTTTACGGAAACTCATTTCCAGAGGGGATACACTGTGGAACAGATGATTGCTTTGGTGGGGCGTGCCGGTATGACCGTGCTGGAGGTTAAGGATGCGGACACCGGGGAAGACATTACGGACAGGAGCGAGCGTGTTTATGTAGTTGCGAGGGAGACGGGGAAGAAAGTCTGATGTCCTGCCGGTTCTGGAATATCGGTTTATCGATTGATGTCTTCATCCGTTCACGGGCTGGATACCCCGTAGCTTGCTGCGGGATGGTTCATTCCAATGGCATCGCCGCCGCAGGCGACATGACAGGAAGGGTGTGCATTTGAGACATATATAGAAACGGATATGCGAAAGAGAGGAAAAAATGACTGACTATATCGTACGCGCCACTGCGGCGGAAGCGCAGATTCGCGCGTTTGCCTGCACCACGAGAGGCGTGGTGGAAACAGCAAGACAGGCGCATAATACAAGTCCTGTGGTTACGGCGGCACTGGGGCGGCTTCTGAGCGCAGGGGTGATGATGGGAAATATGCTGAAGGGCGAAGACGATCTGCTGACCCTTCAGATTAAGGGTGACGGTCCCATGCAGGGGCTGATGGTCACTGCGGATGCAAAGGGAAACGTAAAAGGATATGCCAATGTCCCGGACGTGATACTTCCGGCCAATGCGAAGGGCAAGCTGGATGTGGCCGGGGCAGTGGGGCAGGGGAGCCTTAAGGTTATCCGGGATATGGGTTTAAAAGAGCCTTATGTGGGACAGACTCTGTTACAGACAGGCGAGATTGCGGAGGATTTGACTTATTATTTTGCCACATCCGAGCAGGTGCCCTCTTCTGTGGGGCTGGGCGTTCTCATGGAGAGGGATAATACGGTCAGACAGGCGGGCGGATTTATCATTCAGCTGATGCCCTTTGCGGAGGATGCCGTGATCGACAGGCTGGAACAGAATCTGGGCAAAGTCACATCCGTGACGGCCATGCTGGATGCCGGAAATACCCCGGAGCAAATGCTGGAGCTGCTTTTGGAGGGACTGGGATGTGAGATTCTGGAGTCCAGGCCCGCAGCTTTTCTGTGTAACTGCGACAGGCCGAGGATCGAGAAAGTCCTGATCAGCCTCGGAAAAAAGGAAATCAAAGACATGATAGAGGACGGGAAGGAGATAGAGGTAAACTGTCAGTTCTGCGGAAGGCACTATAAATTCAGGGTGGATGAGCTGAGGGAAATCTACCGCAGGAGCAGATAAACAGGTAGGTTGGTGCAAGTCAGAGAAAGGCAGCGGGAAGAAGAAAAGAGGGACAATATGAAGCAGGGATTTATTAAAGTGGCGGCCGTAACACCGAAAATCAAGGTGGCAGATCCGGCCTTCAATGCGGGAGTCATCTGTGCGGGGCTGGACGAAGCCTGTGAAAAGGGGGCAAAGATAATCGTATTTCCGGAATTGTGCATCACCGGCTATACCTGCGGAGATTTGTTCCTGCAGCCGCTGCTGCTGAGGGAAGCTTCCCGCCAGCTGCTGAGGATAGCGGAGCACACCAGGGATAAGGATGCCCTGGTCATGGCGGGGCTGCCCCTGGAGCGGGATAGCAGGCTGTACAATGTGGCGGCGGTGCTTTGTCGGGGAGAGATTCTGGGGTTTGTCCCCAAAGCGAATATCCCATCTTACGCGGAATTTTACGAAGGGCGGCATTTTGCGGAGGGAAATGCGGAGCCGGTTCCCTTTGTTTTCGCCGGAAAAAGCGTTCCTTTCGGTACTAATCTCCTTTTTGCATGTGAGAACGTGCACGGATTGACGGTAGGGTGTGAAGTCTGTGAGGATTTGTGGGTGGCGGACTCTCCGGGGACAAATCACGCCCTGAAGGGAGCCACTGTCCTGGCCAATCTGTCCGCATCCAACGAGACGGTGGGAAAGGACGAGTACAGAGAGCTGCTGGTGAAATCCACCAGCGCCCGGCTTATCTGCGGTTATATCTATACTTCTGCCGGAGAGGGAGAGTCCACCCAGGATCTGGTATTCGGCGGACATAACCTGATTGCGGAAAACGGCATCCTGCTGGCCCAGGTGAAGAAATTCAGCTGTGAGACGATTTACAGTGATATAGATGTGGAGAGAATTCTTTCCGACAGAAGGCGTATGGGCACTTTCGGAAAGGAGCCCCAGGCGAATTATGTTACGGTTCCGTTTTGTCTGGAAGTGGAAGAGACGGTCCTGGACCGGAAATTTGCACCGATGCCCTTTGTGCCGGGGGACGAGTCTGCGCGAAATCGCCGCTGCGAGGAGATTTTATCCATTCAGTCATACGGGCTGAAGAAAAGGTATGAGCACACGGGACTTTCCAAAGCTGTGATCGGCGTGTCCGGCGGCCTGGATTCCACTCTGGCGCTGCTGGTGAGCGTGCGGACATTTGATCTGCTGGGGCTTGACAGGAGAGGAATTGTGGCGGTGACCATGCCCTGCTTCGGCACGACGGACAGGACTTATGACAATGCCTGCAGGCTGGCGCGCATTCTGGGAGTTACTCTGGAGGAAGTAGACATCCGGAATGCGGTGGAGGTTCATTTCCGGGATATCGGGCAGGACAGCTCCAACCATGATGTCACCTACGAAAACAGCCAGGCCAGGGAGCGCACCCAGGTGCTGATGGATCTGGCAAACCGCTTTAACGCACTGGTAATCGGGACGGGAGACATGTCGGAGCTGGCGTTAGGCTGGGCGACCTACAACGGTGACCATATGTCCATGTACGGTGTCAACGCCGGGGTGCCGAAGACACTGGTGCGGCATCTGGTAAAATATTATGCGGATACCTGCGGGGACAGGGCGCTTGAGGAAGTACTTGAGGATGTGCTGGATACGCCTGTGAGCCCGGAACTGCTTCCGCCTGTGGACGGAGTGATTTCTCAGAAGACGGAGGATCTGGTGGGGCCTTATGAGCTGCACGACTTTTTCCTGTATTACATGCTGCGCTGCGGGTATCCGCCTGCCAAGGTGTATCGGGCGGCGAAGCTGGCTTTTGCGGGCCTGTACGATGACGGCACGATTTCGAAATGGCTGAAAAATTTTTATAAGAGATTTTTTGCGCAGCAGTTCAAGCGCTCCTGCCTGCCGGACGG
>CANDMH010000269.1 GCA_947385785.1 uncultured Lachnospiraceae bacterium
GAGGCCTCAGGACTGGCTTGAAAAGTACCAGGATTCCCAGGATGTGAACCGGGTTCAGATATATGAAGACAAGGGGCAGGGATATAGGGAGGAAGATTCCTATTTCGTGAGAGAGGCTTACCAGGGAGACTGGCTGATTGAACTGGAACTGAAGGTAAGCGGAGACGTGAAGATGCTGCGCATAGATCCCGGAATGTATCCCTGCGCGGTGAAAATCCGGGAGATGACATTCAACGGAGCCACGGTGCCTCTGCATAAGAGGAAGCTCCTTTATGCAAACGGAAGTATCATATCCCCGGCGGACAGGGAGGGGGAGAAGGACTGTCCCGGTATTGTGTTTGCCACTGAGGACCCTAACATTAATGTAAATCTGGAGCGATTGGAGCGGAAAGAAGAGAATGTACTGCGGACCAGGATGGAGATTGTGCGTCTGCCGATGCCCATCGCCAAAGACATGGAGGCCGGCAGCAGGAGGAAGCTCCGGCGTTGACAGGAGCGTGTTGTCAACCATTTTGTGTGAAGTACCGCTTCCCATATTCGAGTGCGGTGCAGGGAGATGCACAGTGCGGCAATATTTGAGTGCGGTGCAGGGAGATGCGCAGTGCGGCAATATTTGAGTGCGGTGCAGGGAGATGCACAGTGCGGCAATATTTGAGTGCGGTGCAGGGAGAGGCACAGTGCGGCGATATTTGAGTGCGATGCAGGGAGATGCACAGTGCGGCAATGCCTGAGGGCGGAACCCGGAAACCAGGCGGAGAAAGAGGGAGCATATGGGAGAGACGGATTACAGAGAAGCCTATGAACAGGAACATTTGAAATGTGCCGATCTGGCGGGACGGATAGCCGATCTGGAGGCAAAGAACGAGGAACTGGAGTGGAAGCTGAACCGTATCAAGGGGAACCCCCTCTGGAAGGCCAGTAAACCTGCCAGGGAAGTGCTCCACTGGACAATCCGTCAGAGAGACAGACTGCGTAACTGCGGAGGCCCCAGGGGCGTACTTTCCAAAGTGGCTTATAAAAAACGGGAAAGGGAAGCTATGAAACAGTTCGGCACAGAGAGCTTTCCTTCGCCGGAACAGGCCGCGGCGGAGAGCGGTGCCGTATTTCCGAGGATGGTGAAAATCAGTATTCTGGTACCTCTCTGGAACAATCCGAGAGAGTTTCAGATCGAGATGCTGGATTCTGTCATGAATCAGACTTACCGAAACTGGGAACTGTGCCTTGCCGACGGCTCCGATGAAGCCCACAGCTATCTGGGGGAGATATGCCGGGAATATGCGGCGAAATCACGCGGCAGGATTCTCTATAAGCATCTTGAAAAAAATGACGGCATAGCCGGTAATACCAATGCCTGCCTGCAGATGGCTACAGGGGAGTATATCGGCCTGTTGGATCAGGATGATCTGCTCCATCCCAGCGTGCTCTACGAATATGTGAAGGCAATCAATGAACAGAATGCGGATTATCTGTATTGCGATGAAACCACCTTTAAAAGCGGTGATATCAATCATATGCTGACCATGCATTTTAAGCCGGACTATGCTCCGGATAATTTGCGCTCAAATAATTATATCTGCCATTTCAGCGTTTTTTCAAGGAAGCTGCTGGACGGGAATGAACTGTTCCGGAAAAAATTTGACGGCAGCCAGGATCATGACATGATTTTGCGGCTCACGGACAACGCGGACAAAATCGTCCATGTACCCCGGCTGATGTATTACTGGAGGAGCCATCCGGGCTCTGTGGCATCCAATATTGAGGCAAAGCCCTATGCCATCGAAGCGGCGAAAGGGGCGGTGGCGGAGCATCTGAGGAAGCATGGATATGAGCATTTTAAAATCGAGAGCACCAGGGCTTTTGAGACCATTTTCCGGATACGTTATCAGATTATCGGTACACCGAAGATATCTATCGTTATTGCCAACAAGGATCATACGGAGGATTTGCGGCGTTGTGTGAGTTCCATATTGGAGAAGTCCACTTATGATAATTACGAGATTATCATAGTAGAAAACAACAGTACCACAGAGGAGATCATGAAATATTACAGTCAGCTTCTCGGGTATGATTATGGACAGGCGGCACAGGCAGCGGTGCCTGCGAGCGGGAATGACAGTGAGGCATCGTCGCGGGGAGCCGCGCGGTCAGCAGGGAAGGAAAGCGGGATTCCTGCCAAAGGGGCGGTGCGGAAAGCGGTACACGCGCCGGAAAACGGGCTTCTCCGCAGCGAGGACGGAAAAGTGGCAATTGTGACTTACCATGGAAGTTTTAATTATTCCGCCATAAATAACCTGGGTGTAAAATATGCTTACGGCGAATATATTCTGCTCCTGAATAATGACACGGAAGTCATCACTGTAAACTGGATGGAAGAGCTGTTAATGTATGCCCAGCGGGAGGATGTGGGTGCGGTGGGCGCTAAACTCTACTATGCGGATAAGACTGTCCAGCATGCGGGAGTGGTTATTGGTCTGGGAGCACACAGGACGGCAGGCCATGTCCATTATAAGCAGCATCGCCAGAATCTGGGCTATATGGGGCGTCTTTGCTATGCCCAGGACATGAGCGCGGTCACGGGAGCCTGTCTGATGGTTAAGAAGAAACTGTATGAAATGGCGGGGGGACTGGATGAGGGATTTGCTGTTTCGCTGAATGATGTGGATTTCTGCCTGAAGCTGCGGAAAATGGGGCTGCTGAATGTCTTTACGCCCTTTGCGGAGTTGTTTCACTATGAATCCGCGTCCAGGGGTTCGGATACTGACGGTGAGCGCGCTCAGCGCTATAACCGGGAGTCGGAAGCATTCCGGAAGAAGTGGAAAGGAGCCCTGGAGGCGGGGGACCCCTATTTTAACCCCAACTTTTCTCTGGACAGAAGTGATTTTTCGCTTAGAGTGCAGTAGGCAACCTTGATTCTTCCCCCATTCCGTGTTAAAATAAGAACAGATTGTTTCAGAAACGAAATCAGGGAATCAACACGGCTATTCCCGGGGAGAGTTTGCATGAATATCACAGATTATGAGAAAATTTTGGATTCCATACCGGAAGCCGGAATACATGTGGTTCGGGAGGATACTCACGAAGTACTATATTTCAATAAACGGGTACATGAGATGATACCCCGGATGAAAAAAGGAGCGCCCTGCGATAAGCTGCGGGGCAGTTTCTGTGCGAACTGCCCGCTGCGGACAATCGGAGATAAGGAGGAGAGCCGTGCGGTGAGCTGCGACGGGCCTGCGGACAGAGCCGTGGACATCGTTGCGAAGCGGATTCTCTGGGGGGAGTCGATACCGGCGTTCGTGATCACCGTGACACCCCACAGGGATGAAACCAGTCCTGTCTACAGGAAGATTCTGAGGGTGAACCTGACGGAGAACA
>CANDMH010000270.1 GCA_947385785.1 uncultured Lachnospiraceae bacterium
ATTCGGACTGCGCGGATTCCGCAGGCGAGATTCAACACTTTCACAGTAAAAACCCATGCATAAGGCCTATAGGACAGGCCTGGCTGCTCCACCTTGCATGAAAGTCTGGGGGTTTACTGTGAAGATGCTCACAAACCCGCAAGGGAAGCGGGTTTGGCGCACGGCTGTCTTGCCGAATAAGCAAGAGCGCTTATTCGGACTGCGCGGATTCCGCAGGCGAGATTCAACACTTTCACAGTAAAAACCCGGCAGGCTCTCCCGCCGGGTTCATCACCGCACTTTTGGAAATAATATTTATGCCACCTTGCTCCTGGCCAACTCTGCCAGAGTCTTGAAGCCCTCCGCATCATTCACCGCCATCTCAGCCAGCATCTTTCTGTTGATTTCCACACCTGCCAGCTTCAGTCCGTACATGAATCTGCTGTATGACAGACCGTTCATTCTGGCAGCCGCATTGATACGCGCAATCCAGAGCTGTCTGAACTGGCGCTTTTTCTCTTTCCTGCCCACATAAGCGCTGGCCAGCGCTCTCATAACGGACTGCTTTGCGATTCTGTACTGCTTGCTCCTCGCTCCTCTGTATCCTTTTGCAAGCTTTAATACTCTGTTATGTTTTCTCCTGGCGTTCATGCCGCCTTTAATTCTTGCCATTCCTGATCTCCTCCTAACTTTAAACCGCTTTTTTCAATGTCTGCTTACCGCTTCCAGCCTGTTTCCTACAGATAAGGTAAAATCTTCTTCATGTTCTTTACATTGGTTGCATCCGTCATGGCAGGCTTTCTCAGATTACGCTTTGTCTTGGCACTCTTCTTGGTCAGGATATGACGCTTATAAGCCTTATTTCTCTTCAATTTACCGGTTCCTGTTACTTTAAAACGCTTTGCAGCTGACCTGCTTGTCTTCATTTTAGGCATAACTACTTCCTCCTATACTTTAAATTATCTATTTTAACTGACCTTCCTAACGCTTTTCAGTTAAAAACATTGTCATACTGCGGCCTTCCACCTTGGGGGCCTTCTCTATCACTGCGATATCGGAAAGTTCCTTCGCAAAATCATCCAGAATATGCCTGCTGTTGTTCATATGGGCAATCTCACGTCCGCGGAAACGAAGCGTCACCTTCACCTTATCTCCCTTGGTGAGGAACTTTCTCGCCGCGTTTATCTTGGTGTTCAGATCGTTGGTGTCTATGTTGGGAGACAGGCGGATCTCCTTGATTTCTATGGTCCTCTGCTTCTTCCTGGCTTCCTTTTCCTTCCTGACCTGCTCATACCTGAATTTGCCATAGTCCACAATCTTGCACACGGGCGGTTTGGCGGTAGGGGCGATCTTCACCAGATCCAGGCCTGCCTCCTCTGCCAGCCGCATGGCTTCCCTGGAAGACATAATGCCAAGCTGCGCACCGTCTGCACCGATCAGACGCACCTCTCTGTCCCTAATCTGTTCGTTAATCATTAAGTCGCTAATGGTTTTGTACCTCCCTACAAATGTATTCATAAATATAAAAAGCGGATAGCAACGCTACCCACTTACACTCAACACAACACATAAAACCCCTGTGCAGAACAGTTGAAAAAGTAACGCTTACAAGCCCGATTGCCGTAAGGTGAGAGTGGATACTCTGCTTGCTGTCGCGTGCTTTCACACGCTTTATTACCATAGCACACTTTACTTCCGTTGTCAAGAAAAATTTATCAAAAATTGGTTACCGCAAATCCAATTGGCGTGCAGCATAAATATGATTTCTGCAAAAGAAAAATGGAAGCAAGGGGGCTCGAACCCCTGACCTTTCGCGTGTGAGGCGAACGCTCATCCCGGCTGAGCTATGCTTCCATGTCTCTTATTGTAACACGCTCAGGAAAAAATGCAAGAGGAAAATCAGAAAATTTTCAAAAATTTACATTTTCCCTCAGCTCATAAATTTTTCCAGCAGACGATACACCTCTTTCACGTCGATGGGTTTCGCCACATGGGCATTCATACCGCAGTCCAGGCATCTCTTCACATCCTCGGAAAAAGCGTCCGCCGTCATGGCAATGATGGGCAGGGAAGCATCCTCCCTGTCCAGGGCGCGGATGGCCTCCGTGGCCTGGTAACCGTTCATCACAGGCATGCGGACATCCATCAGGACTGCGTCATAATAGTGCAGCGGGGACTCCCTGAACTTCTCCAGGCATATCTGTCCGTTTTCCGCCCAATCCAGCTCCAGCCCCATGGCAGACAGCAGCTCGTTGGCAATCTCCCAGTTGATATCATTATCCTCTGCCAGCAGTATCCTCCTGCCCTCCAGGCTCACGCGGTCCTCCGCCGGAGAAGTCTCACCGTTTTTCTTTCCTTCCTTATCCTCCCCGATATAGGGTTTCAGCCCGTAAAACAGGGTGGACTTGAAAAGCGGTTTGGCTATAAAACCCGTCACTCCCGCCGCTCTGGCTTCATCCTCAATCTCACTCCAGTCGTAGGCCGAAATCAGCAGAATCGGGATATCGTTGCCGTAAACCGCACGGATTTCCCGGGCAACGGCAATTCCGTCCTTTCCGGGAAGCTTCCAGTCCAACAGAATAATCTGATAGTCGTCATGCCGTTTATGGCGTTCCTCCACCTTCCTGATAACGTCCTCGGCGCTCATACACCAGTCAGGTGTGATACCGATGGATTTCAGAGAAGCGACTACACTCTCACACAGCTGCTCGTCGCCATCCACCACCAGCATCTTCCATGGGGGCAGTACCATGTCCGCTTCCTGCACTGTCGCCTTCAGCAGATCCAGCACCACATGGAACTCACTGCCCTTCCCCAGTTCGCTCCGCACCTGTATCGTTCCTTCCATGGCATCCACAATGTATTTCGTGATTGCCATTCCCAGGCCGGTACCCTCCGTCTTCTGAACTCTCGCCGTATCCTCACGGCTGAAGGAATCAAATATCTTCCGGCGATATTCCTCCGACATACCGATACCGTTGTCCTTCACCAACAGATGCGTCCTGATATAGTCCTCTCCTTTCGGGGAAGCCTCCTCGTAGAGGGATACGGTGATAGAACCGCTCTCCGGTGTAAACTTGACCGCATTGCCCAATATGTTAATCATCACCTGATTCAGCCTTACGCTGTCGCAGCATACATTTTCTACTGAAATATCATTGATAAATATGTTGAAATGCTGATTCTTCGCCTTGACCTGAGGCTGCACTATGTTTACGATGCTGTCCATGACCTCCCGCAGAGAAACCTGATCCACATTCAGCGTCATCTTACCGCTCTCAATTTTGGACATGTCCAGTACATCATTGATCAGCCCCAGCAGATGCTTGCTGGACAGTGCAATCTTCCGCAGGCAGTTCTGCACCTGATCCATATTGCTCATGTTGGCAATGG
>CANDMH010000271.1 GCA_947385785.1 uncultured Lachnospiraceae bacterium
TAATATATCAGATTTTTTCTTTGCAGGATAGACATAAAATCGTGCGTTTACCGTGCAGCTTGGGGTGCAGATAATTTTTGTTGGTTTTTGCTATCTATCCCTCAAAATTTTGTTTCATTGTGTGCACAGCATCACAAAATATAGTGTTAAAATGCCACTTACCAACAAAAATTATCTGCGCCCCAGCTTGTTCATGTTTATTTCAATCAGCTATTTCATTCAAGGCTTATTTCAACCAGCTCAGTCAGGTTTAATATACGTGTTATCTTTGCAGAATTCAAACCATTACAGGCATATAGCCATATAAGGGGGAATGCAGAGGATATCGTCTTTTACCGAAAGATTCCGTGGATGGATAATATAACATCCTCCGATTCTGCTTCTGTATTTTTCCCGAAACCGCAGCAGGGATTCCGTGGAGTAGCGGGTGCCGGATTTCACCTCAATGGGATATACTTTGTATTTCATTTTACTGTTGTTGGAGATGAGAAAGTCGATTTCGATATCGTTGCGCCGCTTTTCGTCATTGTAATGGGTATAGAAAAACAGGCGGTGTCCGTTGGCCACAAGCATCTGCGCTATCATGTTCTCATAAAGCATCCCCTCGTTGAGTCCCAGTTTTCCGGCAAGGATTTGCTTGTAAACTTCATCCTCCAGCAATTCATTCTCATCGAAAGCATGACTTACCAGCAGACCGGTATCGCCCATATAGCATTTGATATAAGTGTCGGATTCGGTAAGGGACAGCCCTACATTGGGGTCAGTGATTCGTCTGCACTCATTGGCAATCATGGAATCCGACAGCCAGAAGAAGGTTTCCTCATACTGGTCCGCAGTTGAGCTTTCCGCAATGCGGTTGAACACCACCCGTTTCTCGTGTCTGGACAGCAGACCCGGAAGCTGATCATAAATGGCAAGAACCTTTGAACGATACTGTGCTTTGATTTTCATGATATCGCTGCGATACAGCGCAAGGATGTCCCGTTTTTCCAGGTCTGCCCTGCCGAAATCCTTTCGTCCCTCCAGGAAAGCCACTACACTCATAGGCATGCCGCCCACCAGGAGATATTGCTTAAAGACAAGCATGGCTTTCTCGTGGATGCTCCGCTCAAGGGGTACCTTTTTCAGGAAGCAGTCACGGATATAATGGACAAGCGGCTTTTCGTTTAAAGCCATGCAGAATTCTGTAAAGTCCAGGGGGTACATTTTTATATGCCGCTCCTCAGAGGGAATCAGGATTTCCCGCACGTTTTCCCTGATAGAAATCAGGGACCCTGTCTCCAGGATATCATATCGGCCGTCCGCCACCAGATATTTAACAGCCTCCCTGGCCTTGGGAAACAGCTGCACTTCGTCAAAAATGATAATGCTGTCCCGGGGAAAGAGCTGAACGCCATATTGAACGGACAGCATCATATAAAACGTATCAAGATCATTCAGATACAGCCGAAAATAATCCTTCACCTCATCGGATGCTCTGGCAAAGTCGATCAGGATATAGCTTTTGTATTCATTTTTCGCAAATTCTTCCACAATGGTGGATTTGCCGATCCGGCGCGCTCCCTCCACCAGCAAAGCTTTTTTGCCGTCTGTCTCCTTTTTCCAGGAGAGAAATTTATCGTAGATAGTCCGTTTAAAGAGCATTGGCATTACCTCCAGGCTGATGATAGATGACCGTCCTGGCATTTTCTGCCGGTAACAGGGTCATTATAGCATGGAATTCTATAATACGCAAGTTTATCAATGCGATAAATTCCGATAATACGCACATTTAAAAACGCCAAATTTCTGGACAATACGCAATATTAGACAGCATGATACAGCTGAAACCTCACTTTTGTCCTCTTTCAGATCACTTCCACCCCGCCCCGGTACACACCGCAGATTCGGACATGCTCGTCAAAGCTCACCAGATCGGCCTTTTTCCCCGGCTCCAGCACGCCGATTTCCCGCTCTCCCAAAGCTTTAGCCGGGTTGCGGCTCATCATGTTCACGGCCTGCCACAGCGGGACTCCCGCCTCCTCATGCATGACACGGATAAGCCTGTCCGCCGTTGCCACGCTTCCCGCAAAGGAGATCTCATCCGGCATTCTGGCCACCTTTCCGTCGGACCACACGGTCTGCCCTTCCTTCAGGCTTCCCAGCTTATAATGGCCGGGGGGCAAATCCGCCGCCCGCATGGCATCCGTCACCAGGATAACATGCTCTGCCCCTTTCGTTTTTACGATCAGCTTAAGCAAAGAAGCCGGAAGATGCATCCCGTCTCCTATGACCTCCACGTCCAGCCCGTCCATCAGCAGCGCCGCCTCCAGGACACCGGGCCGGCGCATCCCGTTTTCTCTGACAATCGTAGACATGCTGGAATATAGATGAGTCGCCATGGTATAGCCGTCACGGACCGCCTGTTCCACATCCTCCAGCCTTCCGTCACTGTGCCCTACGGACAGCAGTACGCCCGCTTTCCGGAACTGTCGCGCCATCTCTCCCGCCCCTTCCAGTTCGGGAGCCGCAGTCATAATCCGCAGTGCCCCCTCACCTTTTTCCAACAGCCATCGGGTCAGCGCCTCCACTGGCTTTCGAATGTATTTCGCGTTCTGCGCCCCCTTCATACTCTCCGCAATACAGGGGCCTTCCATATGCACCCCCAGAAGGCGCGGCCTGAATGGCTTCTGTTCCCGGCAAAACATTCTGTGCAGCGAAAATACCTTTTCCATTTCTTCCATGGAAGCCGTCAAAGTCGTAGGGCACAGAGCTGTGGTTCCGTGTCGCAGGTGCGCGTCCATGGCCTGCTGCCAGCTGTCCCGCTTTCCGTCCATAAAATCGCCGCCTCCGCCCCCGTGCACATGGATGTCAATAAAGCCGGGAGACAGGAATCTGCCCTGCAAATCCACAATCTTATCCGCCTTCCCGGCAGCGTCCCGCTCTTCCCCGGCGGACATTTTTCTGTCCGTTTTCTCCGGCCGGCTCCCTTCCCGGATCTCCGGAAGCTTCCCATTGTCTTCTGACTGCCCGGATGTCTCCGGCTCGCCCCCGGCGGACCAGATTCCTTTAATCCTGTCCCCGGCCACCAGCAGTTTTCCCCCTTCCAGAATCCTGTCCTGGAGGATAATGTTTCCATTTATAAACAGCGTGCTTTCCATCTCTGTCTCCATTATCAAATATTTTTAAATCATATTTTTTGTCGTTTTTTCGTCACCATTCCCAATATGTCGCTTTCCCAAGCTCCGGTTTTCCTATGATTCAGCTTCCCTGCATGCCGAGCTTTCTGTCTGCCGATTTTTCCTGCACCCCGGCTTTCCTGTCTGTCGGTTTTCCTGCGCTCCGGCTTTCCTGTCTGTCGGTTT
>CANDMH010000272.1 GCA_947385785.1 uncultured Lachnospiraceae bacterium
CTGGGGCAGCTCATGCTGTTCTGAACCGCAGCAACTCCTTAAGTAAATGACATTGCCCGTGAACAGTAACTTGAGCATTACTGCTGAAATAAGGATGCGCAAAAAATCAGTTGCAAAAAAGCCCGAATCATGATAGGATGAATCCAGGCAGATTTTCTACAGATTCAGAATATCAAAGAGACAAATCCTGTAAATCAGAAAATTCCTGCTTAAAAATTCAAGTAAACAAAAAGCGGGAGCTTCAGCAGGACAGCGAATCTCCCGGAAAAGTGCAGAAGGGAGACAGGAGGATGGCAGAGAAGGACATTCTGGAAAAGATACTGATGACATACAGCGACGTATTTGCGGACTGTGAAAACGCACTGGCATATGGCGGGCGGAAACGGATTAAGGAAGAGGATCTCTGTCCGGCGCCTACGGAAAGCTTCTATATTGGAAAAGATAAGATACACAATCAGTTTGAGGATGTGAGTGCGTATCTCATGGAGAAGGGAGAGATCAGGCTGCAGTTCCTTATAGGCAATGAGACAGCGCTGGAGGGAAGGCAGATACTGAGGAAAGCCTCTTATCAGGGAGGCGCTTACCGGAGATACACGTTTTACGGCCTGTATAGGGGAACTGTTGAAAAAGCAGGGGGAAGGAAAGGAGATTGTTATGTGTGAATATATTGATATGCTGGAGGCAAGGGGTGAGGCGAGGGGCGAAAACCGTCTGGCAAACCTGATACAGACACTCCTGAAAGAGAAAAAATACAGCGAGATAGAGGCAGCGTCCGGAAACCGCGAGAAACGCCATGAATTATATAAGCAGTATGGCATTTGAAAAGCATAGTTGCATTTCCTGTCAGTGAAAGGTATCCACGCTGTAATCATGGTAGTGGAATCCGAACCACCGCCCGGGCATATCGCCGGGGAAGCGGGGGGCATCATAGGTGACAAAGCGCCCGTCCTCCGTCAGCGCCTCAGGGGTATGGCGGGCTGTGTGCTCTGTCAACAGCTTCCGGAGGCGTTCCAGCACCCGTGCGTATTCCGGAGAATCGGACAGGTTATGCCGTTCCTGGGGATCCCGGTTCAGGTCAAAGAGCAAAGTGTGGTCTCCCACTGCGGAATAGACCAGCTTCATTTTCCGCTCCATGACGCAGAAATTCCTGTTCAGGCTGTTCCCGAAGAAAAGTCTGTCTTCGCTTAATTCGGAAAGATTCAGCAGGTTCCGGCCGGAAAGTCCCTGGGGGACAGACAGCCCTGCCATGGCCAGGATGGTGGAGTAGAGGTCTGCCAGGGTCACAAGGCGGTCCGTTCTCAGGTTGTGAGGAATTTCACGGCCCTGGGGAGGCATGATCAACAGGGGTACATGTGCACTTCCCTCAAAGAAGAGGTTTTTCTGGGACATGTGGTGATCTCCCAGCATCTCTCCGTGATCCGAAGTAAAGATTACCCAGGTATTCCGGAACAGATCGTTTTCCCGTAAGGCGCCGAAGATGCGGCCCAGCTGGTAGTCTGTCTGGGTAATGC
Organism: uncultured Lachnospiraceae bacterium; assembly: GCA_947385785.1. Classification (GTDB taxonomy): domain Bacteria; phylum Bacillota; class Clostridia; order Lachnospirales; family Lachnospiraceae; genus Acetatifactor. The sequence continues at coordinate 1,512 of CANDMH010000272.1, forward strand.
ATGCATAGTAGGCCCGTCTGCCCGCCTGTTTCTGTTCGGGGCCGAAGAGGTGCAGATTGGTATTTTCGTAGGAACCGGCAAGAAAGCCCTGGGGCGTACTCTCTACGGTTTCGGACCAGTCCCCGGTAATGGGGCCGGGGAGAGGAATTCCGTCATACAGCTCCCAGTAATTCCGGCAGGGATCAAAGGGCGGGTGAGGCTTGGTGAAGCTGGTCCAGAGAAAGAAAGGCCTGGTAGTATCCCTTGTCTCCAGAAAATCGATAGCTTCATCGGCAATCCAGGTGGTGATGCTGTCTTTTTCCTCCACGGTGGAAAGGACGGGCTCCGCTTCGCATTCCCCCAGGCCGTGGATTTTGGGCCGGGCCAGCGGCTGTTTTCTGTCGTATTCCCGCATATAATCAAGAGGCAGCCGCATATGCTCGAAGCCGTAATGGGCCCTGGCAGGGTCAAAATGCATTTTTCCCTTGGCGCAGGTCTGGTATCCGGCGTCTGTCAGCATAGCAGGTAAAGTAGATCGGTTTTCCGTACATTTTTGCATGAATGCCGCATGGGCAGCATTGGAGGTGACACCGCTTTCATAGCCTTCCACGCCTGTCATGATAGTAGTACGGGAAGGGACGCAGATGGGGCAGCCCGCATAACAGTCGGTGTAACTGATGCCCATGGCGGCCATGTAATTTAAATGAGGAGTGAAAATACTCTGGTTTCCCCAGGCGTTCACGGTGTCAAAACGCTGTTGGTCTGTGGTGATTAACAGAATGTTGTCTTTGGGCATACTTATTTTGTCCTTTCTTTTGTCAGTGTTTTCAAAGGAGTGCCTGTCCATCTTTTTCCTGCTCCATACTTTGATTATGCCACACATACACTTATTTTACAATAACTGCCGGATTTTTTCGAGAGCTGGCTGTTATTTTTTGGTATTTTTTAGAAAAGGTTGATTGCCAAAGTAAACTCCACTTTGCCAAAGTAACTTTCACGGTATTTGCATCGAGGGGTGGATTTTATTATGGCAATTAAGTCACTGTTGAAATAAATATGAAAATATGAAAAATCAGTTGAAAAAACTTCCGAATCATGATAGGATAAATCCAGGCAGATTTTCTACAGATTCTGAATATCAAAGAGACAAATCCTGTAAATCAGAAAATTCCTGCTTAAAAATTCAAGTAAACAAAAAGCGGGAGCTTCAGCAGGACAGCGAATCTCCCGGAAAAGTGCAGAAGGGAGACAGGAGGATGGCAGAGAAGGACATTCTGGAAAAGATACTGATGACATACAGCGACGTATTTGCGGACTGTGAAAACGCACTGGCATATGGCGGGCGGAAACGGATTAAGGAAGAGGATCTCTGTCCGGCGCCTACGGAAAGCTTCTATATTGGAAAAGATAAGATACACAATCAGTTTGAGGATGTGAGTGCGTATCTCATGGAGAAGGGAGAGATCAGGCTGCAGTTCCTTATAGGCAATGAGACAGCGCTGGAGGGAAGGCAGATTCTGAGGAAAGCCTCTTATCAGGGAGGTGCTTACCGGACCCAGCTGGAATCCGGCAAGCCGGTATACCCGGTAATCGGCATGGTGATAGACTGGACAGGGAAAGGTACACGGATTCCGTTAAGCCTTCATGAGCTTCTGAGGCGTGATGGCGTGGATGAGGAAGATTTGAATCGGGTGGATGACGTGAAGCTGGAAGTCTATCATATGAATAACCTGTCAGCCGAAATTCGGGAGCGTTTTACCAGTGATCTGGGGTTTGTGGTGGATTACCTGAACGAAGGAAGCTTTGAAAAGCGCAGGAACCAGAAAATTGTCCATTTAAACGCATTGTGCGA
>CANDMH010000273.1 GCA_947385785.1 uncultured Lachnospiraceae bacterium
TCTGCTATGAAAACGGGACAGAGGAAAATGTGGATTTCCTGATACAGAAGGCCATCGAATCCGGCTGCAGGCTGATTTTTACCACCACACCGCCCTTTGTGCAGGCCAGCGTAAAAGCGGCGATTGCCAATCCGGAGGTACGGATTCTGAACTGTTCGCTGAATACTTCTCATCGATATATCCGTACATATTATTCGCGGATGCATGAGGCGAAGTTCCTGATGGGAGCCATTGCGGGAGCCATGTCGGAGAACAGCAGGCTGACTTATATTGCGGATTACCCTATTTTCGGCTCCATTGCGAATATCAATGCCTTTGCGCTGGGGGCCAAGATGATCAATCCCAGGGCGAAGGTTTATCTGGAGTGGTCCACCATGAAGGAAGTGGATCTGGACAAAAAAATACGGGAGACCGGCTCTTCCTGTATCTCAGGGCGTGACATGGTGATTCCGGAGGAGGCATCCCGGTTTTTCGGCATATATCATATGGACGGAGACCATCCGAGAAACCTGGCAATGCCGCTGTACCACTGGGGTAAATTCTATGAGCAGCTGCTCCGGACCATCCTGGACGGAACCTGGAAATATGACGACACCGATTCCACCAAGGCGATCAATTACTGGTGGGGCATGTCGGCAGGGGTAATTGATGTGGTGTGCTCCAGGCAGCTGCCCATCGGAACCAGGCGTCTGGTGGATCTGCTGAAGGCAACCATCAGTTCGGATCGATTCAATCCGTTTTCCGGTGTGCTGTACTCCCAGGAAGGGGTGGTGCAGGAGGATCCGAACCGCAGTATGCTTCCGGAGGAAATCATGACAATGGACTGGCTGGCGGAGAATGTAATCGGTTCCATTCCGACGAAAGAAGAACTGACGGAGACAGCGGAACCCGTCATTAAGCAGCAGGGTGTAAAAGGCTGACAAAGCGGACAGGGCAGCAGGAAGGCTTTCTGTGTCCTGAACCGCGTGGAAATACAGGCATTTTGGCGGAAGCGGAAGGGCTGGGTACCGTCAGCTATGGGAAGAAAGGTCTTTTTATGAAAATAATGGTAATTGCGGACGAGGAGTCAAAATATCTGTGGGATTTTTTTGAGAGAAGTATGCTGGATGGAATCGACCTGATTATATCCTGCGGTGACCTGGATCCGCGATACCTTTCTTTTCTGGTGACATTTGCTTCGGCGCCCTTATTGTATGTCCATGGGAACCATGACAGGAAATATGAACAGATTCCCCCGGAAGGCTGTATCTGCATCGAGGATGAAATTTATGTCCATAACGGGGTGCGTATCCTGGGGCTGGGCGGTTCTATGCGGTACAAGCCGGGAGCCCATCAGTATACGGAAAAAGAGATGCAGAAGCGGGTGAAAAAGCTGCGGTTCAAGCTGTTCCGCAAGGGCGGATTTGACATTCTGGTGACACATTCGCCGGCGTATCAGCTCAATGACGGGCGGGATTTGCCGCATCAGGGATTTAAGGTGTTCCGTACCCTGATGGAGAAGTACCACCCCAAGTACTTCCTCCACGGGCATGTGCACATGTCCTACGGAAGGCAGCATAAGCGGTATGACAAGTACCTGGATACCCATATCATCAATGCCTATGAGAGATGTGTGTTTGAATTCGAGGACGAGAATCCACAGGATCATATCCGCTGAAGGAATAAGAGACAGGAGAACGAAAATGCGTTTGGTAACGACGACGGAAAAATTTGCCGAAGTTTTCGGCGACGAGGAATGTGTCCGCATTCTGGCGGAAGCGGGCTTTGATGCCATAGACTGGGGCTTTTTTGAGATGGCGGCAGGAAAGGGCATCTGGTGTACAGACGAATGGAAGGCGCATGCCCTGCGCTTGAAGGAACTGGGGGCCGAGTACGGCATCGGTTTTGCCCAGGCCCACGCGCCGTTTCCTTCTTCACAGGGAGAGAAAGAGGCCGATACCGTTATCCGGGAGCGGATACTGCGTTCCATGCACGCGGCGGCGCTGATGGGAATACGGAATATCGTAGTGCATCCGGTGCAGCATTTGACCTATGCGAAGGAAAAACAGCGTCTGTGGGAGGAAAATCTGGTATTTTACCGCAGTCTGATTCCTTACTGTGAGGAGTACGGAATTCGGATCTGCGCGGAGAATATGTGGCAGTACGACAATAAGCGCAGGTATATTGTGGACAGCGTATGCTCTCAGCCGGAGGAATTCTGCGGCCTGCTGGATGCTTTGGACAGTCCGTGGATTGTGGGATGCCTGGATTTGGGGCACTGTGCGCTGGTGGGCGTGGAGCCGGAAGATTTTATCAGAGCCATGGGAAAGCACAGGCTCCAGGCGCTCCATGTGCATGATGTGGATTATCTCCATGACTGCCATACTTTGCCCTTTACCCAGAGCCTGAACTGGGCGGCCGTAACGGAGGCACTGGCGGATATCGGCTATGAGGGGGATTTTACTTTTGAGGCGGACAGTTTCTATTATGGATTCCCGAAAGAACTGATGCCGGATGCCTGTAAGCTGATGGAGCGCACAGGGCGGTACCTGATCGGAAGGATTCAGGCACGGCTGGATGGGGTTTCCTGATTCCGGCAGTTCTGCCGCCGCCCGGCGGTTTATCGTGCAAAGTATGGGCGGGTTGAATTGCCGCACTGCCGCTGCCGTCGGTACTTTATTGCACAAAGCGTGACCGGAGGCTGATGCATCACGGAATGGAAAGCGGAAAAACGAATATAGAATGATAACAGACAGGAAAGGAAAGAAGAAAGACAAATGCAGTGTAACATTTCAAGAGAGGAAGCATTGGAGCTTCTGAAAAAATATAATAAGGAGCCGTTTCATATCCAGCATGCCCTTACCGTGGAAGGCGTGATGCGCTATTTTGCCAGAGAGACAGGAAACGGAGGGGATGAGGAATACTGGGGCATCACAGGCCTGCTCCATGACATTGATTTTGAACTTTATCCGGAACAGCATTGTGTCAAGGCGCCGGAGCTTCTGCGGGAAGCGGGAGTTTCCGAGGACATGATTTATTCCATCTGCAGCCATGGCTATGGGCTGTGCAGTGACCAGGAGCCGAAACACCTGATGGAGAAGATCCTGTTTGCCTGCGACGAGCTTACCGGTCTGATCGGGGCGGCGGCAAGGATGCGTCCGTCCAGGAGCGTGATGGATATGGAATTATCCAGCCTGAAGAAAAAGTATAAGGATAAAAGGTTTGCCGCCGGATGCTCCAGGGAAGTCATCAGCACCGGGGCGGAGCGACTGGGATGGACGTTGGACGAGCTGCTGGAGAA
>CANDMH010000274.1 GCA_947385785.1 uncultured Lachnospiraceae bacterium
AGGCCTGTCTGGTGTGTTTCATGGCACATTCCTTGATCATAGCCTCATTGATGTCCGGCGTCGTAAAGCCCGCATGCCGGCTGATGCCGTTGGTGCCGAAGAAGCCTTTGGTGAAGTGGTATTTTTGAAGGGTTACAAAGGCTTCATTGCCTACGATGGCTTCTGTGGAGCTTTTCAGTTCGCCACCGATCAGGATCACCCGGAAGCCGTTCTCGGCCAGCAGCAGCGCGTGAGAGACGGCATTGGTTACAAAGGCGGCAGAGCGCTCTGTAAGGCAGGGAATCATGGCACCGGTGGTCGTACCGGCGTCCAGATAGATAAAATCTTCCGGTTCCACGAGAGAAGCGGCATATCTGCCGATACGAAGTTTTTCCTCCCTGTGCAGTTCCATGCGCAGGGAGACTTTTTCTTCCCGGGTGGTGAGCCTGCTGTCGGTCTTTACCGCTCCTCCAAATACTTTCACCAGCGTTCCCTTTTTATCAAGGACATTCAGATCCCGCCGGATGGTGGATTCTGAAGCCTGGAAATATTCGGTCAGCTCCTGGACCGTTACACTTCCTTTCGTTTCTACCAGTTCCAGGATCTTTTCCTGTCTTTTCTCTGTAAGCATAGTTTCCACCGGGGCTTTCGCCCGCTTTCCTTTCCCGCATATATTTCTGAATTTATTTTACATGAAAACGAAGGTTTAGGCAAATGATTGGGGAAAATATCCGGCTGAAATCTGGTTTGCGTGTCCTTTGCCGTTTCCATGGGCATACAGGAAGAAACGGGGCACAAAACGCAGACGTATTTTTGTAACCTTTTGCGTTCCATGTTATCTTATATACAGGACGTCCAGATCAAAAGAGAGGAAAGGATGCATGGAGCGATTTGAAAAGATTTATGAGAAATATTATCGAAAAATATACCGGTTTCTTTTAAAGATGTCCGGGAGTCCGTCCCTTGCGGAAGAGTTGACCCAGGAGACACTGTACAGGGCTTTTCTTCATATTGACCAGTATGAAGGCAGGGGATCTGTCCACAGCTGGCTGTGCGGGATTGCAAGAAACAGCTATCTGACAGAGCAGAAGAAACAAAGGCTGTTTGTGGAGCCGATCAAAACGTGGGAGCCTGTAGACAGCATGGATCTGGAGGCAGAGGCCGTGGACCGGCAGCTCCGTGAGCTCATGAGACGCGAGATCTGTCAACTGCCAGAACCATATGGCAGTGTCTGTATACTTCGGATCTATGGAGAACTGACCTGTGCGGAGATTGCAGCTGCCTGTGGAAAATCAGAGAGCTGGGCGAAAGTAACATTTTTCAGAGGAAAGACAATGTTGACAGAAAGGATGGAAAAATATAGATGAAAGAAATAATTGATATGTGTGAAGTCATACAGGACCTGCTCCCGTTATATGAGGATGGCTGCTGCAGCGTGCAGTCTGCGAAACTGGTGGAAGAACATTTGAAAACGTGTGATGTATGTCAGGGACAGAGAGCCGCATATGAGAAATACGTGCCAGGTACAGAGGCAGATGAGGAAGAGGATGTTCGGGGAATTCGTCAGGGGATTCGGCTTCTTGTGCGCTGGAGGACCATCGGACGAATTGTACTCGGATTAATGCTGACAGTTGTATTTGTTATAATTCCTATTTGGAATCAGGTACGGGGTATGGGACTCACCTATGCGAATCTGGGTGCAGTATGTACGGCATACGCCTTTGAAAGGGCATTGGCCTCCGGAGATTATGAGAAAGCATACAACTATCTGGATATGGAATTTCGCTATGAGGAACTGGTAGCGACGGAACTAGTGGAAAATCCTGATGATCAAAACAGCAGGAAAAATACAGAGGCAATCACAGCAGGGATTCATGAAGTGGAGGAAAAAGGATTTTCCTGGTATAACAGGGTGTGCCGGGACGCATTTCTGCAGAATATGAAGATTCTGGAGGAAAAAAACGAGGGGATCCGTTCCTGGGCGAATCTCCAGGTGGAAAAGCAGCCCTTTGGATGGAGAGTTTGTCTGAATGCCAGAACGGATGCGGGAACAAAACTGATTATGCAAATGGATATTTCCGGGAACCGGATTCGTGGTTTCTCAGCTTATGCAGACCACCAGGTCTCACAGGGAATTTCAGGAGCGCAAGAAGAGCTGGCTGCAGAAGGAAAGATGTATGAAGTCCTGTACCAGACTCCGTCCATCAATGAAACAGTTATGGAGATTCTGTATGGTAATACGGATTATGACTGGAGGGGACTGTTTGAATACTAGACGGGCAGAATCCGGTCTTTGTTTGCCCCGTTTGACACGATGCTGCCTGTAGTCCAGGCAGCATTGTGGAACGGAGAACACTTATGCAGAAACTTTCTTCTTAAAGATTCCAAGGAGTACAGCGCCCACAACGGTTCCGATCACCAGTGCCAGCAGGTACATCAGAGCGTTTCCCACCACCGGGACGACGAAGATGCCGCCGTGGGGAGCCATGAGGGTGCAGCCGAATGCCATGGAGAGCGCGCCTGCCACAGCAGACCCTATCATGCAGGACGGGAGCACGTGAAGCGGATCGGATGCTGCGAAGGGGATTGCTCCTTCCGTGATGAAGGCCAGGCCCATAATGAAGTTTACAGGGCCGGATTCCCGCTCTTCCTTTGTAAATTTATTTTTGAACAGCAGAGTCGAAAGGGCGATGGCACAGGGCGGAACCATGCCGCCGATCATGACTGCTGCCATGATATGATAGTTACCCGCAGCGATGGAGGCTGTACCGAAGACATAAGCTGCCTTGTTGAAGGGGCCGCCCATATCAATGGCCATCATGCCTGCCACGACGATTCCCAGGAGGATTCGACTGGATCCGCCCATGTTGGTCAGTGCGGTGTTCAAAGCTGTGTTCAGGGCACCAATGGGCGGCTCTACCAGAAACTGCATGATCAGGCCTATAAAGAGGATGCCGCACAGGGGATATAAGAGGACTGGTGCGATCTTCTCAATGGCCTGGGGCAGCCTGGAAAATACTTTGATCAGGAACAGAACCAGATAGCCTGCGATAAAACCTGCCGCCAGAGCGCCCAGGAAGCCGGATTTACCGGCAGAAGCCATCATGCCTCCTACAAAGCCAACGGCCAG
>CANDMH010000275.1 GCA_947385785.1 uncultured Lachnospiraceae bacterium
AAGCCTACGGCATCACGGTGGAGAGCGTGGAGGGAGAGTACACTACCATGTCCGTCCATATCCCTTTTGGCAGGGACTAGTACCCTGTTGTATTATTCCTTGAATAGTGCGATTACGGGTCGGAAATTATCCCTTCGTGAATCATTGCGGTAATTGGTGTGAGTCATACCGGCCGCCCGGGGACGAGGTGGCCCGGCAGGAGTGATAAACGAGCTTTCACGCAGAAGAAACAGACAGGAGCGAAAATGTATAAATTACTCATAGTTGACGACGAACCATTAGTCCAGGTCGGCATCCGATCCATGCTGAACTGGGCAAAAGCAGGGATAGAAGTAACGGGGATTGCCCCTAACGGCCAGGCGGCCCTGAAGCTGATAGAGGAGCAGACGCCGGACATTGTCATTACGGATCTGAAAATGCCGGTGATGGGGGGGCTGGAGCTGATCCAGATTTGCCGGGAGAAATACGGCAGCGAGCGTCCCATGTTTATCATCCTCACCAGTTATGAAGATTTTCATATGGTAAAGGAGGCCATCACATATCAGGTGACGGATTATCTGGTGAAACTGGAATTGACGCCGGATTTATTGACCGATGCAGTCAATCGCGTGGTGGAGCGTCTGCGTCAGTCGGAGCGCCGGAATGCTTCCTCCGGAGATATCGTCCATGTCTTTTACGAAAAGTTTTTCATCCGGCTGTTAAACAACCTGTTCGAATCGGAGGAGCAGTTCCTGCTTCAGAGCCGTGAATTGAATGTGGATCTGGACTACAGGGGTTTCGTCTGCTGTTACGGGGAGATGCGCAGCCCCAAAGCCGACGGTCCGGGAGGCACCCTTTCCATGGAGGCGCAGATGTCTCTCTTTTCCGCCTCCATGCAGATGCTGAAAGAACTGGCGGGAAAATACTGCCGTACCTACGGGCTTTCCCTGGATACCAGGCATTTTGCCCTGATTTTCTGCTTTGGGGCTGCAGAGATGGAGAAGGCGCCCCGTTTCTGGGAGCCTTTGCTGAAAAATGCCATGGGCAGCATCAACCAGGCGCTCACAGGATACTACAATGTCTCCTTCCGCTGCGCCATGGGAAACCTGGTGGAGAGGCCTCTGTCAATCTGCGAATCCTATCAGTTTTCCAGGCAGACGCTGCTGAATTCCGCGTCGGAAGAACCGGTCCTGTTCTATGAGGAGCATGCGGATTCCGGCGCATCGGACCATACATCCTTCAATATCGGCCTGTTTAAGGCAGATCTGACGAGGGCTTTTGAGGAATATGACAGCGCTGTCCTGCGCCGGACCCTGGATGCGCTCTGCGAGCTGTTTCTCGCCCATCCCGGGCACTATGTGCAGGTTCTGGACGGCGTGTGCAGCATTCTGTATCTCTCCATTTCCCTGCTGCAGGACGGGGAACAGATTGTGTCAGGGTTCTTCTCGGACAATCCGGACGGGTACCGTTCGGTCTATAAACAAACCAATGTGGAGCAGCTGGTGAACTGGCTGGCCTTTTTCGAAAAGCAGCTTTGCGGGCTGTTCGAAAGCCATCGCAGGGACCACAAAAACCATATCGTCACCGATGTGAAGAAATATATCAACGAGCATCTGGACAGGAGGCTGAGCCTGAATGAAACTGCGGCAGTGTTTGGCATCAGTCCCAATTACCTGAGCCAGCTTTTCGGAAAATACAATGATATGGGCTTCTCCGAATACATCAATGCCTGCAAGGTGAAGGAGGCCAGGCGGCTCCTGGACGAGGGCAGTCTGAAGGTTTATGAAGTGGCGGATATGCTTGGGTTCGAGAGCTCCTTTTATTTTTCCAAGGTGTTCAAGAAGGTGGAAGGGGTGTCCCCTACGGAGTATATCAATGGGAGAAGTGGGGACAGAAATTAAAGTTTCCGGGAACTGTGGAAGTCAATCTGTTCGATATCATGCGGGCAGGAGCGCTGTTGCAATGGGGATCTGCCTCCCTGCAATGCAGAATAGAGATTGACGTGTGACTGCGTTTACGAGGATATACAACAGCGAAAGCCGGGAGGCTTATATTCCCAATAAGGAGATTCAGGAGGTTTTCTATAAAGCTGTGAGGCAGAGTCAAAATGACCGGCTTATGCAGTTTATGAGGCAGTCGGAGAAGCTGCTTCACTCTGTATTGGAAAAGGATGCGGGGCGGGTTGGGGAATTGGTTGGGAGCGTTCACAATGAGTTCATTTCCAGTATTGAATACAATGACGAAAATTCTCTTTCCTGCACCATAACCATTGCCATGCTTTCCGCTTTCGGGTATTACCACAGGCCCATCCGCGAGTTTCCGGCCGGGAAAGGGTTTGCGGATATTGTTTATCTTCCGCTTCCTCAGTATCCGAACTATCCGGCTGTCGTTGTGGAATTGAAATGGAATAAGAGTGTGAAGGCTGCGGTTTCTCAGATTAAGGAGAGACGGTATCCGGAGGCGCTTGTCGGCTACGCGGGTGAGATTTTGCTGGTGGGTATTGCTTATGATAAGAGGACGAAGGAGCATGTGTGTGAGATTGAGAGTGTTCGCGGCGGGGCGGTGTAGGCGTTTAAAGGGCGGAATATATGGACAAGTGCTGATGAGCTTGTCTGAAATGCCTGTCCCTGTGTCATTTCTTTCCTGGATGCTGCTGTCGTGGTTGGTGCAATCGAACGGCGAAAGGTATTATTAGTCCAACATAGGATGGCGATTACGGAAAAGCGTGCCATTTACAATGCCGTTACAGTGTCATCCTTGATGCGATGCAGGCAAAGAGAAGAGACGGTTTAACGACTATATTTGTGCGGACGAAGGGACAGGGCAGAAGCAGAAAGGATCCATTGCCCATGCCTCCACAGGAGCCAAATGGCTTTATGACAGATATCATGATTAGAGAGTCAAAAGGGTATTTGTAGTTAATCGTTTTTACGATAGGAACTTTGAAAACTGAATATATTGCTGTAAATTTTCAGAAATGTTGATTTTGGATGGCTTTTGTTGCT
>CANDMH010000276.1 GCA_947385785.1 uncultured Lachnospiraceae bacterium
GTAACATATTTTCTTGTGTTATGAGAAGTTTATGCTAAAATAGAAATGGCAGGGAAAAAGTCTGCTTCAGAAGGCATTCCCGGGCGTGCAGAGGAATAATTATCTATAATGGTGCTTTTCTGCGCTCACTGCGGGGAGGGCCCTTAGGAGCGGGACATTTCCTTACGGCAGTGGAGAAGCGGGAAACAAAAGCAGGAAGGAAATTATTTTATGAAAATAGTAGTGTTGGCAGGGGGAATCAGCACGGAGCGGGATGTATCCCTGAGCTCCGGCGGGATGATTTATCGTGCGCTGAAGAATAACGGGCATCAGGCTGTGTTGCTGGATGTGTATCTGGGAATGGAAGGGGATACGGAGGGCATCTTTACATGGGAGCGGGACTGGGGAGCCTGCGTAAGCGCTGTGGGAGAGAATGCCCCGGACCTGGAGACGGTGAAGGCGCTGCGGAAAGACGGCGGAAAGAGCTTTTTCGGCCCGAATGTGCTGAAAATCTGTCAGGAGGCCGACTGTGTGTTTCTGGCATTGCATGGCGCAAACGGTGAGGACGGCAGGATACAGGCATGCTTTGAGCTGATGGGAATTACTTATACGGGGGCGGATTTTGTGGGCTCCTGCCTGGCCATGGACAAGGGGATCTCGAAGGATCTTTTCAGGACATATCACATTCCGACCCCTGAGGGTATCCGGCTGAAAAAGGGTGAGGCGCAGCAGAGTTCTCTGCGGCAGGATGAGATGCGCCGGGGGGCGCAGCCGCAGGACGGGGCGCAGCAGAAGGATGCGGCGTCACAGGAGGAAATTCCATATCCACGTATCGTAAAGACAGCCTGCGGCGGATCCAGCATCGGGGTTTCCATTGCCCGCAATGAAGAAGAGTATGGGAGAGCCATGGAAGAGGCTTTTCGGTATGGCGACGAGATTATTGTGGAACAGTATATTCGGGGAAGAGAATTTTCCGTGGGAGTTCTGGACGGGAAAGCGCTTCCGGTGATAGAGATGGCGCCCAAAGAGGGATTTTATGATTATAAAAATAAATACCAGGCCGGCGCCGCCGTGGAAACCTGTCCGGCGCAGATTCCGGAGGAGAAAGCACGGAAAATGCAGGAAATTTCCGAGCGGGTATTCCGTGCGCTGCGCCTGAAAAGCTATGCCCGGATGGATTTTGTCATGAATGAGGCGGGGGAGATTTTCTGTCTGGAGGGAAATACACTGCCGGGGATGACGCCCACCTCGCTGCTGCCCCAGGAGGCCGCTGCAGCTGGGATGGATTTCGGGCAGCTGTGCGAGACAATTCTGAGGCTTGCACGTCAGTACCCCATCGCATAAATCCCTGCGTAATGCGCACTCACTGTTCACATGGGTACTGCGATGGTCTGCGCTCCGTTACGGTTCGTGATGGCTGTATGCTATTGGCACATAGCACTGTCGGCAGGCGAGGCCGCCGCATCGCCCCTCCTTCGCCCTGGGTTGGTGTGGACACCTGGCACGCATTATTCAGGAATAACGCACTGGTGTACCGGGAGGTTTGGAGTAAGGTTCATTGATAATAGGGAAAGGATATGGTAATTTAAGATGATGGATTTGTCAATCAGAGAAATAGCGGAGGCATGCGGAGGAAAACTGGTGCTTCAGGGAGAGAAAGCCGATGATGACACGTGTGTCAGCTCCGTAGTCATAGATTCCAGGCTTGTGGAGCCCCAGGGGGTATTTATCGCCACTGTGGGGGAACGGGTAGACGGACATGAATTTATTCCGGGCGCGTTTGCGCAGGGGGTGGTTCTGGCCGTGACGCAGAAGAGCCCGGAACAGGTGGAGGCGGAACATGGCTGTAAAGCTTCGGAATGGGGTTCCTATGTTCTGGTGGAAGACACGCTGCAGGCGTTACGGGATATTGCGGAGGCTTACAGGAAAAAGCTTTCCGTGAAAATCGTGGGCATCACCGGCAGCGTGGGCAAGACCAGCACCAAGGAATTCATAGCGGGAGTACTCTCCGAAAAATATCATGTGCTGAAGACCGAGGGGAATTTTAACAATGAGGTGGGCGTCCCTCTGACCCTTCTGCGTATCCGCAGGGAACATGAAGCTGCGGTGGTGGAGATGGGAATCAGTGATTTCGGGGAGATGCACCGTCTGAGCAAAATGGTGCGCCCCGATATCTGCGTGATCACGAATATCGGACAGAGCCATCTGAACAATTTAATAGACAGGGACGGCATCCTCAGGGCAAAGTCAGAAATCTTCGACTATATGGCGGAGGACGGGGAAATCTGCCTGAACGGCGAGGATGACAAGCTGGCTGCGCTGGAAGAAATCAAGGGACATAAACCGCATTTCTTCGGACTGGGAAAAAATCCGGCGGAGGAAGTTTCCATGGTGAATACCGTGGGAAGGGGGCTTTGGGGCAGCGATGCTGTCCTGCGGACGCGCCGGCTGCCGGAAGAAGATGAGAATGGTACAGATGGAACAGGCCGGAAGAATACTGGAAAGTGTGAGGCATGTACAGGATTGGAGGTTCATATTCCGCTGCCGGGTGAGCATATGGTGATAAATGCGGCGGCGGCGGCCTGCGTGGCGGGACTTCTGGGTCTGTCTCAGGAGAAAACAGCCTCAGGCATCGCAAAAGTATCTGCCGTCAGCGGACGTACCAATATCCTGCGTCTGCCGCGATATACCATTATTGACGACTGCTACAATGCCAATCCGGCATCCGTGAAGGCAGCAGTCAGCCTGTTGTCCATGGCGGACACGGAGAAGGTGGCGATACTGGGGGATATGCTGAATCTGGGAGAGAAATCCGCCGACTATCATGCGGAAATCGGCAGGCAGGCGGGGCGTTTGGGGATTGACCATATCCTCTGCGTGGGCGCGGAATCCAGGCATATGTTCCGGGCGGCGGAAGAATATGGGAAAGCGCAGGCCGGGATTTCCGGTTGTTCCGACAGGAATGGTTTGGCAGAAAAAGCGGAAGAATATGG
>CANDMH010000277.1 GCA_947385785.1 uncultured Lachnospiraceae bacterium
GGAAAAGATCGGTCTGGGAAGCCGGGAATATGAGCTGGTGAATATAGATGATTGATATTTTACGCCGTGAAGCAATTTATCTCTGGTACTATTTCAGCGTTCAGCTGGAGCAGATTTTTAAATACTGGGTATTGGGAATGGTGATAGGGAGCCTGGTCTCCGTGTTTTTGAAGGAGCGGATTCACAGGGCATTCCGTTCCATGGGAGAAAAGCGGCTGGGGATTGTGGGAATTGCGGTTGCCAGCGCATTAGGGATTGCCTCTCCTTTGTGTATGTACGGAACCATTCCGATTGCCGCATCCTTTGCGCAAAGCGCTGCCAGGACGGGGAAAGCCCGTCGGACGGCCAAAAACGGCGGGGCGGATGAGAGCCGCCGCAGAGACGTAAACAGCTTTGATGACTGGCTGGCAGCTTTTATGATGAGTTCCATTCTGCTGAACCCACAGTTGATTGTTTACAGCGCGGCTCTGGGATTGCCGGCCTTAACCGTGCGTATCCTGTCCTGCTTTTTATGCGGTATTTTCGCAGGAGGATTACTGCGGATTTTTTACCGCAATCAGCCTTTTTTCAATTTTCACGGTTTTGAAGAACCGGTGAGCAGGGATACGGATTCCAATTTGTTGTGTCGATTTCTCAAAAACCTGGGCAGGAACGTAAAAGCTACCGGGTGGTATTTTCTGGCTGGTATCGCTTTATCCGCATTGTTTCATCGGTATGTGCCGGCAGATGTGATGACGGGATTGTTTGGCGGAAATGAGGCATTCGGCGTTCTGATGGCGGCAACCATCGGGGTTCCCCTCTATGCCTGCGGCGGAGGGACTATACCGCTTTTGCAGGCATGGCTCACGGACGGTATGAGCCTGGGCAGTGCGGCGGCTTTTATGATTACCGGGCCGGCTACGAAGATTACCAATTTAGGGGCATTGAAGATTGTACTTGGAATAAAGCATTTTGTGTTGTACCTGTTGTTTGTAATGGTGTTTTCTTTTGTGACAGGACTGGCGGTGAACCTTGTCATATAACATATGGGGGATTAAAACGGGATAAGCGGGGTTAAGAGTATGAAACATTTTTTGAAACAGCATAAACTGGCAAGAGCAGCAGTTGTACTGGCGGCAATGCTTTTAAGTCTGATTCTGGCAATTTTACTATTTTTGCGGCTCTGGCCTGCCTTTGGCGGAAGGGCTTCCAGGGGAGATAAAGAGGATTACGCTGCCCGGGCAGAGAACTATCGGGACGGGAAGTTTTACAATGACGGTGATTTTCAGATTATGTGGGAAACAGAGCGCAAAGATGATAAAGTGATATCTTCCAAGGGAGTGAAGCCGGAGGGGGAAATTCCCACGGTGACGCCTGAATACGGACAGCCTCTGTCGGAGGAGGAAATCCGGGTCACCTGGTTCGGGCATTCTTCCATGCTCCTGCAGATGCATGGGATGAACATCCTGATTGACCCGATTTTCAGTGAAAGATCTTCCCCGGTAGCCTTTGCGGGGGCGAAGAGATTTTCCACCCCGCCTGTCACCGTGGAAGATTTGCCCCATATTGATATTCTGATACTGTCCCATGACCATTATGACCACATGGACTACAAAACCATAAAGAAGCTGGACGAAAAGGTAGACAGATATATTGTCCCCCTTGGGGTGGAGAATCATCTGGAGCGATGGCAGGTGGATACAGGGAAAATTCGGAATATGGCATGGTGGGAAGAGACGGAAATCAATGGTCTGACCATTGGCTGTACACCTGCAAGGCATTATTCCGGACGGAGTCTGGACGACCAGTTTGCCACGCTCTGGGCTTCCTGGGTATTCTGGGACGGGAATCATCAGGTGTATGAAAGCGGTGACAGCGGCTACGGGGAGCAGTTCGGACAGGTGCATGACAGGTACGGCGATTTTGATTTTGTCCTGATTGACTGCGCCCAGTACGATGCGGCATGGCCGGAAGTGCATATGTTCCCGGAGGAGGCGGTTAAGGCAGTGGAAATTCTGGGGGCGGATATTGCCATGCCTATTCATTGGGGAGCCTTTTCCCTGGCATACCATGCCTGGGATGATTCCGTGGAGCGTTTTGTGGCGGCAGGGGAAGAGGCTGGGATGCAGATTGTGACGCCGAGGATTGGAGAAACCGTGAAACTGAATGAGCCAGGGAATTCTATGGAAAGATGGTGGAGAGATATTCCATAAAAGATTGAGAGTTTTCGCAAAGTTTTTCGATTGTGAATATATATTGTCGGACGGAGACGGAGCTGGGAGAAATTATTACGGAACTGGAATAAGGAGGGTAAAAATGGAGTACAGGACAAACAAAAGGACAGGCGACCATATCAGTGTGATCGGCCTGGGAACAAGCTATATTGCGGAGACGGAGGAAAAAGAGGCAATCCGGGCGCTGGAATATGCCTATGAGAATGGCATCAACTATGCAGACCTTGCCACAGCCGATGCAAAGACATTTATCTATTATGGGAAAGCATTTTCATCCGTCAGGAAAGATATGTACTATCAGGTACATTTCGGCGCAAATTATGAAAGCGGCGCATATGGGTGGACTACGAATGTGGAAATAATCAGGCGTTCCGTGGATGCCCAGCTGACAGCATTGCATACCGACTATATAGATTATGGATTTATTCACTGTCTGGATGAAGAAAAGGACTGGCGTGCGTATCAGGAGGGCGGTGCCCTTAGCCTTCTTCTGGAATTAAAGAAACAGGGAGTGGTCCGACATATGGGGCTGTCCTCTCATACGCCCAGCCTTGTGACAAAGGTGTTGGATGCCGGAATTGTGGACCAGCTGATGTTCTCCATCAATCCCGGATATGATTACAGACATGGAGATTATGCAAACGGTAGTACCGAAGAGCGTATGGCGCTGTATCGCAGATGCGAGGCGGACGGAGTGGGTATTTCCGTGATGAAACCCTTTTCGGGTGGGCAGCTATTGGATGATAAGACAT
>CANDMH010000278.1 GCA_947385785.1 uncultured Lachnospiraceae bacterium
CCAGGCTGTAATTGAAGTCCTGCTCACGCCCTTCCAGCACCATCTCCACATTTCCCATGGAGCATTCCACATCCACATTCCCGTTCACGGCACCGTCGGCTGAAAATGCCCCCATTCCGATCTCCACATCCAGTTCCGTAACCTGCATATCGGTTATCCAGACATCTCCGGCTCCCACTGATACATCCAGATCGGCAGCCACCATATTCTGTATGTCAACCTGTCCGGCTCCCACTTCCAGGGAAACCTCCGCCGCATTGAGATCCGTAAAGCAGAAATTCCCCGCACCCATTTCCATATCTACATCCACAAAGCCATATCCGGCCGGCAGATACAAAAGAATTTGTCCCTCGGACCAGTCGCTGACAGCAGCTGATTTTGACTTAATGTGTAAAGTACCATCCTTTACATAAGCCTGGAACCGATGTGCATCCACCACTTCCACCCAAATATGCTCATCATCCGACTCCTGGGTATAAAACGCACATCCGCCGATCTCTATATCCAGATTCTGAATGCCGTCACCCGGACAGTATTTCTCCCTGCTCCCTGTGATGACATCGTATTTATGGCTGAACATGGGATCCTGATCCTGCACTGCCGTATAATCTCCCCCCGGCTCCTCCGCTGATCCGTCCCACCCATAGTCTACTGACTGCCCCGCTTCCTCGCTCACCTGCAGCGGAACCATATCGGCAATTTGGGCATCTATCAGCCCGTCGCTTACATTGATTCCCCATCCCCACCAGCTGTAAGGATTCATATGAACCCTGCCCCCGGTGGCGGATTCCACCGCATCCGCAATAGCGGACCTGCCCGCAATGCTGCCGCCTGCCATCGCAAGCACGAAACCAAGTGCGGCAAATATCAAAGCTGTAATTCCGCAGCCCTTCATAAATCTTTTCATATAAACAGACCTCCTGTCCTATACTCGTGATCGCATTCTTAGAAATTGCCGGAAAATAACTGCTGCAATTTCCTTTTGATTACAGGGTTCGCGAAGCGGTTCCTGTAATATCTTCAGGCAAAAGCCCGGAAATACATTAAAAAATGTAGTAAACTTGTAGCAGTTATTTGTAGACACTTCCTTACTCCGCTTTCGCTCCGGTTTTGCAGAAACGCTCAAGCGCGAGTCTAATTTGCCAGAGCACGTTTTCTCTTAAATCCCCGAAATACAAAAGCAACTCCCCTGAAGATTGCCGGTGTGGCGATTCCGGCCATTGCCACCGTCAGCATCAGGAACAGAAGCCCGATACTGCCGCAGATGAGTCCGCCGCCCACCAGTGCAATCCCCACCCAGGGATTTACAAACAGGCATATGATTCCGACCACCACAAGCACCAGCATCACCACAAGCAGTATAACCGCCGTAACGCCAAACCCGAATATCAGACTAAACCAGCCTGTCAGGCCGCCCACCAGAATCCCCAATGCGCCCAGCGCCACGCCGCCCAGCACCGGTGATGCCAGGATCAGCACCGTTATCAGCATCGCAATGGCCCACACGGGCATGCCCTCGCCCTTTTTGCGCTTTTCCGGAGCATAGCCGGTACCGTTCTGCTCCCAGGTACCTGAGCTGCCGGTTCCGGAAGTATACTGGCTCCCGTTTCCGTACTCTTCAAACGGATTGCTCTGGCTGCTGCTATAAGCTCCCGAATACGCCTGGCTTCCCTGCCCATATCCGCCTGATGTATTCCCGGCTTCCCTGCTGTAAGCTGAAGAAAAATTCTGCCCATCACGGTTGTATCCTGAAAACGCACTTCCGTTCTGTTCCTCCGGCTGAAATGTACGATTCTTCTGGCTGCAGCCGTATCCTGCCGTACTGCCGCCGAAAGCGTCCTGCGCAGCTGAACTGCCGCTTTTCTGATCGGGATTCCCGGCAGCTCCCGGGTCCGCCTGCTCTGGAGCAGGATTTTCTTCGGAATGCTGTGCATCTTCCGAGTCCTCCGGAAGCTTTTTTCCGTATTCCATCAGTACCCTGTCTGAAGCCTTCACCTTCTGCAGAGCCCCTTCGCCGTAACCGTTTCCGGCCAGGTCTCTCTTAATATTCTCCGCTACTCTCGCCGGGTTACCCAGGGCTTCGATGACCTCCTGCTCGTTCTCCTCCCCGGCGTCATCAAAATAATCATTATAATACTGGATAGCCTCCTCCCGTTCCGTGGATGAAATACTCTGAAGCAGGCTTTCAAGCTGATTCATAAAATCTACTCTGTTCATACCTCTATCCTTCCCTCAAATAATCCTGTTATTTTATCCGCGTAACGCCGCCATTCGCTCTCGTACAGCTGCAGCTGCGCCCACCCCCTGCTGGTTACCTTGTAATACCGTCTGTTCCTGCCTGCGCACTCCATATCGTAGACTTCCAGGCAGTCATCCTTCTGAAGCCTGCGCAGCACCGGATAGAGTGTAGATTCCGACAGCTCGATGACCTGCCGTACCTCCTGGGTAATTTTATACCCGTAAGTCCCGTCCGGTTCCTTGGATACGACGGCCAGCACAATTGCATCCAAAAGTGCCGCTCCCGTATTAAATACCATTCCATTCGCTCCTTTTATACCGTATGTTCCGCAACTGCCCGTTGCTGATTTCATATTGCTCCTGACTGTTCTTAGATTTTCCATTCCTTTCCGTATCCTTATGTAGGACTATTTCTCATATAACATTATAGTATGGAATAATATTATATGGCGTATAATATTGACTGATGGTTATACTATACGTCATATAATATTGTATGTCAACATGTTTTTTGAATCTTTAGAAAAAATATAGAATTGCAGTCTATTGACCAGTCCAGTACTGTTTTTGTAGTTTTTTAGGTCTTTTTTGTGGATAACTTGATTGTAATGTCAGTTTTGGGGATTATTTCCTCCAGGAAATCCACAAAATCCACAGAGTTATCCACATTTACACA
>CANDMH010000279.1 GCA_947385785.1 uncultured Lachnospiraceae bacterium
ATTTTGGTTTCCCGCGTATATGACCCGCTGATTGCCGCATTGGATAATTTAAGCGCAATTATTATGATGAGGAATATCCAGTGCAGGCGTATGGATGAAATTTTAAGCCACCCGGAACAGGCGGGCAGGCCGAAACTGACAAACAAAGGCTATGACATTACTTTTGATCATGTGGGGTTTTCCTATAACAGCGGGGAAAGGGTATTAAAAGATGTCTCCTTTACCGCAAAGCAGGGACAGGTTACGGCGCTAGTGGGGCCTTCCGGCGGCGGCAAGACCACAGTCTCCCGACTTGCTTCAAGGTTCTGGGACAGCCAGAAGGGAAAGATCACGGTAGGCGGCATGGATATCTCGAAAATTGAACCCGAGACGCTTATGTCCCTGTATTCCATTGTATTCCAGGACGTGACGCTGTTTAACAACACGGTCATGGAGAATATCCGTCTGGGGCGGGGGGATGCAACCGATGGGGAGGTGTTTGAAGCGGCCAGGCTTGCCAATGTAGATGAATTTGCGGAGAAGCTTCCAGAGAAGTGGAATACCCTGATCGGGGAGAACGGCTGTGAGCTGTCAGGCGGGGAGCGCCAGCGTATCTCTATTGCCAGGGCGTTTCTGAAAAACGCCCCGATTATCTTGCTGGATGAGGCGACGGCAAGTCTTGATGTGGAGAACGAGACGCTGATTCAGGAATCCCTGTCAAGGCTGATTGAGAATAAGACGGTCCTGATCATCGCCCACCGTATGCGTACCGTTGCCGGGGCGGATAAGATTGTTGTCCTTTCTGATGGCACCGTGGCGGAGCAGGGCAGTTCCGAGACACTTCTGAAAAAGGACGGTATCTATGCCCGCATGGTGAAGCTGCAGACCCAGAGCCAGAGTTGGGTGATGAAATAATAAATGAGAAAAATTCTCAATAATGTCGCCCGATACGAATTGACACAGGAAAGAAAAAGATGGTATACTGATTTTTGGTTAGCAAAAACTAACTTTCGTTTGCATACAATTACCGTTGCGGTGGAATGGATAAAAATCGGAGTGTGAAAAGGAATGGGGGAGATCGAGCGCCAGAATCCGTTTACAAAAGCAGAGGAGAATTATCAGAGGACCAAAATGCAGGAAGAGATGATCTTCCGGAAGCTGAAGGATATGGGCTGCCGTGTGACAAAACAAAGGCGGATCCTTTTAAATGTGATCTTACAGGAGGAATGTGCCAGCTGTAAGGAGATCTATTATAAAGCCAGAAAAGAGGAACCGAGGATCGGTGCCGCCACGGTATATCGGATGATCAATCTGTTAGAAGAGATCGGAGCCATCAGCAGAAATAACATGTATACCATATCAGGCGCCGCCCGGGCCGGATCAGGATGCAGCGAATGTCCGGAGACGGAGGAAGAAGCTGTCTGCATGGGACAGAGAAAGAAAATTGCCTGCGTGGTGGAATTGGATGACCACACATCCTGCTGTCTTTCTGCGAAGGAATGCTGCCGGGTTATGACAAAAGGCCTCAAAGCCTGCGGTTATATCCAATGCCAGAGGGTTACGAATATTCTGCTTCCCTCTTGTCTGGAAACGAAAAAACGGGTGAAAACAGGCGCTGCGGGTTCTGTAATTGAGAGAATTTCTCAACAAGGAAAAAGCGATGGAAAGTAGGTTTCCCATACTTTATAATGAACATCACATAAGGAGGACTCTTGCATGAAAAACCACAAATTTTGGGCGTGGGCTGCGGTGATCTGTATGGTCATGGCATTCTACACCGGCTACAAACACAAATGAGCGAAGGAGGAACTGCTTA
Organism: uncultured Lachnospiraceae bacterium; assembly: GCA_947385785.1. Taxonomy (GTDB): domain Bacteria; phylum Bacillota; class Clostridia; order Lachnospirales; family Lachnospiraceae; genus Acetatifactor. The sequence goes on from CANDMH010000279.1 coordinate 1,796, forward strand.
CTATGATGGACATGTTCTGCAAATTGGATGGAAAAAAGACAGGGATTTTTGCTGCCGGGGTTCTGTTCGGCACAGCCGGTATCAAAGTATTATCCAGCAAAGACGCGAAAAAGATATATGTTTCCTGTACTGCGGCTGTGCTCAGAGCGAAGGAATGCATCATGAGGATGGCCGGCATTGTCCAGGAAAACGCGGAGGATATCTATTCGGAAGCCGTGGAAATGAATAAGAAGAGGGCGGCAGAGGAAATAGAACTGGAATTTGAAGATGAAAGCGAAGCCGACGAAAATCTCCGGGAAACGCCGGCGGCAGAAATATGAAGTTTCGGATATTACATGAGATAAAAGGACGGCTGCGGATTCATATTTTCAGTTCTCAGATGTCATGCAGGGATGCGGATATCCTTCAATACGGCCTGCTTTGCCAACCTTCCATTACTATGGTAAAGGTCTATGAGAGGAGCCAGGATGCAGTCATCTGCTATACAGGAGAGAGGGGAGACATGATAAAGTGTCTCCAAAGGTTTTCCGGTGAAAAAGTTTCGGTGCCGGAGCACGTATGGCAGAATTCCGGGCGCAGAGTAAACCGTTACTATCAGGATAAACTGATCTGGAAGATCATTCTGCGCACAGCAGCGAAGCTGTTTCTTCCCATGCCGCTCCGGTGTACGGTTGTCTGCTGCCGGTCGGCCAGATTTGTCTGGAAAGGTGTACATACCCTGTGCCGGGGGCGGCTGGGAGTTTCTGTCCTGGACGGGACCGCGATCATGGTATCCCTTTTGCGCCGGGATATGAAGACGGCAGGTTCCGTCATGTTCCTCCTTGGGATCGGAGAACTTTTGGAGGAGTGGACCCATAAGAAATCCGTGGATGATCTGGCAAGAAGCATGTCCCTGAATATAGGCAGGGTGTGGAAGATTGCGGATGGAAGAGAGAGCCTGGTGGATGCCGGACAGATCAGAGAGGGAGACCAGGTGGTGATCCGCATGGGAAATGTGATCCCCTTTGACGGAGTGGTCGTGGAAGGAAGCGGAGCTGTGAATCAGTCTTCCATGACAGGGGAAGCCCTGCCTGTGGCAAGGGAAAAAGGCGGATATGTGTACGCGG
>CANDMH010000280.1 GCA_947385785.1 uncultured Lachnospiraceae bacterium
ATGCCGAAGAGGGGCGCGTTCATGGTGACGGTCACATACCTTGTCCCGTCCTTCCGGCAGAGGGCCGCCGTATTCGTCTGGCGGTTCTCTATGACAAGAGCGTCATGTTCGAAGAGATTGTCACGCAGGGCGAGTTTGCCGTCCGTAAGGGGGTATACATCCATGAAGTTGGTCGCAAGACCGTTCTCGCTGATTCTGGTGCTGACTACTTCCGCGGTGTCTCCGAAGTCCACAAAGCATTCGTCCTGCTTCGTGCCCGGCTCCAGGGGACAGTTAAATGCGGGATGGCCGCCGATGGAAAAGTGCAGGACTTCTGTGCCCGGATTTTCTACCTGCCAGAGGACTTCCGTTTTCCTTCCCTCAATGCGGTAGCCCAGTTTCAGAATGAATTCATAGGGATATTTTTCCAGGGTTTCCCCGCTGGAACGCAGTTCAAACCAGATTTCGTCATCGGTTTGGGAGAGCAGCGTAAAATCCATATCCCTGGCAAAGCCGTGTTGGGTCATGGTATAGGTTCTGCCCTTTGTTCGGTATTCTCTGTTTCTCACGCCGCCTACAAAGGGGAAGAGAACCGGCGAGGTGCGTCCCCAGAATTTTGCGTCCCCGCACCACATGTATTCTGTTCCGTTTTCCAGATTTTTCAGCGATTTGAGTTCCGCACCGTGACTGTCGACTTTGACGGAAATTTCGCTGTTTTTCAATTCGTAAACTGACATAATGCCCTCCTTTTTGGTATTTTAGGATACTGTATCTATCATATGTCATAAGGGTGTGGTATGTCAAGGAGTCAGGAAAGGATAAAGTATAAAAAGCTTACTTGATATTGAAGAAGCATATGGCGCATATCCTGGAAATGGCGAGGTGTGAACCGGGAAGTATAAAATCGACTTAGCAAAGCCAAATGAGAATGACAGAGATACCCAAACATCAGAAAGAACCGCGATTTTACGGGAGCTTTTATGATGCAAACGGGCACCCGGAGGAAATATGACAGCAGAGGGTGACGGGTGCCTGGCGCGCGGGCAGGGGAAGTTTTTCCTGCTCGATTGCGGGAAGCCGCATATGGATATCTGTAGCTGAGGCGAAATGCCGGCTGCGCGGCCAATCGCGGCGATAATTCCCGCAAAATGATGTGGCCAGGGGCTTCCCAAAATCGGTCAACAGGTTTATTCTGTTATTAACCGCAGGGTCAAGGGAGGTGACGTTATGAACGAGAGGTTCTATTCGCTGCCAAAGGAGAAGCAGCAGGCCATCATCAATGCCGGATACCGGGTGTTTTCACGGAATTCTTATAAAAACAGCCCCATGAGCGAGATTGCGGAAGCTGCCGGAATCAGCAAATCCCTTCTGTTCCACTATTTCCATAACAAGAAGGAGCTGTACCTGTTTCTGTGGGAAAAATGTGCCCGTATCACCATAGATTTCATGACCAGGTATGGCTGTTACAGCCAGGGGGAGCTGTTTGAGAGCATGGAGCGCGGAATGCGGGCGAAAATGGAGATAATCCGTCTGTATCCGGATATGGGGAATTTTACCATAAAGGCTTTCTATGAGACAGACCCGGAGATTAACGCCGCCGTCCAGGAAAGCTACCACCGGCATTTCAACTGGAAAGCCGACAGGGCGCGTATCAGCTTCAACCCGGAACAGTTTAAACCCGGACTGGATATTCCGATGATGTATCGTGAAATGTACTGGGCTTCCGAGGGGTATCTGTGGGAGATGGTGCAGCGGGGAAACGTGGATGTGGAGCAGATGGAAAAGGATTTTACGCGTCTTATGGAATTCTGGAAAAGTGTCTATCTGAGAAAGGAGGAGTGAGGATATGGATGCCATTCAGACAAGGAAACTGACGAAATATTACGGCAATGCCAGGGGGATCATTGACCTGGACCTGACCGTGAAGAAGGGGGAATTCTTCGGGTTCATCGGCCCCAACGGCGCGGGCAAGTCCACCACGATACGCACGCTGCTGGGCCTGATTTCTCCCACAGGCGGAAGCGCCCGGATCTTGAATCATGATATCGGGCAGGACAGGGAGAGCATTCTGCGGGAGACGGGCTATATGCCCTCGGAGGCGGTGTTCTATCCGGGCATGAAGGTGCGGGAGGTGCTGAAGCTTTCCGCGGACCTGCGGAAATGCGACTGCCGGGAGGAGGCGGGAAAATTATGCGGGCGCCTGCAGCTGGATCCCGGCCGGAAGGTGGATGAGCTGTCCTTCGGAAACCGGAAAAAGGTGTCAATCGTCTGCGCCCTGCAGCATAAGCCGGAGCTGCTGATACTGGACGAGCCTACCAGCGGCCTGGACCCGCTGATGCAGCGTGAATTTTTCGATATCCTGAGGGAGCGGAACCAGGAAGGGGCGACCATATTCCTGTCAAGCCATATTCTTTCCGAAATACAGCGCAATTGTTCACGGGCAGCCATTATAAGGGAGGGGCGGATGATTGCCTGCGACAGTGTGGAGGCGCTTTCTCGCACCAATGCCAGGCGTGTAACCGTCCACGGACAGGTGGCGCTGGAAGGGCTGGAGGGCATTCGCGACAAAAGGGAGACAGAAAACTCGGTCAGCTTTCTGTACGGCGGCGATATGAATCGTCTGCTGCGGACACTGGCTTCCGGGCAGGTGCTGGATTTGAGCGTGTCGGAGCCGGATCTGGAGGAGATTTTCATGCATTATTATCAGGCAGAGGGCGGCGGGAAGGAAGACAATGGACAGGGCGGTTATAAGACGGGGAATCGTGAAGAAGGTGCTCACGGAGACAACGGACAGGGCGGCTGTAAGACGGGGAATCGTGGAGAAGACGTCCACAAAGACAACGGGCAGAGCGGTTATAAGACGGGGAATCGTGAAGAAGGTGCTCACGGAGACAACGGACAGGG
>CANDMH010000281.1 GCA_947385785.1 uncultured Lachnospiraceae bacterium
GATTATCTGTCGGTTCTGCCGCCGCAAAATCAGAATGACAGGCTGCCGTCCACACGGAAACACGCCCTGCGCGGCGAAGCTCTTAGCGCGGAGGAGCTGATCCTCAAAACCATTGCTATCGGCAAACGATTAGGTAAGCCGGTGGCCGCGGCAGGGAATGTGCGCACGGCAAGCCAGGATTGGGGTATGTTCAAAAGCAGCGTCGCCTACGGCATTCAAAAAGAGGAAGGCGGGGATTTGGATGCGCCTCTGCCGGATCTCCTCTACACGGAGGAGCTGCTGGATGCCTTTTCCTTCCTTGGGAAAGAACCGGCGGAAGAAATCGTAATTCATGTACCGAACCGTCTGGCGGATCTCTGCGAAGAAATCCGGATTGTTCCGGAGGATAAACGATGTCTTCAGCCTATCCTGCCCGGCGCGTTTCAGACCGTGGCGGATCTTTGCCGGGAGCAGCTCCAGATGCGGTATGGCGGCACAATTCCCAGGTCGGATCGGGAGCGGATGGAGTATGAGCTTGCTGTTTTGCAGAACAATGAATTGCTCAGCTCCGCCCTCCTGATTAGCCGCTGCCTGGTACAGGGGCTTCGGAGGAAGGGGTATCTGATCCGTACCATAGCGCACGACCTTTTCTCTGTTTACGCGTGTCCGTATGTCGCATATCTGCTGGGCGTGACAGAAGTCGATCCTTTGGCCATACGTATCCCCTTCGAAACCCGCAGCGAGTGCGACGCGCCTGATCTGGAGCTTATATTGAGTGTTTCAGAAGAATGCTGGGAAGCAGTCATGGAGATATTCTCTCGAATATTTCCCCAGGGCACGGCGGTATCCTATGGGGACGGGGCCGGATGGGACAAAAAACCTTCCCGGTCCCACAGAAGGTTTTTTGTCCCCGATGCCGCGCAGATGCGAAACTGGATACCCCTGAAAAAGGCTGACGAAGGATACAGAATCCCTTATGGGCTTGTTGAGGATTTCCCTGACCAGTTTCGGCTGCTTTTGTGGCCACGCAGGACCTGAGCAGATCTGATATGCTCCCCATAGAGTAGACAAAGCGAGAGAAAACTCGAACACTACACAAAGGGGAGCATTATTATGGCAATGATCAGCTTGGATAGGAAAATCCACGCAGTGAAACAGTATTATGCCGGATCCGGAAGTCTCAATGAGATTGCGGCAAAATTTGGGGTACACCGCAGCACATTGCAGAAGTGGCTGCTGAATTACGAATTATTTGGCGAGAAAGGACTGTGCCATCGCGCCGGGAAGCATCACTATCCCGCGATTGTGAAGCAGCAGGCGGCAGAATCGTATCTGTCGGGCCAGATGAGCATAGAGGCAGTCTGCAAAAAATACCAGCTGCGGTCAAGATCGCAGCTGGAACAATGGGTTATGATGTATAATGGTCAAAAAGGATTCCGTTCTCCCGGAGGCAGAAGGGGTGTTCAATTGACCATGGCATCTTATGAGGAACGCAAAGCGGCGGTGGAGTACTGTATTGCTCACGAGAAAAACTATAAATTGACTGCGGAGTACTCCGGATTTACATACCAGCAAATCTATGGGTGGGTACAAAGATATCAAAAGGCCGGTTTGGAAGGATTCCTGATTGTTGAGATATACCAAAGCCAACATGGCGTTCCTGGTTACAGGCAGATGCAAATTATCTTGGAGCGGCGGTAGGGAGTGAAGTGTAATTGAAAGAGAGTGCACCGGCTTATGCGGCTTCTTGACCTTCGTTCTGTATGCAGGAGGAGAAAGCGGACACGCAGGAAGAAGCTTCCGGCTGAGTATCTGGCGGAAAACGTCCTCGACAGGGACTTCAAGTCTAAAGAACAGAACGAGAAATGGCTGACAGATGTAACAGAATTCAAATATGGGACAGGCGGAAAGGTCTATTTGTGCGCGATTCTGAATCTGTACGGAAGAAACATTGCGGGTTTCTCATTGGGGCGAAAGAATAGCATCTCTTTGGTTTTCGAAGCCTTTGACCAGGCGTTCCAAATGAAGGAGACTGGAATCCGCCAAAGTATGTCCCGTCCAGGCAAATGCCTGGATAATGCGCCTATGGAAGGCTTTTGGGGAATTCTGAAATCCAAGATGTACTATTTGTATCATTTTGGCGCGTATGATCAGCTCTGTGACGCAATCACTGCTTATATCCATTTTTACAACTATGAACGATATCAGAGAAGGCTTGGCTGTATGATGCCTATGGAATTCTTGGCGGCTGGAGGCCAGTAAGAGCAGGAACCTTCTTGCGGTAATTCCTGTCCATCTTTTTTCTCTGTTTTGTCTACTTGACAGGGAGCACTTCAGACAATCAGTGTATTCTTTTGACACGGTTTTCCTTTGGCCGCCAGTCCATCCATGATATAGGGGAACAATGTCACCTCCTCCGGGTTCCCCCACACGATTTTCATAATTTCAAGTTCGGCATCGGAAATTTGCTGCACCATTTTTATCCTCCTTATTGTATAACAAAGTGTTGACAACCAAAAATATAACATCGCGTCGCCCTTTTGTCAAGATGCTTTTTCAACGGCAAAGGACAAGAGGCTGTCGTAATGCCCCCTGTCCTCCTCTGCATCTTAGGTGATTATAGAAATATTGCGGTAGCCGAATATTCAGATATAGACCAATTCCGCAAAAATGATTTCCTCCACCCTGGCCTTGCAATTATTCATCAGCCCCACCCAGCGCATGGGGTCACAGGCTTTCAAGTCCTCGGTGGCCCCGGCCTCCTTTGCCATTCCCGGCATCATGCTGTCCAACAGGGCTTGGGTGGCGTCCTCGGTTTCCAGCAGATGGGCATACAGCTTGCCCTCCATCACCAACTCGGCCCAAA
>CANDMH010000282.1 GCA_947385785.1 uncultured Lachnospiraceae bacterium
GCAAAAAGCGGTTTGGGATTCCCCACCCCGAAGGGCTCCAGCAGCGCCAGTTCGTTCACAAGCTTTTCATCCGCGTAATCCATGGGCATGGGCACATCGATATGTACTTTCGGAATGAAATCCGCCTCCTGCAACCTGCATTTTTCATTCAGCTCCCGCCGGAAAGAAGGAATGTCCTCCTCGCGCATGGACAGCCCCGCCGCCATGGCATGCCCGCCGAATTTGGTAAAATAATGCTTTACTTCCGTCATGGCTTCATACATATGGTACCCTTCTATGGAACGACCTGATCCCTTCACCCCCTCTTCCCCCCTTGTCAGCAGAAAGACCGGATGGTTATAATGCTCCCTGACGCGTCCCGCTATGATTCCCGCCAGGCTCTCATGAACCTCCGGCAGAAAGATCACCATGACCTTATCCCGCTCCATATGCTGCTCCGCTATGGTACTTTCCGCCTGTTCCACTCCCTGAAGAGTCAGGTTCTTGCGGCTGTCATTCAGCTCCTTTAACTCCCTTGCCGCGCTCATGGCCTCCACTTTTGTTCCGCTCTGCAGCAGCTCCAATGCCCGTTTTGCCGTATCCAGCCTGCCGGTGGCATTCAGGCAGGGGCCGAGCACAAACCCCAGGTGATACGCGCTGAGCTTCCCCGGCTCGATGCCGTTTACCTCTGCCAGCGCCCGGATTCCCGGATTGCGGGTGGCATTCAGGCGCTTCAGTCCCTCCCTTACCAGAATGCGGTTCTCCCCTTTCAATTCCATCACGTCACAGACCGTGGAAAGGGCGGCAAATTCCAACAGCTCCTCTTCCGCCTCCCGCAGCGCGGCGTTTCCTGTCCTCTCCTCCAGCGCCAGCGCCAGCTTGTATGCCACCACCCCGCCGCAGATATTGGGAAAAGGATAGCGGCACTGCTCCTGTTTGGGATCGATCACCGCCAGAGCGGGGGGAAGCAGCTCCCTGCGAAGCAGCTTTCTCTCCTTCCGCGTCTCCTCCCCGGCTGTTTCCGCGCTTCCTGCCCTGCCGGTGCCCACTTCACCGTCTGCTCCGCCTTCCTCTGAGGCCTGCGCGCACGGCACGTCCCCGCCTTCCTGCTCCATTACAAACGGCACTTCATGATGGTCCGTGACAATCACCTTTATCCCATGGGAATTGGCAAGCGCTATCTGGGATGCTGCCGCAATCCCATTGTCACAGGTCACGATCATACCGATGCCGTCCCGCCCTGCCTCCTCTATCAGATTGTCATTCAAACCGTAGCCGTCATGGATACGGTGGGGAATGGCAGTGTCGACCTTCGCTCCCAGTATCTGCAGCGTTTTGGTCAGAATATAAGCGGAACAGATACCGTCCACGTCATAGTCGCCGATAACCCGGACAGAAATTCCCGCCTCTATGGCCGCGAGAATTTCCCCCACCGCTTTCTCCATATCCTTCAAAAGCCAGGGAGAATGGCAGTCCTCCAGCGTTCCGTACAGGAAGCTTTCCAACTCTGCCTCATCAGTCACATCGCGGTTCCGCAGAATACGCGCTGTCACAGGACTGATATGAAATTTTGCCGCCCAGGCATTGAAATCGGCCCGTTTTGCCGCCACGTACCATTTTTCCATTTTTCGATTCCTCGCTTCTCAGACAACTTTCCCAATTAGTTGTACTATACTGTATTTTGGGGCCTTTTGACTGCCAGCATTTCTTTAGGTATTGCCATTGCGTATTCCTCCAAACGTATAGTACAACTATAGAATATATACTCACGCTCGAAAACATTTGCCAGTTGAAATTGTATAACGAGCGAGCGCCTCCACAGCCTGGAACGGAAGGTGGCAAATGTATGCGCTCGCGAGTATAATTGTACTATACGCAAGAGGTTTTGTCTTTAAAAACAGGCTTTATTTAATAAAATGCAGACGTAAAGCAGACGCAAAACAGTCTAAAATTGGCGCGACAGGAGGGTTTCTGTAACACCTGGGATTAAAAATCCCTAAAATATGCGGTTTTGTATCGTACAACTGGATTGGGAAAGTTGTATTCTCAGACTCTCATGCTCCTGCTTCCTGCCATGCCCGTGGGCGCAGATATTTACCTCATTTTAGTCATTATACGCCTGTAAATTCAGAAGACAGACCGCCTCTACTGCGTCGGTGTAGGGAAACATGTCCACCGCGACACATTTCTGCGTCCGGTATCCCCTCTTCGTAAGATACTTCAGGTCACGCACAAGCGTAACAGGATTGCAGGAAATGTATACAATCCGTCCGGGCGCGACCCTGGCTGCCGCATTCAGGAATTCCTCGCTGCTGCCGCTCCTGGGCGGGTCCATCAATAACACATCCAGAGGCATCTTCTCCTCGGCCATCTCCAGAAGGAATTTTCCCGCATCGTTTAAATAAAAACGGATATTGGAAATCTGATTCCTTCTGGCATTGCTCACCGCATCCCGGACTGCGTCCCGGTTCAGCTCCACTCCCAGTACGCTGGCGGCATCTCTGCTGGCAATCATGCCGATGGTTCCCGTGCCGCAGTATGCATCCAGAACTGTCTCCTTGCCTGTCAGGCCTGCGTATTCCAGGGCTTTTGTATACAATTTTTCCGTCTGTACAGGATTTACCTGATAAAATGATTTCGGAGAAATCCGGAATGTCATACCGCATAATCTGTCTTCAATATACCCTTTTCCATAGATGACCTGTTCCCGCTCCCCCAGAATCATGCTGGAGATCGGAAGAGCGTCGTGTAGGGAAAGAGTGTTCTCTACTGTGTA
>CANDMH010000283.1 GCA_947385785.1 uncultured Lachnospiraceae bacterium
GAACAACTCATGCTGTTCTGAATCGCAGCAACTCCTTAAGTAAATGACATTGGATATGGACAGTAAAAAGGATTGGGGGTTCCAATCCTTTTTTGAATATTCGAAATTCCGTATGGAATTATCAATGCTGCCGTGCATAAGGATGCCGGGCCGGGTGACAGCGGGCGGGACGGGATACAGACGAGGCATTACGCTGCCATCAGCACGAAGGCGATGATACCACCCAGGGCGTACAGACCATTGATGACGACACAGAGTTTCATCAGGGTGTGTTGTATTTTCAATTTAAAGTATGCAGCGGCAGTGAAGAGGCCGCTGATAATCATGAAGGCTGCATAGCAGGATATCATGATTTCCGCCGCGGGGGACTCCAGGGCCCAGGGGAAGCTGCGCAGGGGAAGAATCGTCCAGGGAATGAACAGCATCAGGGTGCAGAGGATGGTAAAAACGGTGGTTTTGGTGTTATTATTTTTCATAATGAAATCTCCAATCTGTTTTTGTAGAAGTAATTTATAGCAGGAACCAGAGCTCTCTGGTGGCGTCGGCAGGCGTGTTCACCTCAGTACTGGTGGGACGCACACAGGCAATTGACAAAAAATCCTGCGCAAAGTGGCAAAATTTTGGTTCCGGCTTGTCCGGGTTAGGAATTGAATAACTGATGTAACCTGTTCAGGAAAAAGTCTGTAAGCGGTTCCTGTAATTTGCAGATACTTCCCTGCGCAGAGATTCATGTAATGATGTACCGGGAGCGAAACGGCAGAGTTGCGCGGCGTCATACATCAGCCGCGTTTCTCCGCAGCGCCGTACCGCAGGCAGGCCAGCGCCAGACAGACGATAATGGCGCCGATTCCCACAGGCAGCATCGGAATAAGCTGTATATGGGAGTCATAAATCTCCGGGGCGACCCGACCGTATTCTGTCATCAGCATATAAAAAGGATAGTCGAAAGGATACCAGCACCAGAATTTCGTATTCAGCATCAGCACCGAGGGGACGATGCATGCCAGCCCCAGGCCTGCCGAGAAAATGGGAGTCCGGATCAGGACGCTGAGCATCCAGAACACAGCCGCCATGGGCAGGGCAGCCAGGTAAATCAACGCGGCAGTCCGGCACACATAGGGGAAGGAAAGTACGAAATCATACTCATATAACCGGGAAGCCAGCGCAGCCGCCCCGTAATAAGCCGCTATGGATAATACCAGCTGCACCACCGTCAAAAGCACTGCCACCAGGAATTTGGCAAGGCAAAGCTTCACGGAACTGACAGGCAGGGACAGGCTCTTTACAAGTCCCCGGTGCGTTATTTCCGTCTGATGGAGCAGTACACAGCAGATAATCAGCGTGGCGGGAATCATAAACCACGCCATACCCATGTAGCCCTGGATAAAGAAATTGTATTCCGGCGCCACATTGTACGCGTCCATGATGAAATTAATGTCCGCGTTCAGGGCGGAGGGCAGCCACATCATGACTGCGGGAATCAGCAGTATCCAGAAGATTTTGGAGCGGCGTATCTTCAGAAGCTCCACTCCGAACAAAGCGGGCAGGCCAAGAGTAGCTTTCCGCCAGTTTGTCCTTTCAAAATCCATACCCGAAGAGACTGTTTTGGATAAATTCGTTTTCCTGGAATCTGCTTCTGAAATATTTGTTTTTCTGGAATTCGCTTCCGAAATATTTGTTTTTCTGGAATTTGACTCCGAAACATTCGTTTTTCTGGAATTCGGCTCCAAATAACCGGATTTCAATATATTAGAGTTCATTGAAAGCACCTCCGTAATTTCGTATATATTATTTCCGCCGCATAAAACAGCACAACTTCCGCAGCGGCTGTGAACAGCAGTCCCCAGGCTTCCTCAGAAGAAAACTGGTGCAGCATCCGGTAAGGCGCGGCAAAGGGGATAACCGCCATGGCAAAATTCCCGAAGCGCAGCATGGAGGATAGAAATACCAGTATCACTCCCGTTCCCAGGCACATCCACAGATTCCTGCACAGAGAGGAGAGGAAGAGCATGGCCGCAGCGGTGGGAAGCAGCAGAGCCAGTTCAAAGCCCATGCCTTTCAGCAGGATGGCACCCAGTTCCGGATCCTTTGGAAAATAGCGGATACAGCAAAACAGCAGCGACAGGGTTTCCAGGCACAGCGGCAGCAGGCAGGAGCAGAACAGAATACATAGTTTTCCCGAAAATAAACCGGAAGCTTTCATGGGAAGGGTTTCCGCCCGCTGTATGCCGTTCTCCGCGTATTCTGTATGGTAGAGAATGCAGGCGCCGCAGACCAGCAGAAGGATGTTCAGCTGTGCCATCAGCTGCCAGTTTGCGTCCATCAGGATTCGGAACGGACTGCCGGACTGTGTAACGTACATTTCTGAACGGACAACCATATTCAGGGCAGGAACCAGGCCTGCCAGCACGCCGCCGCCCAGGAAGGCGGGTACGTAGCCTGTGCGTTTCAGTTTTCTGGTTTCCAGGGCTGACAGGGTGATGGCATTTATGGTTGCAGTCATGCGCGCTCACCTCGATTCTGATTGTCGGCATCTATCATTGCCAGGAAAGTTTCTTCCAGATTGAAGGTGGGAAGCCCCGCGTCCCGGGCGGATTTTTCCAGTTCTTCCAAGGTTCCCTCAAACAGCAGCCTGCCATGATTCAGGATGCCGATGTCGTCGGCCATCAGCTCCACCTCCGGCAGCAGGTGGGAGGA
>CANDMH010000284.1 GCA_947385785.1 uncultured Lachnospiraceae bacterium
GCAGGGTGGTGCGGCCAGGCCTGTCCTATAGGCCTTATGCATGGAGGTTTACTGTGAAAGTGTCTGACACTTCTTTTAAAGCGCCATGCCCGGAGTAAAATGCACAGCCTCTTTCCCCGGCTGTCCGGGCATTTTGATAATAGAATCAAAGGGAGAATTCTATTATCGATATTATATTATAAACGTTTCTTACACATTCTTCAACTGTAATCGAACATTTTTTATAACCTTTCCTTTTTAGCAGCAAACCGCCCAAGCACCAAACTGACCTGCCCCATATCCGAAATCCGTTCCGCAGTTTCCTTCTTTGTACACGCATCCAGAAACCGCACAATCTGCTTTCTCTTCTTCCTTCCGGCCATACTCTCCACACCGCCGCATCGCGGCGCAGGCACATGTTTTTTCCCCTGAAAATTTTGAGGGCGCAGTACTGTTTTTCCCCTGACACGGAAATTCTCCCCTGCTCCAAGCATCGCCTCCAATGTCCTCCCCAGCCCGTACACGTCACATGTCGGCGCCAGTTCCCCATTTCCTTCCAGCTGTTCCGGCGCCGCGAAGCCCGGCGTTCCGGCCCTGGAAAATATCCGCTCATTCATGGAGCACACACAGCCGAGGTCAATCAGCTTCACTCTCCCGTCCTGCCGAATCATGATATTGGAGGGTTTCACATCCCGAAACAGAAAGTGTTCCGGTCTCTCATGCAGATACTGCAGCCCTTCCGCCAATGCCAGGCCCACGCGGATTGTCTGTTCCATTGTAAAATGCCCCCGCCGCGCCAGCATTTCTTCCATGGTGCAGCCCGGTATATACTCCCCAAGCATGAAACCCAGCCCGGCCTCCCGCCAGAAACCAGAATATCTCGGAAACAGCGAATGCTCCAATACCTCCATAACCCGGGCTTCCTGCTCCAATAGTCTCACATCTTCACTGACCTTGCAGGCACAGATTCTTCCGGCCTGTCCTTCCACATAATAAACCCTGGAAAATGCGCCTTTTCCAAGTAATCTGCCGCAGCGGTACCCCCTTTTTCCCAGAATCAGCCTGCCCAGGGAATCCGCTTTCTTCTTTTGTTCCTCCTTTCCTGCCCCCATCCTTTCCAACACATCCTCTCCAGCCTGCAGGAACCGTCCTGCGAATCCTGCAGGTATCATTTTATTCTGATTTGATTCCATCCACACGCCTTGAGACGCTATATACCATACTGCAGTATTTGAAGTAACAGTGCGCACATACAATACGGAACACGCATGATACTCGCTTTTTCGATACAATATCGATTTCATACAACAACCTCAAATTTTATTCCTCTGTATACAATAAACTGAATTTCTGCAGAAACACTTTGATATACTGTTGAAGCTCAAAGATAATCCGAATTTTAAAAGACTTTACACGCAAAACTGTCATTTTTTATACGCACAGCCTGCTCTGATTGCCAGGCAAAACCTATCACGAGAAAGCACCTTCAACGCGGCAGGACAAAAACGGCATGCAATAGAAACAGCCTTTGTCAGGAATGGCTGCACTCACGAGTGTGGCTATGTACCTCCCGCACCTCTCCGGCCAGCCCGGCTGACCGGAGCGTTACAGGACATAATTTCCGTTGTCAGGCTTCTTCTGACCGGGCAAAAGCTGTCCGCAATATATATTCGCTAATGCAACGTTCATAAGGAAGAGTCTCCAAATTACAGGAACCGTTTCGCGAGTGAGCGTTTCCGAAGTCCAGAGCAGAAAACGGCAAACAAATGCGCTCGCGGGCATATACTTGAAACCGACATATTCAAAACGTTATCTCATAAAAATATTAGACAAATCATTAAAGAAAATAAATACCATCAGCACCATAAAAAACATCAGACCCACAAAATGAACCATGCCCTCCTTCTCCGGCGGAACCGGCTTGCCCCGGATGACCTCCACCAGCAGAAATACCAGCCTGCCGCCGTCCAGAGCCGGAACCGGGAGAAGGTTCAATATCCCCAGGTTCACCGAAAGCATCAGCGTAATATTCAGCATGCTCAGGAAAACGCTCTGCCAGCCATAGTGTTTGGCCTCGTCATATGTCTTGCCTACCACATTCACGGCGATGCCCACAGGTCCGGCCACATCCTGGCGGCTGACCTTTCCCCGGAAGATCATGCCGAGGCTCTTGTAGGTTGCCTTCACGGAATAGCGCATCTCATACCATGCATATTTCAGGGTATCAAAACCCTTCGGCTCCACAAAATCAGTATTCATCACCCCCAACAGGTAGATTCCGGAAGCCTCGTCATACTGAGGTGTCAGGGTTGTTGTATGCTTCGTACCGTCCCTCTCATAAACCACTTCCAGGTCACCGCCCCTGTAAGTAGCCTGCATATAGAGTGAAATTTCCTGATAGAGTCCGAGTTTTTCCCCATTGATGGAAATAATCCTATCTCCGTCCTGCAGACCGGCGGCTTCCGCTCCGCCGCCTTCCGCCACCCTGGAGACGACAGGGTCGCGAATCGCCACATAATCCGTCATGCTCACCATGATCAGCGCAATGAAGAAGGCCAGAATAAAGTTGAACACCGGTCCTGCCACCACCGTGGATATTCTTCCCCAGACAGACGCATTCAAAAAGGAACCCTCACTGCTCTCCCCTTCCTTCGTCATCAGCCCGTCCTCGCCCTCAAACATGCAGGC
>CANDMH010000285.1 GCA_947385785.1 uncultured Lachnospiraceae bacterium
CCGTCCTCCACCACATTTTTTGTCTGCACACCGATTCTTAACATTGTTCTCCCTCTCCTTCTGGCTCTTCTTCCCGCTTTAACCGGTCAAAGTAAAAGGACGGCAGGAATTCGTCATTAAAATATCCAATCCGGGAAATGCCCATCTCCTGAAGCTGCGCTTCTATCTCACGGTAAAACATGTTGCAGATAATCACCCCGCAGTCTTCCGGCAGTTCCTTAAGCGCCTTTGGACTTCGGACCGGCAGCCCCAAAAACTCCGTCCCCCACAGCTTCGGATTATTGTCACAGGTAAAGAGCGGCGGATAGGCTTCCCCGTAGCACTTCATATAGTTACGGCACATATTCCCGGCCCCGAACAGCGCCACGCGCCTGTATTTCCTTAGCTCATTCTCAATGCCGATCTGCATCTCAAAATAATCAAGAATCGCCCCGTACACAGGAAACAGATACGGCTGCAGAAGCGGTGAAAAGGATACCGTGGTGTCCACCGCCTCCAGAATCAGGATTCCGTCAAATGCCGCTTCTCTGAGTCCCCTGACCACACCAAGCCAGTCCAGAGCGGACTGGCGGCCGCATGCGCTTGTAAACGGAAGCAGCCTCGCCATGTTTTTCCCGTCATTCTCCGTGAGGAGAACCGCCTCAATCCGTCCGCCCAGGGCTGACGCCATGCTCTGAATATTCTGCCCGCAGAGATTGCAGGTTCCAATGTCAAGGCAGAAGCCAAAACGCCCCCTTCTGGCTTCCCGGTTCAGGGAATCCACCCACTCTGCCGCCTCCGCCCCGTCCGAGCATATGCCGCGGACCAGGTGCCCGTTCTGATTGCGGCACTGGTTGGTAAGCAAAAGCTTTGTGTCTTCTTTTTCGCAAAGGGAGGAAAGGGACAGATAAAACTCCCGGTTCGCTTCCCATTCCTTCCCTCTTTCCATACCGACAGTGAGGGGCTGGGTGATGATCGTTTTGCATCCCATATCCTCACACGCCCGGATGCAGTCCGAATGGATTCGAAACAGGAAGCCTTTCCATTCCTCATACGTGCAGAGTCCTGTCAGGTCCAGCCGGCCACCGGCAAAGGGCAGCCTTGCAACCGACGGCGAAAATCCATGCGCATTCAGCTGCTCTGTCACCTCTCTGTAATACTGTCTTGTCAAATCCGGCCGAAAACGGGGTTCCTCTCTGTTCCGGTCTTCCAGAATCCATTCCGCTGACACGAAAAGTCCGAAGTCAAACATCACTTCCTGAATCCCCGCAGCTAAAAGTTCCCGGATGCTCTGCCCCGGTTTTGCCGGGTTAAAAATAGTCCCTGCCATCGCGCAGACTTTCTTCATGGCAACCTCCGTTATGCACTGAAATCTTTGTCCATTATGTAACGATAAAATGAATTCTCACCGTATCCGCTTCCTTTATGCGTCAGTTTATGCATGCATCCGCCTTCCGTACAGGCTCTGTACAGCTCCTGATCAAACGCTTCGCTCAGGTGTCTCTGCAGTCGGTCCGCATTTCCATTGTTTACCGGAATCTTCCGGAATGTCTCCTCAACTCCCGGAAGCTCCCTGCACGCCACCGCAATCAGAAAATCAATCATATAGTAATGGAACAGCCCGTCATGGTTTTTTAAATACCAGAAAAAGGCTTCCATAAGAAACCTGTACAATTTCCCGCCTTTCTTTCCTCCCAGAAACCATGTCACCCAGGAGACATCCGTGCCGTAGATTTTCTCCCCCGTGCTCCTGGTCATCGTCTCATAAAGAAAATATTCCTCCGGTATCCGGTCCGTCAGGCACACCGTGGCATCCAGCCATATCCCGCCGTACCTGTAAAGCAGGCAGCACCTTGCAATGTCCGAAAGATGCGCCAGAAGGAGCGTCCCTTTCTTCGCTTTTTCCGTTATAAATTCCGGCAGCTCTATGTAATCTCTGAAAGTTTCCCATGTGAGGATGACGTGCTCCGCGTCTTTGGGAAGATATCTTTTCTGGCTCTCCCAGCATTTCTTTACGAGTTCAGGCGCCTGTTTCTCTCCCTGCCACCAGCAGCTCCATACGTATTTCTTTTCCGCCTCCACAGGTGCGTTCCATCCGCCGAAGGTGTCCGGGCAGGCGTCCAGAAATGGTTTCATGGCGCTGTGCACCTTCTCATACGGCACCGAATCAATCATACGGTAATCAAGCCCATAGATATGTTCCCTGACGCCGCGGCCACTCAGCATCCGAAGCGCATCCTCCGTAAAACGGCTGCTCAGGGTGAGGAGAATCACATCGTCCTCACGAAATGATGCCTTTGAAACCTCCACAATGGGAAGGCCGAATACATGGTCAGGATTGCCCCTGGCGGAAGACACCAGAATGCATTCCGCCTGAAACGGCATCCCCGTTTCCACAACGGCTTCCATAAAAGAAGCCAGTTTCAGCCCTGCACCGTAGAGTTTTATGCGGCCCGCCTCCTGCAATACCTTCTTAAGACTGTCCAGACCGGATATTATTTCCATATCGTTCCTCCGCCTTTTTCTTCGTATTATTATCTGTGATGTATATTATTCTGCGATATCCTTCCGCTGTGTGGTGCTCACGCCTTCCGTGTAGGGGAAGAATACC